>JAEMRJ010000032.1:0-16003 GCA_016463365.1 Thermoleophilaceae bacterium | reverse complement strand
GTCCATTGCGACTTCTTGTTTATGACTGAAGTTCCAACTGCGAGGTGGCGAGCGTGTCGAGCAACAGGTCGCGCGCGATCTTCAGCAGCTCTTCAACCCGCGGGTCTGCAAGGGAGTAGAAAACCGACGTCCCCTCGCGGCGCGATGTGACCAGCCCTGCGCGGCGCAGAATCCCGAGCTGCTGAGAGAGGTGGGACTGCTCGGTTCCGAGTCGGACGCGCAGCTCCGAGACAGACTGCTCGGCAGCCGCGGAAAGCTGCTCGAGGATTCGGATGCGGACCGGGTTGCCGAGCGCTTTGAAGAGTTCTGCTTTGAGCTGCGGGACACGTTGCGTCATAAACATGACGATATCGCAATATGGCGTTGTTCTATTTGTTTGGCGGCGCTACGGTGACCACTTGATGAGCGACAGCGCACTCAAGATCACTGACTTGAAGAAGCAGTACGACACAGGCGTCGAGGCGCTCAAGGGCGTCTCCCTGGAGATCACAGCCGGCGAGTTCTTCGGCCTGCTCGGGCCCAACGGCGCGGGCAAGTCGACGCTGATCCACTGCACCACCGGCCTCGCGCAACCGACCTCTGGCCAGATCGAAATCTTCGGTCACGACGCGATCGATCACTACAAAGAGGCGCGCAAAGCCGTCGGGCTCGCGCCGCAGGATCTGAACCTCGACTGGTTCCTGACGCTCGAGGAGTCGCTCGACTACCACGGCGGCTACTTCGGAATGCCCAAGAAGGAGCGCAAGGAGCGCACGGCCGAACTGCTTGAGACGTTTTCCTTGAGTGAGAAGCGCCACGAGCGCACCCGAACCCTCTCCGGCGGCATGAAGCGCCGGCTGATTCTGGCCCGCGCGCTGATGCACCGTCCGCCGCTGCTGATCCTCGACGAGCCCACTGCAGGGGTTGATGTCGAATTGCGATTGGAGCTCTGGCACTACTGCCAGAAGATCAACGAAGAGGGCACCACGATCCTGCTCACGACGCACTACCTCGAAGAGGCCGAACAGCTCTGCAACCGCATCGCGTTCATCAACGAGGGCGAGATCGTCGCCAGCGGCACCAACGCCGAGGTCGCAGAGCGCTTTGGCACCTCGTCGCTGGAGGATGCCTATCTGGAGCTGGTCGGACGTAAGGAACTCTCGCGCGCGAAGGTCGAAAATGAGGACGAGCTTTGAGCCCCGATCAGATCCGCTTCTTCTCGCTGATCCGGCGAGAGGTCAACCGCTTCATGAAGATCAAGCGCCAGACGCTCGGCGCGCCGCTGCTTGAGACGTTCCTCTACATCTCGGTCTTCGGCGCTGCGCTTGGTTCGCGCATCGACAAGCTCCACGGCGTCGACTACGTCGTCTACATCATCCCCGGCCTGATCATGATGGCCTGGGTCACCAATGCTTTCGCAAACAGCTCGTCCTCGCTGATGCAGCAGAAGTTCCAGCGCTCGATCGACGATCAGCTCTCCTCGCCGGCCTCACCGATGGAGCTGCTGCTCGGATTTTCGCTGGGCGGCTTTTTGCGCGGCGGCATCGTCGCGACGATCACCTTCATCGTCTCTTCGTTCCTGGTGGACCTGCCTGTCGAGCACCCGTTCCTGTTGATCATCACGTTCATCCTGATCGGATTCTTCTTCTCGCAGATGGGCGTGCTGATCGGCCTGCGAGCCGAGCAGTTTGACGACGTCGCCTTTGCCCAGACGTTCATTCTCCAGCCGCTGATCTTCCTGGGCGGGATCTTCTACTCGGTCGCGCTGCTGCCAGAACCCTTCCGCACGCTCAGCCAGTTCAACCCGATCTACTACATGATCAGTCTTGTGCGGTACGGGTTTCTCGGATTCTCGAACACGAACATTGCGCTTTCGTTCGCGGTGCTTACTGCGGTGACTGGCGGGCTTTTCGCGTTCAACTACCGGTTGTTCAAGCGTGGCTACAAGCTTCGGGCCTAGTTGCCGAAGTAATCGAGATGGCAGACATGGTCCCAGCGGTGTGCAGAGTTCTCGATCAGATCGAGGCGCGGGACTGGGATCAGCTCGAGCGCCTGCTCGCACCCGATGTCCACTGGACGACGGCGATCGAAGATGAACTCCACGGACCGCAGGCCGTGATCGATGCATTCCGGCACGATCCGCCACCGGCACCGCCATCGTGGCACGAACTGCGAGATGGCCAGATCACGCGCTGGATCGACTGCCCGGGCTGACTCAGGTGAGCAGCCGCACTGCTCCGCGGACGACCAGGAGTGTGCCCACCAGTGCAAGGAGAATCACCGTGGCAAGCCGACCGCTGCGCTGGATGAACGCTCCGAACGCGTCCAGCCCGCGCAGCGCCGGTCCGGGCGCGAGCGCGGTCAACACAAGCGGGAGCCACACCGGTGTCGAAGCCAACACCACGAGAACCACGGCGGCGGCGACCTGCCCGGCGAAGTCAACGCCGCTCGCCGCGATCTCCTTTGAGGCAGGGATCATCAGCGCGAGCGTCGTGAAGTTCGTGGCCATCGAAACCGTTCCGAACAGGCAGGCGGCTCGCGGGTTCATCGCCCCGCGTGCCGGCTTGTCCGGCTTTCCGGCTGGACTCCTGAGGTGGAGGTAGAGGGCGAGCGCCATCAGCAACGCTCCGATCACGACGTCGAGCGTCGCGTCCAGGTGCGGAGTCTTCGGCAGCTTGATCGAGCCTCCGAAGAAGACGAGCGCAGCGACAAACAGGAGCAGCGTCAGCATCGCGCCGACCGCGAAAGCGCGCGCAGTGCGGCGCCCGTCGGGACCGGACAGCACGACCGTCTGCTCGGTCAACAGCACTGGACTGACAGCGCCGGCAAGACCGAGCGGGATCACGAAAAGCAGAAGCTTCAGCACAACGCGCAGCCTATGGCTGTGCGCGGCGAATCAGGCATAAAAGCCGTCAAGCAGCTCCCTGTTGTGATCCTCGATCACCTTGCGCTTCATTTTCATGCTCGGGGTGATCTCGCCGCCCTCGATCGTCAGGTCGCGCTCGAGGATCTGGAACTTCTTGACCTGCTCCCAGGGGTTGAGCTTCTTGTTCAGCTCTTTCACCTGAGCCGCGATCACTTCGTGGATCTGCGGTGAGGTGGCGACCTCGGCGTATGACCTGCCGGCCATTCCGTTGGCCTCAGACCACGACTCGACGGCGTCCGGGTCAAGAGTGATCAGCGCAGATACGAACTTGCGCTCTGCGCCGTGGACCATGATCTGGCTGACCAGCGGGCTGATGCCCTTGAAAAGACCTTCGATGTGGGTCGGCGCAACGTACTTTCCGCCGGAGGTCTTGAAGAGGTCCTTCTTGCGGTCGGTGATGCGGACGAAACCGTCCTGATCGACTTCGCCGATGTCGCCCGTGGCCATCCAGCCGTCGCCGACCAGCGCCTCGGCCGTTTCGGCCGGGAGGCCCAGATAGCCCTTCATGATGCCCGGGCTTCGCACCAGGATCTCGCCGTCGCCGGCGATCTTCAGCTCCGTGCCCGCGACCGGGCGACCGACCGTGCCGAGCCTGAAGCTGCTCGGGCTGTTCACCACCGAGGCCGCAGAGGTCTCGGTCATGCCGTAACCCTCGAGGATCAAGAGGCCGGCAGCATGAAACCACTCCGCGATGTCAACCGATAGCGGCGCAGATCCGGAGACGAAGTATCGGATTCGTCCACCGAAGGTCTCGCGGACTTTTGTGAAGATGAGCTTGTCGGCGATCGCGTTCTGGATCGACAGCAACAGCGGCACCTCCTTGCCTTCGCGGGTCAGCCGAGAGACCCTGATGCCGACCGCGAAGGCCCAGTCAAAGAGTTTCTTCTTGGCTCCGCCCTCTTCCTCGACAGTCGTGACCACGCGGCCGTGGGCCTTTTCAAAAATCCGCGGTGCCGCGCCCATGAAGGTCGGCCGGATGATCGCGAGGTTGTCGATGATGTTCGGTACGCGACCGTCGACGTACGTGCTGAATCCGACTTCCAGCTGGGCGACGATCAGGAACTTTCCGAAGGCATGGGCCAGCGGCAGCCAGAGGAATTGCACGTCAGCGTCGCTGATGAAGCCCTCGGTCGCGATCGCGGCACCGACGTAGCTCCAGCCGTCGTGACTGAGACGCACGCCTTTCGGGCGACCAGTCGTTCCGGAGGTGTAGATCAAAGTGGCGATCGACTCCGGGGTCAAATCGGCAATGCGCCGGTCGACGACGGTCGGATCGGCGGCCAGATGCTCGGCGCCGAGCTGCTCGAGTTCTTCGAGCGAAATCACCCAGTCGCCGTCGGTCTCTCCGGTGAAGGCGATCACCTTCAGAACCTGCGGCAGGTTGTCGCGCTGCTCCCGTAGTTTTGCGATCTGTTCATCGTCTTCGGCGAAGACGACCACCGAGGACGAGTCGGAAACTATGTAGGCGACGTCATCGGGAATGGTCGACGGGTAAACCGTGGTTGTAGTCGCGCCCGCATTGTTGATCGCGAAGTCCGCGAGGATCCACTCGTAGCGCGTGCCGGCGATGATGGCGACGCACTGTTCGAGCCCGACTCCGACCGCAATCAGTCCAGCGGCGAGATTGTCGGTTCGCCTGGCGACTTCGCCCCAGGTCAGCGACTGCCAGTTCTCGGAGGCGTCCGGGTATCTGAACGCCACTTTGTCGGCCGAATTCTCTGTTCGGCGCCGGAACATCGCGGCGACCGTCGGCGGCCGGCTGTCGAGCTTGAGTTGCTTGTGGTGGGGAAGGTCCTGAGCGGTCATTCGGGTCTCATCGTGTTCAGTTGGTGGGCAGTTCTTCAGCTGTGGTGATGGCGCCGAGCTCTCGGCGCTGTTTCACCTTGTAGTGCAGATGGACGGCGCCGCTCTCGAAGCGGCGATGATCGAGCAGTTCGAGGTCGATCGTGAGTTGAGCGGAGTACGCAGGTTTGCCCGCGCCCAGGATGACCGGCGAGATCGTCTGATGGACCTCGTCAATCAGGCCCGCAGCGAACGCCGATGACGCCAGCGCCGCGCCGCCGATCACGAGATCCGTTTCGGCCGATTCCTTCAGCGCTCGGACCGCATCAACGTCGAACACGTTCTCAAGTTTGGTGCGCGCGGTCCATGTCTCTTGGAGCGTCGTCGAGTAGACGATCTTCTCGGCAGCGCGCCACAGCTTCTGGTAGTCGATCGCCTCTTCTTCGAGCCCGGCCAAGGATTCATCGAGCTTCATCGTCTCCCACACGGCCATCGTCTCGTAGAGCCGGCGACCGTAGAGATGCGTGCCGATCGGGCGCTGCAGGTCGTTGAAGAACTGATGCAGCTCGGGGCTCGGGACCCCCCATCCGAAGTCTCCCTCGCTGTCTTCGATGAAACCGTCGAGCGAGGTGATTGTCATGTAGAGGAGCTTGGCCATCAGATCGCCGGCAGGATTCTCAGCTGCGCGCAATCGCCGTCTTCCAGTGCTTCGCTCCTGCGAACGGCTGCCTTGACCGGCAGGAGGTAGGTCTCGCGCTTGCGGTCGAAGAAGATCGAGGTCTCCCATTCGGTCTGACCGATCGTCGCGCGTACCGGCAGCGATCCGAACGCCTTCTGACGATGGGCGTATGCGGCACGAAGCTCGTCGGCAAGCTCATCGGGCAGCGAGACGAAGTGCCAGGCCGCCGGCCCGTCGTGTCGCCAGATCTCCGCATTGAACTGATGAACTGCGTCGCTCACGTGATCCACGATACCGTCGGGCGATGGGGATCTACGACGCATTGTTCGCAAGTCAGTACGACCGCTTCCTCGCCGCCGCCGAACGCGACGGGCTCAGTGCCAGGCGCGAGCGGCTGCTCGAACGCGCGCGCGGGCGCGTACTCGAGATCGGTGCCGGCACGGGCTTGAACCTGGGCCACTACCCGGACACGCTCGATCGGCTCGTGCTGACCGAGCCGAGCGGGCCGATGGCCACGCGCCTCAAAGAACGCGCCGCCGCGACTCACCTTGCCTGCGAAATCGTCTCCGCACCGGCGGAGAAGCTCCCGTTCGAGGACGACAGTTTCGACACCGTCGTGAGCACGCTCGTGCTCTGCACTGTCCCCGACCAGGAAGCGACGCTCGCCGAGCTCAGGCGTGTACTCGCGCCCGGAGGCG
The DNA here is from genome assembly GCA_016463365.1 of Thermoleophilaceae bacterium. The sequence continues at coordinate 9,939 of JAEMRJ010000032.1, read as the reverse complement.
CGCTGCTGCTGATGGAGCACGTGCGCTCTGACTCGGCAGCAACCGCTAAATGGCAGGACCGGCTTGAGCGGCCGTGGCGTTGGTACGGGAACGGCTGCCGCTGCAACCGCGACACCGTTTCGACCGTCGAAGCGGCGGGGTTCACCTGGGACGAGCTCGAGCACGGCAGAGTTCCTCACGCCCCGCCGATAGTCAGACCGCTGATTGCGGGGCACGCCGTTATGGTGGATCAGCATGCATGATGATGTGAAGATCTACGGCTTCTCGGGCTCACACCCGTGCGAGGCCGTCTACGCAGCCGCGCGTCACAAGGGGATCGACTTTCAAAAGGCAGAAGTCCCGCCGGCGCTGCACCGCATCATGATGCGTGTGATGTTCGGCGGCACCCGCGTGCCGGCAGCAGTCATCAACGGGCACAAGGTCCAGGGCACGAGCATGATCTTCCTCGCGCTGGACAACGTGCGCACTGAGAAGCCGCTCTACCCCGCCGACCCCGAAGAACGCGAATTCGTCGTCGCTGCAGAGCGCTGGGGCGAAGGCGACTTTCAGGACATCGGCCGCCGACTGGTCTGGGCGCATCTTTCGCGCAGCCCCGAGACGGTCCGCGCATGGGTCCACGGATCGCTGCCCCCGGGTCCGGCTCGCGATTTCAAGGTTTTCGTCGCACCGTTCATGGCCCAGATCGCGAAGTTCGCCAACAAGGCCACAGACGAGCAGGTGCAGAAGGACATAAACCATCTGCCCGTGCTGCTTGACCGCGTGGATGAGTTGATCGAGCAGGGCGTGATCGGCGCCACCGAGCCCAACGCTGCCGACTTTCAGCTGCTCTCGTCCGTCGGGATGTGGTCAAACATGCAGGCCCTCCGCCCCGCAATCATCGAGCGGCCGTGCGGACTCGCTGCGATGCGGCTCTTCCCCAGGTACACGGGGGCCGTGCCGGCCGGGCTGCTGCCCGAGGCGTGGTTCTCGGCGCTGAACACCGGCGTGTCGGCACCAGCATGATCGCGCTCGTGACAGGGGCCGGAAGCGGCATCGGCAATCGCCTGGCAGAGCTGCTGCTCGCGCGCGGCGACCAGGTGATCGCGCTGGACGTGAAGTTCTCCGAGCCGGCCCGGGCCGGACTTGAACACGCCGGCAGCAGCGTGCACTTTGAAGCAGTCGACGTGCGCGACGGCGCGGCCGTCGCGGCAGCAGTCGCCGCCGGAGTCGCCGCGCTCGGCGCGCCGCGACTGGTGATCAACAGTGCCGGCGTCGTGATCGCGGTGCCCTTCGAGGAGACCGACGAGGAAGCCTTTCGTCGCGTCGTCGACATCAATCTCTATGGCTCCCGCAACGTCGCCGCCGCCACACTGCCGCATCTCAAGAACGGCGGGCACCTGGTGCTGATCGCTTCGCTCGCGGGCTTTGTCGCCAACTACGGCTACTCGGCCTACTGCGCGAGCAAGTTCGGCGTTGTCGGCCTGGCCGAAGTGCTGCGTCTTGAACAGAAGCCCAACGGCGTTGCCGTGTCGGTCGTGGCCCCGCCCGAAGTGATGACGCCGATGGTCGAAGAAGAACGCCGCAGCGGGTCACGGCTGACCGGCGAGCTGAAGCAGTTTGCCGGAAGCATGGAGCTCGAGCCGGCAGCCGAGGCGATCCTCGAGGGCATCGACGGCGGCGGGTTCCTGATCGTTCCAAGCATTCGCGGCCGCTCGACACGCCTGCTCAACCGACTCGCCCCGTCGCCGATCACCCACGCGATCAGCGACCGGCTGCTGCGCAAAGCACAGAAGTCCGGCTGAACCTCCGGCCGGAGGGACACCAGACTCAGTCTTCGACCTGCGGCGCGGCGAAGCCCGAGTCCTTGCCGATCAGCGCGCCGCGCTGGATCGCGTCTTTGCCGAAGCGCTCCTTCACGGCGTCCACCGTCGCGTCGATCTCATGCCCGCCGGGGCCGTCGAATGCGAGTGCGAGTTGCGCGCCGTCGTCGAGGTTTGCGAGCGCAATCCCGATCAGCGTGATCCCCAGTTCGTGCACCTGATCCATCTCGGGACCGAGCAGCGCCTTCAGTGCCGACAAGAACTCTTCGGAGGATGTCGTCGGCGCCGCGAGTGTGCGCGAGCGGGTCATGCGCGTGAAGTTGCCGAAGCGGATGCTCAACACGACGGTGCGCGACGAGCGACCAGCGCGGCGCAACCGCGGGGTCACCCGGTCGACCAGCGACGCGAGAATCGTCTCAAGCTCGGCGCGGGTGCGCGGCTGTTTGCCGATCGCGCGCTGGGCGCCGATCGACTTGCGGCGCTGGCGCGGCGCGACGCGACGCTCGTCGCGGTTGTTTGAGAGCGCGTGGAGCTTGCGTCCCTGGCTCTTGCCAAGGACAGTGCAGAGCGTCTCCACGTCGAGCGCGGCGATGTCGCCGACGGTCGTGACGCCGCGCGCGCGGAGCTTCTTCGAAGTCACCCGTCCAACACCCCACACGGCCTCGATCGGGAGCGGGTGCAAGAAGTCAAGCTCATCATCCGGCTCCACCACAAGCAGACCGTCCGGCTTGGCCGCGCCGCTGGCGATCTTGGCAAGAAACTTCGTGCGGGCAACGCCGATCGTGATGTTCAGTCCCGTGCGCTCGCGTACCGCAGCGCGGATCTTCTCGGCAATCTCGCGCGGGGAGCCGTGGATGTGCTCCATCCCGGCGCCGTCAAGAAAGGCCTCATCGATCGAGATCTTCTCGACGGTCGGCGAGAAATCTTCGAGCACGGCCATCACTTCTTTGCTGGCGGCCGAGTATGCGTCTCCGCGCGGAGCGACCACAACCGCGTCGGGGCAGAGGGCGCGGGCCTGGCCGAGGTTCATCGGCGTGCTCACGCCGCGCGCTTTGGCCTCGTAGCTGGCTGCAGTGACGATCCCGCCGCCGACAAGTACGGGCCTGCCGCGCAGCTGCGGATTGTCGCGCTGCTCGACTGACGCGAAGAAAGCATCAAGGTCGGCGTGCAGAACGGTTGCCCCGGAGTTCTGGTCGATCGTGCCCACGAACTGATGTTCGCAGCCGGGCCCGATGCCCTGCGGAGGCAGCTACCAGGTGCCCGAGGTGCCGCCGGACCCGTTGCAACCCCCGAAAGGCACCGACTGCCCGGCTGCCACTTCGCAGGTGCGGAAAAGCCTGCCGTTCTGCTCGGTCATTGCCATCCAGGTACCGCTGCTGGACTGCGCTCCGACGCAGAAACCCAGACGCGCGTCTGCTGCGCTGACGGTTGTGCCGGCCGGGCAGGCACCTGCGGGAGCGCCGGCGGCAGGTCCGGAGACCGAGACGCCCGTTGAACTTCCGCAGCTGTTTGCAGTGATCGTGTTCTCGATCGCGGTCAGGCCTTCGACGGTCGCGCCGCCGTAGTTGCCAGATTCCGACTGGTAGGTCTTCATGGCGGTGTAGAGCTGCTTCACCATCGCCTTCGCGCAGGCATCATCTGCCTTGGTGCGCTGGCTCAGGAAGGAGGGAACGGCAATCGCGGTGAGAGTTCCGACGATCAGGAGTATCGCCAGCAGCTCGATCATCGTGAATCCCGATTGGTCGCCGAGGCGGGATCCTGGGGAGAATTTCATATCGCAGACATCGACGGATGTTCTACTCAACTTTAGGAATCGCTGACCAGGAAACGCTGATTGCAATCAGGTGATTGAATCTGCTTCCGAAGACCGCGCGTGTCAATACTCAAGGAGACCTCAGGTGAAGTTCATAGTTTTCGTCCCCGGCAATGCCGACACCGAGAACGGCGTCATGCCGACCGAAGCCGAGCTCGCAGAGATGACCGAATTCAACGAGCGGCTGGTCGAGGCCGGAGTGATGCTCGGCGGCGAGGGCCTGCACCCGACCGCAAAGGGCGCGCGCGTCAATTACGAGGCGGGCGATGTGACGATCACTGACGGGCCGTTCTCGGAGTCCAAGGAAATCGTCTCCGGCTTCTGGCTGCTGCAAGGCGAATCTCTGGACGAGATCAAAGAGTGGATGCGCCAGGCCCCGTTCAAGAGCAACTACGTCGAGATCCGATAGATCTTTGACGCCGCTGACTTCGGGGACGCCCTCACCCCGGACCTGTTGCAGCGCGAGCAGGCGATGCGCGACAAGGTGGAGGGTCAGAGCTGAGGATCACAGCAGCTTCTTGACGCCCCGATAGATCGCATCGCCGAGCGTGATCTCGAGCACCGCTCCCGTCAGGATCATCAGCGCGCCGCCGATCGCAAACGCAATGTCTTCCATGATCACGCCGACCGAAAGGATCACGACGCCCATTGCCGGGAGCGTGTCAAGCCCGGTGAACGGCGGGGCAAAAAAGGCGGCAAGTGCGCCGGCGAGGACGGCGAAGCCGTAGGCAACCTCGGTCCACCAGTGCCCGAACAGCCAGCTGGCGCGAGGCTTGGAGTGGCGCTCAAGCCTGGTGGTGGTTCTGATCAGCCCGTCGATGAACTTCCCTTTGGCGCCGTCCTCGAACTCGACGCTTCTCCAGCGCCTGGGCATCCAGACGGTCTTGCGCCCGAAGATCAGTTGCAGCGCGAGGATCATCGCGACGACCTCGAGCACGTGAGTGACGCCGCCGGTCGGCAACGGCAGTGCGGGCAGTCCGAGCAGGACGATGAACAGCAGCGCAAAGCTGCCAAGGCCGATCGTGTCGATCAACCCGCCGAGCGTCTTCTCGCCCGGCGAATCGCGCCAGTCCTTCAGAAGTTGCGACGCGCGCGGGGACTCCATCCCCGGAAACCTACCGGCGGAGGCGCTTCTCGTTCATCTTGATGAAGTCGAAATAGCGCACCGGTGCGAGTCGGTTGAGGATCGAAGTGCCGATTGCGTCCGGCCCTACGAGGATGCGCGGGTTGTTCTTGTCGACGCCCTGCTGAATGATCTTGGCGGCTCGTTCAGGCGTGGTGATCGTGATGCTGTCGAACTCTTTCTCGAGTTCGGCGCGATCGGTGCGACCGAGGTCGTCTTTGTGGAAGCGCGCGTTGCGCACGATGTTGGTCTTCACACCGCCCGGGTGCACAAGGCAGACGCGGATGTCGGTGTCGCGCAGCTCGTGGCGAAGGCTTTCCGTGTAACCGCGGACAGCGTGCTTGGAGGCGCAGTACATGCTCTGCGCCGGCCAGCCCATCAGACCGAAGATGCTCGACGTGTTGACGATCGCGCCGTCGCCCTGTTCGAGAAGTAGCGGCATGTAGGCGCGCGTACCGTTGACGACGCCCCAGAAGTTGACGTTCATGACCCACTCATCATCCTCGGAGGCTGCCTCAGAGGCGAGCTGACTGACTGTCACGCCGGCGTTGTTGAGGATCATGCCGAGCTTTGACGGTGCCCACTCCTTGACATCGCTGGCAAAGGCCATCGATGCAAGTCGGTCGGAGACGTCGAACTTGCGGGAGAGGACCGGGCCGGCGACCAGCTCGGCCGTCACCTGCAGGCCCTCTTCGTCCCAGTCGCAGATCGCCACCGGGCAGCCCATGCGGCTCATGCGCACGGCAACGGCCCGTCCCATGCCCGAACCGGCACCGGTGATCACACACGTTCGACCTGCAAGAAATGGCTCAGCTGACACGGCGAGGGCTCACTTTCGAGTGTTGAACTCCGTCCAAAACAGGTTCCGGAATGTACCACCAAACCGTGTAATGATCGAAATCGGTACATTTTTCACCATGACCCGATCGCTCAGGCTCATCGCCCTCGCCCTGCTCTGCGCAGCACTGCTGGTGGTGCCCGCATCAGCGAAGAAATCCACCTTCAAGACCGGCACCTACACGGCGACCGGCGGCGTCGCCTTCAAGTTCAAGATCTACAAAGGATTTTGTTACGACGCCAAGGGCAAGAAGAAGGAGGGCTTCTGCTTCTCGGGTCTCGGCACACCGCAGGTCAAGCTCGACTGCCCCGAGGTCGAGGACGGCCCCAAGGACCGCGAAGGCCTTGCGTTCCTCCCCAATCAGAAGCTGCTCTCTTCCACCGGCAAGATTCGGATCAAGTTCCGCAACCCGGTACGCACCGGCGAGTACGACGACCACACCTTCAATCTCGATCTCGGCAAGAAGGGCAGGGGCAGCGGTTCGCTCTCGCTCGAGTCGACGGTGAAGTCGATCGCGGTCACCTCGACCTGCAAGAGCGGCAAGCTGGCATTCAGCGCCAAGAAGTAGGGCGCGTCAGTCGATCAGTCGTTGCGTCATGAACTTGATCGCGACGCGCCAGAGCACCAGCGAGAAGACGATCAGCGCGGCCAGGCGCAGCGCGTCGACGGGCTCAAACCCGAAGGACGCCCCGCGCACAAGTTCAACGAGTTGGTAGAGCGGATTGAACTGCGCGATCACCTGCGCGGCCTGCGGCAGCTCGCTGATCGGGAAGAAGGTGCCGGCCACCAGAAAGAGCGGCGTGATGCAGGTCGTGGTCACGTAGTTGAACTGATCGATCTTCTGGGCGCGGGCCGCGACGGCGATTCCGAATGAGGCAAAGCCGAACGCCGTGACGAAGCAGAAGAGCGGGATCAGCACCATCGTCGGCTTGGGCGGGAGGCCGAAGAAGAACGTCACGAAGATCGGAAAGGTGCCGTAGAAGCCAGAGCGCAGCGCAATCCAGAGCGCCTCAGCGGTCACGAGTTCTTCGGTGTCAACCGGAGTGGCCAGAATCGCGTCGTAGGTCTTCTGGAAGTGGTACTTCACGAACGTCCCGAACATCGCCGGCAGCGCGCTGCTGAAGATCACCGCCGTCGCGACCATGCCGGTCCCGACGAACTGGACGTACGGGATGCCCTCAACGTCACCGACGATCGTCGTGCCCAGGCCCAGACCGAACGCGAGCAGATAGATCGTCGGGTCGAGCAGGCTGTTGAAGGTGGTGCCCTTCCAGAAGGTGCGGAAGTTCGCGACCTCGCGGCTCATCACCGCGCCGATCGCGGCGCGGTCAAAGCGGCGGATGCGGATCGTGCGCCCGCGGGTGGTGACGACTTCGCTCATTCGGCATCCTCCCCGGTGAGCTTCACAAAAACGTCTTCCAGAGATGCGGCCCGATCGACCGCGTGATCCGGGATCAGCTCGCGCGGGGCGTCTTCGGCCTTGAGCACGGCAATCGCTGGTCCGGCGGCGCGCACGCTGATGCCGGCCGTGTTGAAGCGGTCGCGATGTTCTTCGAGTTCGTGCGGCGGGCCGTAGATCTCGACCGTGCGAGCACCTGCATGCTCTTTGATCAGATCACCCGGCTTACCTCGGGCGATCACTGCGCCGGCTGTCATCACCGCGACTTCGTCGGCCAGGCGCTCGGCTTCTTCGATGTAGTGCGTGGACATCAGGATCGTCGAGCCGGCCGTGCGCAGGCCGTCGATCAGCGTCCACAGCTGCGTGCGGATCTGCGGGTCAAGGCCGACGGTCGGCTCGTCAAGCAGGACGAGCTCGGGGTCGTGGACCAAGCCGCGCGCGAGCAGGAGCCGGCGGCGCATGCCTCCGGAAAGCTCTCCGACGGAGTCCTTGCGGCGGTCTGTGAGGCGCGCGATCTCAAGAGCCCGGTCTACGGCCTCGGGCACGCTGGGCGCGCGGTAGAGCCGGGCGAAGACTGCGAGATTCTGCTCGACGGTGACGTCAACATCGAGGTTGTCGAGCTGCGGCACGACGCCCATGCGCGCGCGGGCAAACTTCGCCTGCGCAGGCAGCTCCATGCCCAAGACCCTGATCGTTCCGGAGTCCGCGATTGACTGACCGGTGAGGATGCGCATCGTCGTCGACTTACCGGCGCCGTTGGGTCCGAGCAGGCCGAGGCAGATCCCCGACGGAACTTCAAGGGTCAGGCCGTTGACGGCCTGAATCTCGCCGAATGACTTCTTCACGTCTTTGAGCTCGATTGCGGGCACCGGGCGATTCAAGCAGGCCCGGGGCGCATGGCCGGTAGGGTGGCCCCATGGCTCAGCCAGCTTCGCCCACCGCCAAAGGTCAACGTCAGTCGCAGGAAATCCTCGATGCGGCGCTGCGCTGCCTGGGGCGCGACGGTTATGCCAGCACGTCTCTGGCACGCGTCGCCGAAGAGGCCGGCGTCAGCAAGCGCATGGTTCTGTACTACTTCGACTCACGTGAGGCGTTGTTTGTGCAGCTGACGAGGTCGATCGGGAATCGGCTTCTGGCGCAGCTTGAGCAGGGCGTCGCCGGAATCCAGGATCCTGGCGAGGTCACGCAGGCGGGCTTTGAGCGCATGTGGACAGCGATCACCGCGGACCGTGCGCTGCTGATCGCGCTGTTCGGCGTGACGATCGAGTCGGTCACCGACGAACGCCTGGCCGAGGCCGTCGGCGACTTCAAGGAGGGTTTCCGGGAGCTGCTGCGCAAGCAGCTGATGGACGCCCGAGCCCACGGTCGGCGTGTTGTCGTGAATGACGAGGTCGCGGTCACCGCGATGCTGACCGGCTTCTTCGGGCTGGCGATCGAGTGGCTCGAGAACGGCGACACCCCCGAGCTCCAGCAGACAATTGCCGGTTACCAGCAGCTGGTCGCCGCGATGGCCCCGCCGGCCACGACTGTGCGAGATCTCACACAGCGATAAACGTACCGATCGGTACAATTGCGGCCATGAGCCTTGTTGCCGCAGCATCAGCCGTCGTTGAAAGCGCTCCCGCCGCCGGAGCGGAGCTCAGGCAGATCGCCATCGGAGGCGTGGCCATCTCTGTCTGGATGACGTTCTTGCTCGTGCTCGGGCTGCGCCACCGCGCCGGACGCACCGATCTGCTTGACCGCGCTGACGCGGCGATCGAGCGGCGCACCGGCCTTCCCGGTTGGGCGGTTCTGCCCTACGGCGTGGCCGTTCTCGCGCTGGCGATTGCCGGTGTCGGCTTTGTCTGGGACGTCTCGCTGCACCTTGACGCGGGCCGCGACCCCGGGCCCTTCGCCAATCCGTCGCATTACATGCTGATCGTCGGCATCGTTCTCTGCGTCACCGCCGGCTGGCTGGCGATCGTGATGCCCAAGGGCCGCACGGCCGGACCGGCCGCCGTCAAAATCGGGCACGACTGGTATGCCCCGGCCGGCGGCGTCGCGATGCTCGCCTGCGGATCGCTTTCGCTGACCGGCTTCGCGGCCGACGACATCTGGCACCGGCTCTTCGGTCAGGACGTGACGCTCTGGGGGCCGACCCACCTGATGATGATCACCGGCGGCCTGCTCGTGCTTTTCAGCTCATTTGTCCTGATGCGCGAAGGAATGCGCACCAGGCGTGCGCCGCGAACTCGCGAAGAGAAACGCGCGGCTGCAGCCTCTGGGGAGGCGAAGGGACCGGTCGCGCTGCTCAGCACAGCACTTCTGCTGGGCGGCGCGTTGACCGGCATGACGATCGCCTACCAACAGGAGTTCAGCTACGGCTTCCCGCAGTTTCGGCTGCTCTTCCACCCGATTCTGATTGCGTTTTCCGCGGGGGTGGTGCTGACTGCCGCGCGCACGCTCTACGGCCGCGGCGGCGCGCTGATCGCCTGCGCCGGCTCGCTGATCATCAACGTGACGTTGACGCTGCTGGTCAGCTACGGATTTGGCGAGATCACGCTGCACTTCCCGCTGTACATCGCGGCCGCCCTGCTGGTTGAACTGGCGGCGATCATCATCCTGAAGAAGGGCCGCTACTGGTTCGCCGCACTCAGCGCGGTGCTGATCGGAACCATCGGCACACTCGCCGAGTTCGGCTGGAGCAACGTCTGGATGCCACTTCCCTGGCCCGCGCAGATTCTTCCGGCTGCGATCGCCACCAGCGTCGTCGCGGCCGCATGCGGAGCTGTCCTGGGCACGTTCTTCGGGACATCGCTCACGGCGCAGCCCGGCAGCCCGCTGCTCGGGCGCAACGCCGCGCGGGCGCCACTCGGGGCGATCGCGGTATTCGCAGTGCTGGTGACGGTGCTGATCCCCCAGCACGCTCCGGCTGGCCTGACCGCAAGCGTCAAGCTGACAGAAGTCAGCGCAGCACCGGGGCGAACG
>JAEMRJ010000002.1:42974-66819 GCA_016463365.1 Thermoleophilaceae bacterium | reverse complement strand
GTCAATTATCGTGCGTTGCACGAAAGTGTGGTCGTCCTGCTGTGGCCCGCATTGTCGGACGTCACGTGGCTGGACCGTTCCGGTCACGTCGATGCATCGCGATCAAGTACACGTAGAGCGCATCGCTGACGATTCAACTCGTCGGCGCGCGCGGAAACGCGCGTGCGATTGGCGGAACCAAGGTGCAGTCGCCGGCGGCATCAGGTGGCACCGCGCTCGCGCGAGCTAGTCAACCCACCAGTCACGGGTACCGTCGACGTCTTCGCGGCGGCCGTCCCCTAGGTTCGGCGCGCCATAGACAAAGAACTCGAGGCCCGCAGGCCCGGCCTCGTAGCCGCGCCAGGTTCCGGGCGGAACTCGCACGGCGTCGAGCTCCTTAACCTCGATGATCTCGTCATCGAGTTTGAACCGGCCGCTTCCGCGAATGACAACATAGACCTCTTCCTGGGTCTTGTGCACGTGTCCGTATGGGAAACGAACGCCAGGCGGAACCCACTGGTAGCTGAGGCCGGACTGCTCGAGTTCCAGATCATCGGTCGCCATTCTGAATTCCAGATCCGGCGGACCGTTGAAGTTCGAGCCAACGTCTTCCAAATCTAGTTTCACGTTCTTGTGCGAGTAGCGCATCGGGCAATCGTACGGAGCATTGCCGCGGGCGACTTGAAATGGGCCAATTTGTTTGAAGCGTCAGGTCGAGATTCTCACGAACGTGAACTTCCTATTCGCATCGACGTGACGTTCTTGGATTCTCATTGACGTGACGTCCGACAACGGCTTGGTGACACGGCGGTAATCCCCAGCCCGCTGAATGGCCGAGTAACCGGGAAACGAGTGGCCACATGATTGAGTGGCGAGTAGGACGCGATCCGGTGGCGGCCTCATACTCGTCTTGCCGTGCCTTCACTCGAAGAACATCAGCGCATTCGCGATCTCGAGGATCGAAGTTGGACATTCCGCTTGCTGGAGGAAGTTCGCGCGGAATCAACCAACCCCGGCGAAAGAAGCGAGGCGTTCCGAACTCTCGGGTACCTCGAGGACTACCGCTCAATAGGACCGTTGACAGAGATGGTGGAGAACGCTGACCTTTCGACGGACCTGCGCGAGGAGGCGTCGGTGGTGCTGTCCGGCTGCGACCTCACCTCGACGGAGCGTCAGCGCCGGAGTTGGTGGTCGAGTGGCGATGCGCCCCTCATGAAGCACGCTCTGCGCCTAATGGAGCGCCCGGAGGCGGACGTTCTCACTTCCGTGGCTGGTGACAACTCGCACCCGTGGCAAGGACTTGCGCTAGCGACAATGGCATTCGGTTTTGACGAACCGGAGTTTCAACCACTGAGGATTGATGCGCTGACGCACCGCGATCCCCTTATACGGGCCAGCGCGGCCAACGTGCTCGTCTGGGATGAGCCCGTGGCCGCCGAGGCTCCCCTCCTCGAGGCGATGCGAGATGAGTCGACGGCGGTTGCGATTGAGGCAGTGCGAACACTTGAGTACTACCCGTCACGCCAAGTGCTTCGAGAGATTTCCGAGATGTCTGACGCTGCGAACGACGAACTTCGAATGGTGGTGTCGACGAGCCTTGACTCCCTCCGAGAATGCTTCGAGGAAGTCGCTTCGGATGGCAGTGAAGAAGAGGTTCGATGGATGCGTGGCTGGATGGAGCCGGTCGCAGACCTTCTCACCTTGACGGACGAACCGCAATCCGTGGGACAACAGGGAGCGCCATCGCCACCGAGCCGTACGCGCTATTCACTTGACGATGTTCTCCGCGTCGTTGATGACACCGATGGAGAATGGGCTGCGAATCGTCAGATTCTTCTCGAGGTCGACTGGGCGCTATTTGACGACTCCGCTCGTGCGGAACTTTCGAGCGATTTAGGGGCCCATCCAGAACCGCTTGTGCGTGAAGCAGCAGCCGTGGCTCTTTCCTCCTGGGGTCAGGCAGAAGAATTGGTGGTGTTGACAGGCGACCGTCATTTCGCGGTCCGAAAAGCCGCGATCTATCACCTTGGATTACTTGCCCCGGATCCGGAGCTCGCAGCCGTTGCGTGGGGCTATTTGTCGGATGCGGCCGGGGCCACTGCAAGTGAGGCGCTAACCACTTACGTCACTCACGCGAGCCGGGATAAAGCGATAGGAAGACTGACGGCACTGGCGAGCGATGCCCGCAGCGAAAGTTTGCGGCATTCCGCGATTTCGAACCTGGTCACCCTCGGTGGTAGTTCCGAAGTCGCGAGCTTGAACTACCTGCTCCGTGAACCGCCTTCGGTCACATGGACTCTCCACATCGCACTCCTCAACGCGATACGCAAGCTTGGACTTCCCGATCCAGACGTACCCGACCTTTTCGAGGTTGACAATCTCCATCTTGTCCAGAGTCTCGCGGCTCTGCGGTTTGCCCGTTCATAGACCGACACGACGTTGGCGCTCGCGAAAGCGCTTCTCATCCTGATGGCCAACCATTCTCATTCTCGTGACCATTTGAGATTCTCAGTTCGGTGACCGCCGACAGCCCGCATTGGGGCCGCTCGGATCAACCCATCAGGCAACCAGAATGGGAATTTGCGTGATCAACACGTCACGAAAGCTCTGCCGGTCAATTGGGGTCCGCCGGCGCATCCGCATTACCGCCGCAGCCCGGAAGAGGCCGCAGTACGACTCGCGGAACATCTCCGAGCGAAGTTGAACCGGTCGCCCGAGGTCCAGCTAGCTTTAGTTTCTGCACTCAGCTTGGTATCCTCGGTTCATGGAGCGATCTCACTACCAGTCAAGCAACTGTTCAATCGCACGAACCCTTGAGGTGTTTGGCGAGAAGTGGACGTTTCTGGTCATTCGCGAGGCCTTCTACGGATCGACGCGGTTCGCGCAGTTCCAGGAGATTCTCGAATGCCCCAAGAACCTTCTCTCGGATCGACTGAGCATGCTTGTAGACGAGGGAATCCTCGAGCGTCGCGAGTATCGAGAGCCAGGCTCCCGGGCCCGAATGGAATACGTGATGACCGACAGCGGCCGGGATCTCATGTACATCCTCCTCGCCCTTCGTCAGTGGGGCGATCGCCACAGAGCAGATCCGGCCGGCCCCCCGGTGGTTTCAAAGCACATCGGCTGCGGCGCAGAGGTTTCGGTCGCGTTCATCTGCGACGAGGGCCATGTGATCACCAGCGCGGATCAGGTCGAGATGGCTCCGGGCCCAGGGCTCCTCCCCCTCGCTCCCGCCTAGCCCATCAGCACACTCAGGTAGCTGAGTTCATAAACTGTACTCAGCGTGATATGGTTGGTTCGTGCTCACCCGTACGGCTGGTGAGATCCACTCACAGGAGGACTGACCCGTGCCCGACGCTTCGAACACCTGGAAGACCACCCCGACCAAAACACTTGACGTGGGCGGAACTCCCTTCAAATACCGCGAGCTCGGACCGCGTGGCGGCACTCCCCTCGTGATGCTGCACCACTTCACCGCGGTGCTCGACGACTGGGACCCGAGGGTCATTGACGGTCTTGCAGCAGAGCGTCACGTGATCACCTTCGACAACCGGGGCATCGGTGGTACAGGTGGAAAGGTGCCCGGCACGCTCGACGCAATGGCCGCCGACGCTGCTGCCTTCATCCGCACGCTCGGTCACGACCAGGTCGACGTCCTCGGGTTCTCGATCGGTGGCGGCGTTGCGCAAGAGGTCGCGCTCCACTACCCGGACCTGGTGCGTCGCCTGATCCTCACCGGAACCGGCTATCGCGGCGGCGGCGGCCTGACGAAGATGCCGCTGATCGTGGGTGGCGCCTATCTCAAAGCCTTCCTGTCTCGCGAGGACCCGCGCCAGTTCCTCTTCTTCAAACGAGACGCCGTCGGCAAGAAGGCCGGCGCCGACTACATCGCGCGTCTGCACGAGCGCACAGAGGACCGTGACAAGGAGATCTCCCATCAGGCACGCATGGCGCAGCTGGCAGCGATTCGCGAAGCCGGACTCGGTGAGCCGCGCGACCTCTCCACGATCACGCAGCCGACATTCGTCGCCAATGGCGACAACGATGTGATGGTCGCCAGCAGCCAGTCAAAAGACCTGGCCAAACGAATCCCGAGCGCCAAGCTCACGATCTACCCAGACTCCGGCCATGGCGGAATCTTCCAGTACCACGAGGAGTTCGTACCTGCAGCGCTCGAGTTCCTCGGCGCCGAAGTGGCGGTTGCTGCATGAAGGCCTATGTGGTCGAGCGCTACAAGCATCCGATCGCCGCTGCCGAGGTCGCTGAGCCGACGGCAGGCGATCACGATGTGATTGTCGAGATTCATGCCGCCGCCGTCAACGTGATCGACGAGAAGATCAGGACCGGTGAGTTCAAGCTTCTGATGCCGTACAAGGCGCCGTTCGTACTCGGTCACGATCTTGCCGGCGTGGTTGTCGCGGTCGGGCCGAAGGCGACGCGCTTCTCGGTCGGCGACGAAGTCTTCGGTTGCTCACGCGAGGGGAAGATCGGTACGTTCGCCGAGCGTCTTGCGGTTCACGAAGATGACCTTGCCCTCAAGCCTTCCGGATTTTCGATGATCGATGCCGCCTCGGCGCCGCTGGTAGTTCTGACCGCGTGGCAGACGCTGGTCGAAATTGCCGACGTGCAGCCCGGCCAGAAAGTGTTCATCCAGGCGGGATCTGGCGGCGTGGGCACCTACGCCATTCAGCTGGCCAAGCACCTTGGTGCGACGGTCGCCACGACGGCGAGCGCCGCGAGCAAACCCATGCTCACCGGTCTCGGGGCTGACACCGTGGTCGACTACAAGACAGAGAACTTTGAAGAGCTTCTCTCGGGGTACGACGTCGCAATTGATTCGCTGGGCGGCGCCGCACTCTCGAGCACGCTTCGCATTCTCAAGCCGGGCGGGATCGCAATCGGCATCGCCGGACCGCCGGATCCGGCCTTTGCCCGTCGCCGCAATCTCGCGCTCCCGCTGCGAATCGCCATGAGCGGGCTCAGCTTCAAGGTCCGAAGGCTCGCAAAGCGCCTTGGCGTCAGCTACCAGTTCTGGCTGATGCACGAGGACGGCGCGCAGCTCAACGAGATCGCCGGACTCCTCGAGGCAGGCACCTTGCGTCCCGTGATCGACCGGACCTTTTCGTTTGAGCAGACGCCCGAGGCGCTCGAGTATGTCGCATCCGGACGGAGCAAGGGAAAGGTTGTAATCGACGTGAAGGAACGGGAGTCGTCATGAGGTTGGACCTACCTGGCCGCACAGTGGCCATCACTGGTGCCGGAGGCGGTCTTGGCGGCGAGCTCGCGCGGAAGCTTCGCGCCGAGGGCGCCAACGTGGCGCTTCTGGACCTTCGCCCCGACATCGTGAATGAACTCGCTGAAGAACTCGGCGGCGCTCGCTTTGCCCGCGGGTGGTCAGTTGACGTTCGTGACCTCGCCGCGCTTGAAGCGGTGATGGACGAAGTGGCCGAACACTTCGGCGGGATCGACGTGGTCGTAGCGGCCGCCGGCGTGCTCGGTGCCCTGCAGACGATCGAGCCCACTCCGGCGGACGACTGGGATCGCGTGATCGACGTCAACCTCAACGGACTCTGGCGAACGATGAAGGTAGCGGCGCCACACGTGCGCGCCAGCCAGGGGCACATGGTCGCGCTCTCATCGATGATCGCGTACATCCACCCCCCGCTGCTGGGAAGCTACGCCGCGAGCAAGGCAGGCGTGGCAGCGTTCATCGATGTGCTGCGACTCGAGATGCGCGCCTCCGGCGTCACGGTGGGCAGCGTCCACCCCGCGATCTTTCGGACTCCGATGATCGGCGACGCCCTCGAAAGCCCCGCCGGGGTCGAGCTGGTCAACGACTTCACCGGAGTCTTTGAGACGACGGAACTCGAGACGGTGGTGGACGAGATCGTGAAAGGGATCGAGAAGCGATCAAAGCGCGTCGTCGTGCCGCGCAAACTGCGCTTCGCAGCGTTCATGCCCGGCGCCGTGCAGGCGATAATCGAGCGCCTTGAGTTCCGTCCAAAATCAGTTGCACGCGCGATCGAACTCGGTTCCGAACCGGGGGTCAGTTCATGAGCCCTGCTCCGACGACCACCGCAGTCACGGCCGACTTCATCACGGTCGACGTCTACTTCCATCCTCTGCATCGAACCCTGTCGCAGCGCCGTCGAAGCGTCAAGGCTCTTTCGGGCGACATTGACGGGCTTCGCGCATGGTCGGTCAACTACGCGAACTCCGGGACGGTTTCTCTGGTTCCAAAGCCGGTCGGCACCTGTCTCGTTCTGGCATGGGATTCCGCAGAGGCGGCGCATGCCGCTTGGGCGGGGAAGCTGGGGGCTGCGCTGGGCGGACCCGGCGACTATCGGCTGGACGGCGAAGTCGCCCGTGCCCGCACCGAGCACCCGGAAAACTTGTGGAATGGCTGGCGCCCCAGCGACGAGGGCACTGAGCCCATGTCCAGAGACGAGCCGCTCGTGGTGATCGTTCATGGAGTGGTCAAGCCCCGCTATCTCACAACTTTCATCCGCGACAATGTCCATGCGGCCAGCCGCGCACTCCACCACCCCGGACACCGCGGCAGTATCGACATCTTCTCGAAGGCACCATTTGAAAACACGTCCGTGAGCATCTGGAGTTCGGTCGCGCAGGCGCAGAACTACGCCTACGGTCCGGGCGGGCACTCGTACGCGATGAAGCACTCGCGCGAGCTTGCGACCCACCACACCGGCGTCTTCTTGCAGGTTCGACCGCTCGCGAGCTCAGGCAGTCTGGGTATCGATCGACCCGCGCTTCCTGAACTGCCTGACACTGCGCGCTGACGCCAACGAAGTGGTCCGGATCTGATCAGTTTGGCGGCTCGCCTGCACGACATTGGACGAGGCGCCCACCCTGTCGGGTGAGCGCCTCTCCAGCCTCGGGGGAGGTCGTTTCGGTCAACTTGCGGTCAGAGAGCTGCGAGCACTTGCATGTACGAGTTGTGATGGCTCAGTGCGTTCGGGTGGAAGAACGCAACGCTGAGCACCGGCGCCAGCCCCTCGACCCAGCGAATGCCGGGCAGTTGGCACATGTCATGGCCGACGCTCGACGTGTAAATGTCCACGTACTCGGCACCGTTCTCGACAGCTGCGCCTTCGAGCGTCCGGTTCATTGCCCTGATGATGTCGTCCAACCAGGTTGCGTCGCCGGAAGTGATCGGGACCTGCGGCCAGCATCCCCCGCGCCGAACGACCTTCGGATAGCCGACGACGAGCACCCTCGCGTTCGGGGAGCGCGTGTGGATTCCGTTGAGCACGGTTGCGACCTTGGGCTTCAGACTGGACACACTCGTCGAGATGTAGTCAGAGTTGCGATCCCTGCACGGGCTCCCCCACGGCCAGACCGGCGAAAAGCACGAGATCGCCTTTGTCACGAGGCCGATGTCGTTGCCTCCGATTCCAAGCGTGACCAGATCGGTATCGGGCTCCAGCCGGTTGAACTGCGGCGGGTTGTCGCCCTGGTTGCCAGTCATGTTGCCGGTGACCGCCGCGCCACAGCTTGCGTCCACAAAGCTCGAGAATTGAAGCTTGCGATCAAGTTTGTGCGGGAAGTTCCAGTATGACTGCGTGCAGCTCAGCGGAGCGGAATCGGTAACGATTGGAAGTATCCCGGAACCCGCGATGTATGAATCGCCGAGCGATACATAGTTGCTGCTCGCGGAGGCTCCGCCAGCAAAGACGGCAGCAGACGCGACGATGATCGCGACGGCCGCAAGCACTGTAGAAGTTGAACGTTTCTTCATCTGAGTTCCCCAATGTCGTTAGCGCGCGAGACATCTGGTGCCCAGCGCTTTTTGCATCGCCCACACGCCCACATGACGTGCCGGCGCCAGGGTGAATCGAAAGCCAGTGTACAGGACATTCTGACTCTTGGTCAAGTTCTCTGACTGCGAGTCACGCTAGCGCGTGCATTCTCCGTTTGGCGGACGGGCCTGCAAGATCCGAAAGCGTGATGGATCAGCTAGTTCTTGGCGGCGTCGGCCGCGTCGGCGGCGGCGAGCGAGTCCAAGAATGTGCGGACCCCAATTTCGCGAATCACATCGCGATCGATGTCGCGATCCGCATGCCAGGTACTGACCAGCGACACCACGAAATTGATCCACCCGCGAACGGCGTACTTGCGAGCGAGGGTCCTTGGCGGCTCGGGCAGACCGTTTCGGACCGTGTATTCGCCGACGCGGTCCAACAATATTTCCGTCATGGCGATCTCGGCAGAGTTCCATATGGGGACCATCTCATGGAAGGCGCCAATACCTCCATTGGTGAAGGCGCGCAAATCGTTGTACTGATCCGCCAAGTCAAAGACATCGTCGAGTGTCGCTGCAATCACAAGCTGCGGCGAGAGACGCGAGTCTTCGCGTTTTGTCGCGCTGATCTGTTTGACGAGATCATCCACGACCCTTTGGACGACGGCTACGAACAACCCTTTTTTGCTGTCGAAGTAGTAGTAGACGACGCCCTTCGCTACGCCGGCGAGCGCCGCGATCTCGTCGATGGTGACCTCTTCGTACGAGCGCTCGGCGAAAAGAGGTTCGGCCGCGTCGAGCACCTTCAAACTGAGATCCGGTCGAGGCCGATGCCTGGACGTCTTTTTGGTACCGGCTTCCATCGCCTGAAGCGTACCGGGGAGCAGGATCTCCGGCTGAGAGTGTGAGCCTCCCAAAATCGTAACTTGACTGTCCGTCAACTTGTTTGACGCACAGTCAAAGTTCGTGTACGGTGTGCGTTCAAGCAGCGTCGACCATCGAAAACCCACACGTTCCTGGAGGATTGTTCATGAAACTGAATCGCCTGCACACAGCTCTCCGCAAAGACTTTCGTGACTTGCCCAAGCCGGACTCGCTCGATGATTTCGAAGGCTCGTTCTCTGCCCTCTACGTTGGGCCGGCGCCGGTCCGGCTTGGCGGTCCTGCATTGATGGCGATGCTCGGATACCGCGGATGGAAGGGCAAGCGGTTCGCCCGCGACGGAGCTGACTTGAAGGGCAGCAGCCGCTTCGGCGACGGCGAAGTCGCGGCCGACCGTTATCCGATGCGTGCTCATATCGGACCGTCGGCGATCGACGGCGAAGACGCTCTGGTCGCGCTCTACCCAAGCGACACCCGTAAGCCGTGGAACAAGGCGCGCGACGAGTTCCGTGAGTTTGAAGATGGGCGACTGCTGGGTATCACGACCTTCGACATTCCCGTAATCCGGCACTTGCCGCTTGCCTACGTCATAGAGCGGGAATAGTCGACTGCACCTGGCCAGCAGAGCGAGCGAGTCAGAACTTCCGCCGCCGTGAAAGGGGAAGTTGAGCCCGTCAGATCACTTCGGGTCATCTATCGGCTTGACCGCGGCTTGAATTGCCCTCACTTCTGCCGGAGCAAGGCTCGGCGGACCGAGAATCTCTGACCAGGCCGTGACAACAGTCTTGTCGTAGACGTGGCCGTAGCCCGGCGGGGTTGCGTTGGCTCCAAAGAGATCGACAACGCTCTGAAGGCCTCCGACGATCGGCAGGGCGCGCACTTGCGAAGGCACCCCGGGGCCGCGTGGGTCCAGCCAGGCCGACCGGCTCTCTGTCTGAAAGGCGATGATCGGGTCGGATGCGTGAGCGAGGTAGACGACGCGGTTGGGTGTCTCCCATTTCAGCTCCGAGTCGGTCAGTTCTGCGTCACTGCCAGCAACGCGCACCAGCGCACCGTCGCCGTAGATCGGCTTCCACGGCGGCGAACCGGGCTTGCGTTCGGCCTGGATATCGCGGAAATTCTGATCGAATCCGGGCGGCCCCACCAGCAGTGCACCGTCCGTGGTGCTGGAGATGTTCTCGACGCTGGTGAATGCGCTGTCAATTGCATTCGTGCCGAGACTTTCGCCGTAGACGTAGAGCTGCGGTCGGTCTTCCGGTGCCATTCTGTTCAGCTCGACGCGCACGGCGTTGATCAGATCGTTCGAAGCCGCTTGCGCGCGCTCCCTGTCGACGAGGAAAGACAGCCAGCTCGGCAGGTACGAGTACTGCATCGTGACGCTTGCCACATCCCCGTGTGCGACAAACTCAATCGCCGCGGCTGAACGTGGATCGATCCAGCCGCTGCCTGTTGCTCCCGCTACAGCAATGGCGCCGCGCTCGAAACCACCCAGGCGTTTCAGTTCGGCCACTGCAATGTCTGCCCTGTTCGACTCTTCTTCGGCCGATCCCAAGCCGACATATGCCCGGATCGGCTCAAGGGCAGCGTCATCCCCTGTCACCTTTGAGATTTCCTTGGCGGTGCGGCGCTGCCATGAGAACTGACGGCCCTGGCGGCCGAGCGAGTCCCACGTGAGATCCGAATTTGACCCGCCCGATGCGTAAACGGTGTCCGGGTTGTAGACGCCGGGGTCGGTCTTTTCGTTCTTGCCCTGATAAATGCTGTCGAAGCTCGTGAGCGCAACGTCGCGAACAATCCCGTTGATCACGGCGTAACCAAACCACGCGGTGACGATGACCGCGACCAGTGCGCCGACGCGGTGCGGGACATACTTGTCGAGAAACCGCGCGACACGCTTTCCGAGCCAGACGAAGCCCCGGCCGACCATCAGCAACAGCCCGGCCACCAGGATGCCGAGCAGCGAGCTGACGATCCAGAACGAGGACACGCCAGGTTCCATGCCGATCAGCTCGCGCTGATCAATCTGCCAGTCGTGCCCGAGCCAGCCAGCGACAAGCAGCCCGATCGGAGCGGCGACAAGCAGCACGATCCAGATGATCCTGCGTGCGGAACTGGGCGCAACCGGGAGTTCGAAGAATCTGTAGAGCCACCCGACAAACGCGCCGATCCCGTAGGCCACGATCAGGCAGAGTCCCGCCAGAATCGCCTGGATTGCAGCGCCGCGTGGAACGAGCGAAGGTGTCGCAGATGCCCAGATCGCAAGCGTGCCGAAGACGGCGCCCGTGAGGCTCAGGCGCCTGACACCGTGCCAACGATTGTCGGGTTCGACTTCCTGGGGCAAATTCGATTCAGCGCTGAACATTTCGCGAATCCGTTCTACAGCCCGGCGACGCACAGACCTGCAGACCGGTTTGGATGGAGTTTTGGGACTCTATCCGCCAGTCGTGACGGCACAGCGTCCACGAAACTTCATCTCCGGCTCAGGCTCACGATCGAGTTCGCGGCGCGAAAATCACACGGAAGGGTTCAAGAACTCGAGCAGTTCGCGGTTGAATGCGTCGGGATGCTCGAGCATCGGGCAGTGTCCGCAGTCGTCCAGAACCACCACGCGCCTTACCGCTTCCTGGCTCGCGAACTCGTCCAGATCCTGCGCCGGCGCGATCCTGTCCTTGCTGCCGGCGATAACCAGCGTCGGGTGAGAGATGCTTCGCAGGACACGCTCTCCCGGATAGCGGAATCCGGTCCGCAGTGTCGGGATCACACCGGGGGCCCCTGCCCCTGCAAGCATCGCCGCGGCGACCGCTGGTCTCAGTGATGTGGGATGCGCAACGTACGGCGACAGCGCCAGCCAACGAAGGAATGCGTGGTTGGCAATTGCTCGCTGGATCCGAGCCGGAATCGGTATGCCGGCGGTCAGCGCCTCAATGAGAAAATTGGCGACAACGGGGCGTTGTCGAAGGGTTGAAAATGGCGAGCTGTAAAGGCGGATCAGCGAAAGAATTGGCCCGCCCGTGAGGATCAGTCGATGGATGCGATCCGGCGCCCGGTCGGCAAGCTCGCAAGCCAGAAGGGTCCCCAGCGAATGACCCACGACATCGACCGCGCCGAGTTCCAGCTGGTCACACAGCGTCAGCAGTCCGTCGACAACACTGTCGATGTCTTGCGAAACGGCCGCCTCTGAGTCGCCGAATCCGGGAAGGTCAACGGCGATGACGCGATGAGATTCGCTCAACGTGGCGAGATTGTCCATCCACCAGTGCCACGATCCCGCGAGTCCGTGCAGCATCAGCACTGCATCCTGCCCCTCCCCGACATCAAGGTACGAGAGTCGCCGTCCGCCGACAATCGTGTTCTGTTGGTGCCCAGTCCAATCCATGCATGCCCCACCTGATCGTTTACTAGAAGGACATTACAATACTGTAAGCTCATTCTATGCAAGTTCAAGCAGGTCGTCGCGAGCGTCGTCTCGCCCAGACCAGACTCACGATTCTCGATGCTGCAGGAAAGCTCTTTCTGACGCAGGGACTTCATTCCACAACCATGGCTCAGCTGGCCGAAGAGGCCGACGTCGCGATCGGCACGCTCTACGGACATTTCGACGGCAAGAATGATGTTTACGCCGCACTCGTCGACCGCGCACTTGAACTGGACGCCGAGTACTGCGACGCGGGTTGGAATGAGGCAAGCAATCCGCTGGGCCGGCTGATCGGGATTGCGGACGGATATCTGCGTTTCGCGCGCGAACACCCAGACTATTTCCGTCTCTTTCGATTTCCTCCCGCCGACGGGCCGACTGCAGATTCCTCAGAGTGCGTGTCCGAGCGCGTTCGGTCTGAAATCGAGAGAATGGCCGGAGCGATCCGCGAAGCCATCGATGACGGCCTGTTTCGAGCTGTGGACCCCGACCGCACTGCGGCATTCATGTGGGCCTCGTGGGACGGGGTGATTGCCGCTCACCTGCTCCCCGGGAACATGGGCCTGTCCGATGATCAGTTCGAGGAGGTCCTGGCCGTCGCGCGCGAAGTCATCGCCCTCGGGCTGTTGAAGCCAGGGGCGGCGGCATAGATGCTCCAGCGTCCGATGAACCCCCCGCGCTCCGACTGGAAGTTGACCGCCTGGATTTTCGTCGCCGCGTTGGCGACCGCGCTCGTCAGTCTGCTGCTTGAGGGGACGGGACAGGCAGGCACGACCCTCTACCTGCGTAACACGGGCAGGTTGGCGGCTGTCATTTTTGCCGTCGCCTTCTCCGCTTCCGCGTTGGTCACATTGTTCGGCGATCGGCTGAGCTGGCCAGCACGCCACAGGCGAAACCTGGGCCTGGGATTCGCTGGAGTGATGGCGGTCCACTTCGTCGCGATCGTTGCTCTGTTCTTCGTACGCGAGCCCCAGTACACCGGAATCACTCTTCCCGGAAACGAAACTTCGCCATGGATCATGCCGGTGCTGGTGTTGCTCGGCGGAGGAGCGGGGCTTCTGATTGTTCTTGCGATGTCAATCACGTCATTTGCGGCCCCACGCCGCCGGCTCGGCGAGCAGCGCTGGCGGCACCTGCATCATCTGGGCGGATGGTTCTTGTTGTTGATCATCTCGGTCGACACTTTCGACGGGCTTTTTCGTGAGCAACGGCTGATCGACATTCCGTTCTGCTTGATCGTTCTGGCGGTCGTGTCGTTACGCGCTTCCGCACATCTGGCCTCACGACAGTCGATCCTCGGCCCTACGACGGGGACAGAGCGCGCTTCACCTCAGGGCTCGACTGACCTCTGATCGCACGTCCTTGACCAAGGATCTCAGGTGTTGGTCGCCCAGGTCTTCGCTCTTGAGCAGGCGGTCAAACTCAGATCGCAGACCGAAGAGAATTTCCGAAGAAGTCGACCCCCCTGCGATCACGTCCCGAATCCGCGCTGCGGCATCCGGTTCGCCGAGCTGCACGAGGGCCTCCGCAATCTGTTCCGACTCCTTGTAGAGGTCGCGGCTGGTGCCCATCAGCTGGCGTCCCCGAGGGAAAAAACCGCTTCGGCGGTGCTGCCGAGGTATCGGTCCAGCGTCGACTCCTCAAGTCCAAGCTCGTCGATCCCGTCGAGCGCCGCGGCCGGGGAGATCATCGGGAAATTGCTGCCGAAGAGCACTTTTCTGCCGCCGGTGCCGGTGCGCATGAACGTGACGAGCTCGAGCGGAAGCCGCCTGGTTGTGTAGGCCGAGGTGTCGATGTAGACGTTCTCATGTTTGCGGCAGACGGCGATCATCTCTTCGGTCCAGGGGTACCCCACGTGACCACAGACGATCGTCAGTTCCGGAAAGTCGATCGCGATCTGATCGATGTACGGGATCGGTCTGCCGGTCTCTGAGGGCCGCAGCGGGCCGGTATGACCAACCTGGGTGCAGAACGGCACACCCAGCTCCACGCACTCTGCATACAACGGATAGAAGCGCCGATCGGTCGGCGGTACCTCCCACAGCCACGGAAGCATGCGCAGGCCGACAAACCCAAGCTCAGTCACGCACCTTCTGAGTTCTCTCACTGCTTCCATCGGCCTGGAGAGGTTGACCGCTGCCATCCCGGCAAAACGATCGGGATACTCGGAAATCCAGTCGGCGACCTCCTGGTTGGAGATCATCGCCCCTGCAGACGGACCGTGCCAGGCGGTGAGCAACGCCTTGTCGATGCCGGCGGCGTCCATCGCGGCGACGGTCACCGAGATCGGGAACTCCTGCGGCTCTGAGGCGTCCCCGGCCCAGCGCTTCAAAGAATCGAACATCTCGTGTCCCATGAAGCGCAGGGTCGGATGTTGCACCCAGGCATCGATTTTCATCAGACGAGCGCCTACTTCACGTCGAAGCGATCGGCATCCATGACCTTCGCCCACGCAGCAACGAAGTCATGTGCGAACTTCTCCTGAGCGTCGTCGCTGGCATAGACCTCAGCCAGTGCCCGCAGTTCGGAGTTGGAGCCGAACAAAAGGTCGACCCGGCTTCCGGTCCACCTGCCGTCACTTGACCTGAACGTGTCTGCCGACGGCGAGGTCGGCTCCCACGTCGTGCCAAGGTCGAGCAGGTTCACGAAGAAGTCGTTGGTGAGCCTTCCCGGAGTGTCGGTGAACACGCCCACGCTCGATCCGCCCTGGTTTGCCCCAAGCACTCGAAGGCCACCAATCAGGACCGTCAGCTCCGGCGCGGTGAGCGTGAGCAGGTTGGCTTTGTCGATCAGCGCGTATTCGGCCGGGAGTGGATGCTCGGCTCGGATCCAGTTGCGGAAGCCGTCGGCGTCCGGCTCGAGCGCCTCAAACGACTCCACATCGGTGTCCTCGAGCAGCGCGTCGACGCGTCCCGGAGTGAACGGAACCGTCACGTTGAAACCTGCCGCCTGCGCGGCTGACTCGACGCCCACGCTTCCGGCCAGAACGATGACGTCGGCCAGCGAGACGTCTATCCCGGAAGCCGCACGGACTTCCTCGAGTGCGGTGAGTACTGATCCCAGCTCCTGCGGGTCGTTGACTTCCCAGTCCTTCTGCGGCGCAAAGCGCACGCGGGCGCCGTTGGCTCCCCCGCGCTTGTCGCTCCCGCGGAACGAGGAGGCCGACGCCCAAGCTGCCTTGACCAGCTGGTCTGCCGGCAACCCGGCTGCAGCGATCTGGCTCTTCAGAGTGTCGATCTGGTCTTCACCGAGCGCAGCTGAAGTCGGCTCTGGAAGCGGATCCTGCCAGATCAGCTTCTCAGTGGGAATCTCGGGTCCGAGGTAGCGGGCGACCGGTCCCATGTCGCGGTGGGTCAGCTTGAACCACGCTCGCGCGAACGCGTCTGCAAACTCCTCGGGCTTCTCGAGGAAGCGACGCGAAATCTTCTCGTACTCCGGGTCAAAGCGCAGCGACAGGTCTGTTGTAAGCATCGTCGGGAGGCGCTTCTCGGAATCGGCGGCTGGTCCGGGAATGACTGCCTCGGCGTCCTTGGCGACCCACTGATTCGCACCTGCCGGACTCTTTGAAAGCTCCCACTCGTACTTGAAGAGGTTCTCGAAGAAGTCCTGCGACCACTGCGCGGGCGTTGTCGTCCAAGTCACCTCAAGGCCAGACGTGATCGCGTCCTCGCCTTTTCCGCTCTTGTAGGTCGAGAGCCAACCGAGTCCTTGCGCCTCCAGCGGCGCGGCCTCGGGCTCGGGGCCGACGAACTCATCCGGGTCGCCGGCGCCGTGGGTTTTGCCAAACGTGTGCCCGCCGGCAATCAGCGCAACGGTCTCTTCGTCGTCCATCGCCATGCGCGCAAACGTCTCGCGGATGTCGTGGGCAGCGGCAAGCGGATCAGGGTTCGCCCCGGGGCCTTCCGGGTTCACGTAGATCAGTCCCATCTGAACGGCTCCCAGCGGGTTCTCCAGCACCGCAGAATCCTTGATCGCGTCGCGTACCCCTTCAGAACCGCCGTAGCGGTACTGGTCGCCGAGCCACGTTGTCTCGGCTCCCCAGTAGACGTCTTCATCGGGCTCCCACACGTCGGCTCGGCCGCCGGCGAACCCGAAGGTTTTGAATCCCATGGACTCAAGCGCGACGTTGCCGGCGAGGATCATCAGGTCAGCCCAGGAGAGGCTCTGGCCGTACTTCTTCTTGACCGGCCAGAGCAGGCGACGGGCCTTGTCAAGGTTGCCGTTGTCGGGCCAGCTGTTGAGCGGTGCGAACCGCTGCTGACCGGTCCCGCCACCACCGCGGCCGTCGCTGATGCGGTAAGTGCCCGCGCTGTGCCAGGCCATGCGTACCATGAAGGGGCCGTAATGACCGAAGTCGGCCGGCCACCAGTCCTGGGAGTCTGTGAGCAGCTCGCCGATGTCCCGCTTGACCGCCGCGAGGTCAAGCCGTGCGAATGCTGCGGCGTAGTCGAACCCGTCGCCGAGCGGGTTGGTCTCGGCCGGGTTCTTGGCGAGGACTTTCAGGTTCAGGCGGTTGGGCCACCACGTGGTGTTGCCGCCGCCCTGGGTCGGGTGTGGGAAGCGTTCATGGGCGACCGGGCAGCCAGCGGCGCCCTCTTCGTTGATTTCGCCTAAGACGGCGTCGGAGTGCTGGGAATCAGACACTTGGGGCCCTTTCTGCAATCTGGGGTTTTGTCCGCGGCGCGTAGGAGCTGTTGCTGGTCACGGCCTCAACGGAAGCGAGTTGGTCGCGATGGCGACGCGCGCTTTGCGCTGCGTGACGGAGTCACGCAGTTGGAACGCGATCATAGTCGGCGCAGACTCAGTTCGGCCGTCTGTTTCCCGCGGTCAGGAGATGCCGAATCATCCGTTGTCGAGCACCCGTGCTCAAGGATGTATCGGAGTGGGTCCCGGCGCGTATCTATGGATATCGCTCTTCCCCCAGCTTCACCGAAAGGCATTCTTGACCTCCAGTCCCCAAGGCCGCAACGACAGTCAAGAACCGTTCGAGGTCTCGCTCGCTCACCAGATCCTGGCGCGCGACTTCACAGATCGCTATCTGGACCGTTCGGGTCTGAAGCGATTCGCCTACTCCGCAGATTACGACTCGAACGATCCGGTATGCGATTACGACCGGACCTGGTGGGAGGCGAAGCCGAACCGCCTGAGCGCTCCGCTGGGCAAGGCCGTGCTCGGAAGCTCCCACCACATGAACGGTCGCGAAATCGACAAGCTGTTTGCCGCACCGTTCAGCGCCAGAGCAGGCGATTTCATGGCGACGCTCCCCAATTTCCCCGTCGCCCTGATCAACGGCCATGACATTGATCTTCAGGCGGCCCTCGCGCTGTTGTCAGCGAGCATGGGCCTCGCAAGGGCCGATTCAGCTGGAAGCTTTCAGCAGAACCTCGAAGCAATGATCCGCGTGTCACACGGTGTCGCAACCCGGGGACTTGCGCCGATCGTGATCGGTCGCCCCCGGCTGCGCCCGAGGCTGACATTCATTCGACTGCAACGGTTGATCGTGAACCCCCACCTTTCGTTCCCGATCAACAAGGAGATGATCGAGTCCGGGATTCCTCAGGACTTCAGGAGCAGCTACAACGCGAGACTTAGAGCAGAGTCGATCGCCGTGGCCAGGGCCCCCACCGACCACCCAAAGGGCCTGCGGACGCTGTGGTCGATCTCTCCCGGCGGCACGCCGGACCGGCCCGGGACGGGCGAGCACGAAGGCAAGCTCATAACCAAGAGCATCGAGCCGGCGACCTTGCATCTGGTGAACGAAATGGGCTGCGGGCTGATCCCGGTCTACACCCGGTTCGGCAAAGGCCGGGCCGAGAACCGGATCGAACTCGGGGACATCGTCCCGCCGGACGCAGTCACCGATTCGACGGTGCCGAACATGATGGCCGACATCGCGGCATTCCGGCGCCGCAACGGCGAGCCGCATGTGTTCTATGAGGAAGAGCTCGCGCTGGGGTGATCACGTGGGGCCGCGCCGAACGCGTCGCTTCATCAAGGGCGCCAGGCCGAGTGCGATGACCGCGCCAGCCGCGATGCCCGCGGCCAGCTGACGGCGTGAGACAGTCTCATCCCGCTTCAGATCACGCAGTCCGGTCACGGCAGTCGGAAGCAGCGTCGCAACTGCAGTGATCAGTCCCGGATCCCGTCGCCGATGCTTCAGCGCCCAGCCGACATGTAGCCCGGCGTTGCCAAGGTGGCTCACGTAGAGCGCAGCGGCCGGTACAGGCGCGCTGGGAGCCGCTGCCGCAAGGATGCTCAGACCCCAACCGAATCCGACGTTGATCGCAAACCCCGTTCGGCGGTCGATCGGGAACTCGTCGTCCGCGCTCAACAGCACTTCCCGATTTATCCATGGCAGGAATCCGCCGGGCCAGACCCACTCCTCCGTCTGGTGCCAGAGCAGCGCCGCCAATGGCCTTGCCCGCTTCTCTGACAGCGCGTAGGCAGTGACCGGGCCAAGGGCGGCTGCTCCGATCAGCGGCCATCGTCCATGAGTCTCAAAACGCTTCACCAACACGCCGTCACTGCTTTCAATAGAGTTGCTCCCATGCCAGTCACAGACATCCTCGTCGATCGAGACGACATCTCACAGGTCACGATCGCTGAGCGATCCTTCCCAACGATCGGCGCCGGCGACGTTCTGCTTGAAGTCGAGCGCTTCGGGCTGAGTGCCAACAACGTCACCTACGCGGTTTTCGGCGATGCGATGGGCTATTGGAAGTTTTTCCCGGCCGCCGAAGGTTTCGGTTCGATCCCGGTCTGGGGACACGCGAGCGTCGTCGAGTCGCTCTGCCCCGATGTCGAGGTCGGCGAACGCTTCTTCGGCTACTACCCGCTCTCGACCCATCTGATGATCACCCCGCGCCACGTCACGGCCGACGGGCTCGCCGACGGAGCCGCCCATCGTGCGGAGCTTCCTGAGGTCTATCAGCGTTACATCCGCGTGGACAGTGAAAGCGTTCCCGGATCGTCGACCGAAGATCAACAGTCGCTCTGGCGGCCGCTTTTCACGACTTCTTTCGGCGTAGCTGATTTCGTCGCCGAAAATGCCGCGTTCGGCGCATCCACCGTGGTGCTCACGAGCGCGTCGAGCAAGACCGCGCTCGCATCGGCCTTCTGCCTGAAACAGTCCGCGAGCAAGCTTGAAGTAGTTGGCCTGACTTCACCGGGCAACGTCGAGTTCTGCGAGAAGACCGGCTACTACGACCGCGTAGTCGCTTACGACGACCTTGCTCCGATCGGGGACTCCCCCCTGCTGGTGATCGACTTCGCCGGCAACGATGAGATTCTTGACGCAGTCTCTGCATTCGCGGGCGATCGGCTCCTGCGCACAGTCATTGTCGGGGTCACCCACTGGCAGGAGCGCGAAGACCACATGCCCGCACTGGGACCTGGTGCGGAGTTCTTCTTCCTCCCCAGCTGGATCGAGAAGCGGCGCGAGGACTGGGGCTCGAGTGAGTTCTTCGAGCGGAGCGAACAGGCGTGGGAAAGCTTTGCGCCGACCACCGAGGGCTGGCTCGAATTCGAGGAACACATCGGCACAGATCGGATCACTGCGGCCTACCAGTCGGTGCTAGGCGGCGAGAGCAGCCCTGATGTCGGGCACATCCTCTCGTTCACCGAGACCGACAACCTGCCTTAGCGCCAGGCGATCACGACGTTCGCTTCGAACTCCTCCGAGGTGACCAGCTCGGGCTTCAGTTCATTTGCCTCGCAGATGGCAATCGTTTCGGCTGCCTGGCTGTCGCTCGTCTCAAGCAGCAGGCAGCCGTTGCGTTTGATCCAACCGGGTGCCTGCTCGGCGATCCGGCGATGGAAATCGAGTCCGTCGTCGCCGCCGTCAAGCGTCGCTCGGGCTTCGTGCTCGCGCGCCTCGGCCGGCATCTGCTCGATCGCCGCAGTCGGAACGTAGGGCGCATTTGCGACCAGTACATTCACGCGCCCGCGGAGCACGACCGGGAGCGGCTCGAAGAGGTCGCCCACATACGTCATCGCCCCGGTGCCTTCGAGGTTCTTGTCAGCGCATTCGATCGCGACGGGATCGATGTCGGTGCAGTGCAGCTCGACCTTGCGCTTGACTGCGCTCAGAGCCATCGCGATCGCGCCGGCGCCGCAGCACATGTCCAGCACCACGTCACCGCGCTCGGTGTATCTGGACGCCTGAAGAAAGAGAAACTCCGTTCGCCGCCGTGGGACGAACACGCCGGGCGCGATCGTCACACGCTGCCCGCCGAACATGGCCCAACCGAGGATCTGCTGCAGGGGCTCCCCCGCACTGCGGCGCTCGATCATCTCGGCGAGGGCCTTGTTGTCGGCGGCCTCCTTGATCAGCATCCGTGCCTCGTCCTCAGCGAAAACGCTTCCGGACGCGCGCAGGCGTGCGGCGATTGCTCGGACCAGTTGTGGCGATGGATCGGTGGACATCTGCGCGCGCATTCTTACGCAAAGCGCGACTGTTCAAAAACTATGGCAATGAAAGTCGCGCGATTTTCTTCACGACGCTGGCGAACTGCCGGGGCAGGGGCCCGGTGTTGTACGGGATCCCGAAGCGGGCGCAGGCCTCGCGCACATCGACAGCCATCTCGGCGTAGCGGTGCGCCGGGATGTCTGGAAACAGGTGGTGCTCGATCTGGTGACTGAGATTTCCGCTCATGATGTGGAAGAGCCGTCCGCCGGTGAGGTTTGCCGATCCGAGGATCTGGCGGTAGTACCACTGGCCGCGAGTCTCATTCTGGGTCTCTTCAACGGTGAACTCCTCCACCCCTTCGGGGAAATGGCCGCAGAAGATGATCATGAAGGCCCAGACATTGCGCGCGATGTTTGCCGTGAAGTTTCCGGCAAACACGGCCGGCGCCATCGGTCCGGCAAGCAGCGGGAACAACAGGTAATCCCTGACTGCCTGGCGACGTACTTTGGTCCAGATCTTGTCGAACTCTGCACGCCGGTCAGAGAATGAGATCTCTCCACTGACAATTCGCTCGACCTGAAGATCGTGCAGCGCCACGCCGTACTCGAAGAATGTCATCAGGAGCGTCGCGTAGAGCAGATTTCCGAGGTAGTACGGGTGCCAGGGCTGATCCTCAGACATACGCAGGATCCCGTAACCGACATCTCGGTCCAGGCCGACGATGTTTGTGTGGGTGTGGTGCTGGTAGTTGTGGGAGTCCTTCCAGTTTTCAGACGGCGAGGCGGAGTCCCATTCGAACTGCGTGCTGTCCAGGCGCGGGTCCTGGGTCCAGTCGTACTGCCCGTGCATCACGTTGTGGCCGATTTCCATGTTGTCGAGAATCTTCGAGATCGACAAGGAGATCGTTCCCGCGATCCACGCGGGCGGTATGAAGCTGAGGAAAAGCAGGCCGCGGCCCGCGACCTCAAAGCCGCGCTGCGCACTGAGGATGTTGTTGATGTAGTCAGCGTCGCGCTGGCCGAGATCGTTGAGCACGCGTTCGCGCAGCGCGTCCAGCTCCTCTCCAAAAAGTTCCAGTTGTTCTGGGGTGAGTCCGAGTTCGGACCCGACTTCTGAGCCGGTCTGCTTGGTTGCGGTTTTGGGCATTGTCGATGGTCCTCTTTGTCTAGAGATCGATGGCAAAGTCGCCGACCGGCGCGTTCACGCAGATCTGGACGAGCTCGTTGTTCAGGTTCTTGACTTCGCCTGTCCGTACATGGCGAACGGTGCCGCTCTCGACGCGGCAGACACAGGTGTGGCAGATGCCCATACGGCATCCGTTCTGCGGAGAGAGATTCCCTGCTTCAGCCTGTAGAAGCAGTGAGCGTCCGTCGTTGTCCACAGAAATGCCGCTACGCGTGAAGGTGACCGTTCCGGTCGCATCCTCTGTGAACACCTTGGGCTCGGGAAGCTTGAACAGCTCAACGTGGAGCCTGTCCTCGTTCTTGTCTTTGCTCCAGAGCTTTTCTGCTGCCTCGACCAGCGCGCCTGGGCCGCAGACGTAGGTCTCGGCGCTGCGGTGATCGGGGCAAGCTGACTTCAGTCTGCGAGCGGTGAGGTGTTCTCGCCTCTCGCCTTCACGGGTCGGCACCGTCACGATGCTGACGTTCGGGTGTGACTCCGCGATCCCGCTCAATTCTTCCGCGTAGATGATGTCCTCTTTCGTGCGCGAAAAATGGAGGAATGTGACGGGCCGATCGTGGCCTTCAGCGCAGAGCGTTCGCAGCATCGACATCACTGGCGTGATGCCACTGCCACCACTGATCAGAAGCAGCTGATCCGGGCGTTTGGATGGCAGGAGGAACTCGCCCTCCGGGGGCGAGAGCCCGACGACAAGGCCGGGCGCGGCGTTGTCCACCAGGAACTCAGAGACCTTGCCGTCCGGATGCCTGGTGACTGTCAGCTCAAGCAGCTCCGAGGATGAGGCGTTGGCCGGTGAGTAGAAACGCGTCGTGAGACGCCCGTCGATCTCGACGGTCACGCCCACGTGCTGGCCGGGCTCGAAACCGGTCCAGTTGGAGTTCGGGCGGAGCGTGATCGTGGCGCTCCGCGGGGTCTGGCGTACCACGTCAATGACCTTTGCGCGCACATCGCGACGCGACCAGACCGGGTCGATCATGCCGATGTAGCGCTCGACGGGGTTTGGCGTCACCAGCGACTCGACGAAATGTGAATCGAGCAGCCCACGGGTGACTCTTCGGGGAGTGTTGAGAATGGAGCTGACTGCCATGGAGTTCCTAACCCATCGATGACCAGAGCCGATGGCTTTAGTCGCGATCAATTGCCTACCCCCCCCAGTTTGCAGTACTCGCGGAGGGCCGTGAGTGATATGCGGCACTATTGAGCCGTGCGAAAGCTCATGCTCCTCTGCTGCTCAGTCGTCTTCCTGGACACGGCATTCTTTGCCGCGCTGACGCCGCTGCTTCCCGACTTCAAGCGGGAGTTCGCGCTCTCAGAGGCAGCAGCAGGCATGCTCTCGGGGACCTATGCGGCCGGCGCGCTGATCTTTGCCCTTCCGGGCGGCTGGTATGCGGCACGACACGGACCGCGTCGCGCAGTCCTCAGCGGTCTGATCGGAATCGGCGTGTTCAGCCCGATCTTCGGGTTCGCAGACGCACTCTGGTTGCTTGATCTTTCGCGCTTTCTTCAGGGAGCAAGCGGCGCGCTGATGTGGGCCGGCGCGATGAGCTGGGTCGTGATCGCCGGTCCTGAGGAGCGACGCGGACAGCTGCTGGGCACAGTGATCGCAGCGGCGACAGTTGGTGAACTGCTCGGCGCGCCGCTCGGCGCGCTGGCATACGAGGTCGGCCTCGAGGTGATCTTCGGTGCCGTGGCGCTCGTGGCGGCCGTACTGATCGCCCTGACTCTCACGAGCCCGGCAGTTCGGGCGAAGAGTCCGCAGCCCGCCTCGGACGCACTCGCAGCGGCAAGGGACTCCGGCGTTTCAAGTGCGATGTGGATTCTCGCGGCGCCTTCGTTCGCCTTCGGTCTCCTGGTGGTTGTCGCGCCACTTCGCCTTGATGAGCTCGGCGGCAGCGCGTTGTTGATCGCCGGCGCTTTCGCGACGGGATCAGTCATCGAGACCGTTCTGGGGCCGCTGATCGGTCGCTTCAGTGACCGCGTCGGCCGGACACGGCCCTATCGGATCGGCATGGCGGTCGGGGTGATCGGAATCCTCGGAGTCGGGACGATGTCATCGATCTCGCTCGTCTTCGCGGCCGTCGTTCTGTGCGCGTTCTCGGCCGGGCTTGCGTTCACACCGGCAATCACGCTGATCGCCGACACGGCAGCCGCGGCCGGGCTCGCCCAAGGCTACGCATCCGGCGTCTCCAACGCTGCCTGGGGCGGCGGACAGGTCCTG
>JAEMRJ010000002.1:0-42964 GCA_016463365.1 Thermoleophilaceae bacterium | reverse complement strand
GCTACGCCGCCGGCAGTGGCCAGCTCAATCCCCTCGGGGTGATGGCGGCGGCGGGATTTCTCGTGCCGGCGTTGATCACGGCGGTGGTCCTTGTGGCTGCGGGCCTGCTGGCGGGCCGAGTGAACGGACTGCGCACCACCACGGGCTAATCTGCCGCACATGCTCCGAATCACTGGCCTTCTCATCGCCCTCACCGGCATCGCACACTTCATCGCTCCGCAGCTGTTCAAGGACATCACCAGGGTCGCCTTCCCCGAGAACACCGACGACTGGATCAAGCGCAACGGCGCAATCGAAACCGCCGTCGGCACGTCGATCGCATGCACGAAAACGCGCAAGCTGGGATTCCTCGGTCTTGGCGCGTACGTCGGCTGGCTCGCCTTCAACGGCGCAACCAACTCCTGACCAGTCCCTGAAACATGACGTTTGACACCGTGACATTCGAGCCAGGTGCACGGGTCGAGCTTCCCCAAGGGCTCTCTCCCCCGTTTCAGGTGTTCGTGAACGGGATCGAGCAGGAGCGCGGCCGGGACTACGTCGTCAGCGGACGACACCTGGTTTTCAAAGCCGTGCTGGTCCGCGAGGCGAAGCTCGGCTTCTGGCGCTGGTTCGCGATGTTCCTCGGCGTGGGCAACACCTATCGCGCCAACGACGGCGTCGACATCGCCTTTCGCGTGAACGGGCGCCCGCAGATCTTCACCGCACTTCCGATCGAGACTCTCGGCGATCCGCGAACCGACTTCGGACAACGCGGCCCCGTGTCGTTCGATCCCGCCGGTCGCTGATCAGACGGCGCTACCGGTCTGGTGCGGGTAGTCCCCCTGGATGTCAAGCAGGACGCCAGTTTCGTCAAGCACGGTTCCTGTGGTCTTGATCTCGTCCGGTGCGCGGCCCTTTGGCTGGTGCACGGTCGACGGCCGCTCTACTGCTTCAATCGGGCGCGTGATGGTCGCGCCGTCCGTGACGCTGAGCAGCTCGCCGAAGTGGGTGATCTCGGCGGCGTGCCCGCGCGTGATCGTGTAGCTGGCCTCTGCCTGTGAGACGTCGACCCGCAAGGTGCTCTCGCCCAGGCGCAGATTGAACGCCAACCGCGAGAGATTCTTCGGCAGGCGTGGCGCAAAGTATGGGACGTCGTAGTAGTCGCGAAATCCGCCGAAACCACAGACGAGTCCGAGCCACGTTCCGGCGGATGCAGCCAGATGCAGTCCGTCGCTGGTGTTGTGGGCAAGATTGTGCAGGTCGACAAGCGCTGTCTCCTGCAGGTACTGCCAGGCGAGGTCCAGGTGACCGGTCTCGGCCGCGATCACGGCCTGACCACAAGCCGAGAGCGAGGAATCTCGTACGGTGACCGCCTCGTAGTACTCGAAGTTGCGGGCCTTTTCCTCGGCGGTGAAGTAGTCCCCGTTCGTGAACAGCGCAAGGACCAGGTCGGCCTGCTTGATGACCTGCTTGCGATACAGGTCGAAATAGGGGTAATTGAGCATCAGCGGATAGTCCGAGGCCTCCATCTCGTCAAAGGCCCACAGCTCGTGGTGCGTGAAGTTGTCAGCCTGTGGGTGGACGCCCTGGGCCTCGTCATAAGGAATGTGCATCTGCTCGGCAGCCCTCAACCAGTTCTCCGGCTCGTCAGCCTGGAGGTCAAGCGCCGCTGCGTCGTCAGGGAACTTCATCGCGGCCGCGGCTGCGCCCCGGAGGTTCCGGGCTGCCATCAGATTGGTGTAGACGTTGTTGTCGACGATTGCGCTGTATTCGTCAGGTCCGGTGACGCCCGCGATGCGGAACTCGCCCTTCGCGTCAAACGCGCCGAGCTTCTGCCACATGCGCGCAGTCTCGATCAGAATCGGAACTCCGACCTCGCGGTGAAACTCTTCGTCGCCGGTCGCCTTGACATATCGCAGGACCGCGTCTGAGACGTCGGCAGACACGTGAAAGGCCGCGGTGCTTGCCGGCCAGTATCCCGAGCATTCGCGGCCGGCGATCGTGCGCCAGGGGAACGTCGCCCCGGCGAGGTTCAGTTGCTGCGCGCGCTCGCGGGCCATGTCGAGCGTTGCATTTCGCCAGTGCAGGGCGTCGCGGGCAGCGGTCGGCCAGGTGTAGGTCAGAACCGGCAGAACGAAGGTCTCTGTGTCCCAGAAAGCGTGGCCGTCATAGCCCGAGCCGGTCAGTCCCTTGGCCGGGACAGCCCGTCGCTCGCCACGGGCGCTGGCCTGGAGCAGGTGAAAGAGCGCAAAGCGCACGGCCTGCTGCATTTCGTCGTCGCCCTCAACGATCACGTCAGCGTTGTCCCAGAACTCGGTCAGGAAGTCGCCCTGGGCCGCTACAAGGCCGTTCCAGCCGGTGTGGCGCGCTTCTGAGAGGCTGCCGCGGACCTGAGCGCGCACCGAAGAAATCGAACGTCGCCCGGACCAGCCGTAGGCAAGAAACTTCAGGACCTCGAGCGTCTCGCCGGCCGGCACCTTCGCTGTGACGGTGAGGCGTCCGATGTCTGGACCGGTCTCGCCCTCGACGTAGATGTCATCGGGTCCGACGATCTCGTGATCCATTGCAGAAGCCACGCGCAGGCCGCTGTTCTCTGTCCGGTGAATCAGCATCGCCATCTCTTCATGACGAAAATGTTCTTCGCTGCGCAGTGGCTTGTCGAGCACCGCGCCCATTCGCGGATCGTTCGGGTCGTAGTGCTCGCCCGCCTCGTCGCTGTTGGCGACGAGCTCTGACTGGACCACCAGTTGCATGTCCTTGTTCACCGGTGTGACGCGATAGCGGATCGCGGCGATCCCGCGCTGCCGCAGTGAGACAATCCGCTCCGACTCGACCAGGACTTCCTGCCCTGTCGGCGATCGCCAGTGCATCACACGCCGCAGGACGCCCTCGCGGAAGTCAAGGACGCGCTCATGGCGCAGCACCTCGCCGTAGCGGGCATCCATCAGTTCGTCGTCGACCAGCAGGCGGATCAGCTTTCCGTTCGGAACCGAGACGACGGTTTCGCCGGCCTCCGGATAGCCGTACGCCGTCTCGGCGTGCGGGAGCGGCCGGATCTCGTACACGCCGTTGAGAAAGGTGCCGATCTGGCCGGTGGGCTCGCCCTCGTCGAGGTTGCCCCGCATGCCCAGGTGACCGTTGGAGAGCGCGAAGAGCGACTCGGTCTGGGCGAGCGCACCGATTCGAAGTTCAGTTTCGCGCAATGCCCAGGGATCTATCTGCATCGCCGGCTGCTCGCTCATCATCATGGAATCAGTTCCTCCAGGTCGTCGACGACCGTGTCCGCGCCGTGGGTTTTCAGGGCCTCGGCCTGGCCGACGCGGTTGACACCGACGACGTGACCGAAACCGCCTGCTCGACCGGCCTCGACGCCGGCGATCGCATCTTCGAAAACGACAGACTCCTCGACGCTCGCGCCAAGGGCTTCGGCGGCGGCGATGAAAGTGTCCGGCGCAGGCTTGCCCCTGATGCCGCGCTCGGCGGCCACCACGCCGTCCATGATCTCCTCAAAGTCGTTGATCAATGAGCAGCTCTCGAGGATCGCGCGACAATTGGCGCTGGACGAAACGACGGCGAGACGCATTCCGGCGGCCTTTGCTGCAGCGAGGTACTTGAGCGTGCCGGGGTATGCCTCTACTCCGTCGCGCTCGATCAAAGCTGTGACAAGATCGTTCTTGCGATTTCCGAGCCCGCAGACTGTCCGCTCGTCGGGCGTATCGGACGGCTCACCGTCCGGTAGCTGGATGCCGCGCGAGGCCAGAAAGGAGCGGACTCCGTCGTAGCGCGGCTTGCCGTCGACGTACTTGTCGTAATCGGCCCGCGGGTCGAACGGCGGCTGGTCGGGCTGCAGCGCAAGGAAGGAGTCAAACATCTCCTTCCAGGCAGCGGCATGGACCACCGCAGTCCTGGTGATCACACCATCGAGATCAAACAGCAGGGTCGTGACGCCCGCTGGGAGTCCGATCCTCTTGGGATCCGGCGGCTTCATGCCGAAGGTTTGGGGGTCGCCTCCAATCCCGGCATTATGTCGCAACGTGGCTCAGACTTCCAGCGGCGCCACGAGCTGCAACTGTCGTGCCTGCGCGAGCAGCGTGCCGTCGGCGCCGTACACGAACGAATCAGAATCAGCGAGCCCGCCCGCAACGGCGCGCGAAACATTGTGGACGAGCAGCGGCTGGTCGGGCAGTCCGCCTGGCGGGATCGTTGCGCGGATGTGTGTCGTGAGGTCAAGTGTCGGAGCAATGATCGGCGTACGAATCGGTTGAAACACCGACGGCCAGAGCGCGTCGACCATGAACAGGAGCCAGCTGACGTCGATCGCACGCGGCTTGCGCGTGGTGATC
Organism: Thermoleophilaceae bacterium; assembly: GCA_016463365.1. Next base: position 38,642 of record JAEMRJ010000002.1, on the reverse strand, counting down.
CAACCACCGTTGGATGTGCCGACTGAGGGGTCGACCGGCGGTCCCGCGAAGGGCGCATGACCAAATCGCGGTGCAAGCAGAAAGCGGTTGAAGAACGGGGCGATCCCGTCGGGCATTTCGAGCCAGCTGTTGGCGCCCGCAAGAATTGCCTCGGCCGTCACGGGTGCCGCGTCACGTTCCGGGGGCGGGGCGACCTCCGGCGGTGAGAGCGCCCAGGCGTCGACCTCGGGCAGGTCGCGCGCGGAATGGCTTGAGAGAACTGCGATGCAAGGTTTGCCGCCCTGCGAGATGGTCGCCCGCGACGAGGCGAAGCGCCGTCCCCTGCGCAGCGGATCGACGAAGATCTCAACGGCCCCGTGCTGCGGGGGTCGTAGGTAGTGGCAGGTCAACGATCGTGGCTGCAGGACGCCGTCAGCGTTGATCTCGGCGTCGATCGCATTCAGTGCGAGCGCGGCCAGCAGTCCGCCGTGAGTGGTCAGTGGACCGTCCCAGCTCGGGTGAACGGTCGCGGAGTACTGACGGTCAGCCCCCTCCACCCGACTGGCGTCGTCAAAATCGATCGGCTCGGCGGGCGCTTCCTGGGCGTCACTCATGACGCCCAAGACTAGCGCCCGCACGACCGTTCGTGCTGTTTCTGTTCTATCGAGTCGCGTAGACCGTGCCGGTGCTGCCGAAGCCGAGCTTGTACTTCAGCGCCGCCGTGAGGTCCCAGTCGCGGCCTGCGATGAACGGGCCCCGGTCGATCACACGCGCGGTCACGACGCGATTTCCGACCTTGAAGGCCACACGCGTCCCGCAGGGCAGCGTCTTGTGGGCAACCCCGACGGTCGACGGAGCGAGCGTTCCGCCACAGGCGAGTCCGCCGCCGTAGAGGCCCGGGCCGTAGTAGGACGCGTAGCTGCGGCGAAACACGAAGGCACGTCCGGTACGGTCGCTGGCGCTCTGTCCGAACTTGCGCACGCTGATGCGTGTCATGTAGCGACCGGGTCGGCCTCCGCGCCAGCGGAGTTTGAACTTCTTGCCGCCGCGAACGTTTGCGCTGGTGACGACGCGCCACTTCCTGGAGCCCGATGACCGCACTGCGAAACGGACGTGCGCTTTCCCGCGCCCGACTCCGCTCAGCTTCGCCTGCACGGCGATGCCTGAGCCCGCGACCGACCGCGAGCGCACGAGCCGACCTGAAATGCGCGGCCTGCGAGTCGATTCCTTGGCAATCGGCGACGCATCCTGTGCCGTCGCTCCGCCGCCGCTCGAGAGCGTCGTCTCGGTCGTCGCGGCCCTCGCGATCGGTACGGCGATCAGAACGAGCGTGGCCACGGCAAGCGGGAGCGCACCGGCTGGCAGGCGCCAGTTGCTTGAAACGGTTTCTGCGAGTGTGTGAACGCGCGAGCCGACGGCCCGCACGCGGGTTGAGAAATGCATTCCTGGAAATGCTCCTTCCAGCGCCTGCGGGGTTAGCTGACGGACTCGCGATGACTCACCTTGAGATCGCTACAGCCGGAACACCGGCTGATTCGCCCCGGCCGCCACGCAAAACGACTGCGCAACGGAATTGGGTCCCCCGTCCGAACATCGAAGTTCGGTTCGGCACCTGTTGTTATTGGGTCAGCGGCGAAGAGTAGGTGCCAGGACCGGTGGTTGTGTGCGCGCAGTCACACAAACAGGCGTATTGCGACATTTGCCCCACTTTTCGTGAAACAGCCTGCAAAAACGCGCTTTTTCAGTCCGTACTAGTGACCCTTGCGGCCTCTGCCAGAGAGATGACGCCCTGGCGGACGCGCTCAAGTGCCGACTCGGCAAGCGTGACCATCCCGTTTTCTCGCGCCGCCGACTCAATGGCCTTTGCCGGAAAGCGATCGAGCAGAAGCTCGCGAATTCGCTCATCGATCGAGAGCACTTCGAAGATGCCCGTGCGGCCCCGGTATCCCGTGTTCGCGCAGCGCGCGCAACCGACGGCCTTGAACCCGGAGAAGCTTTCGACTGTGTGGCCCTCGTACCCGGCCTCGCGCATCGCGTTCTCGTCGATCGTCGCCGGTGTGCGGCATTCGACGCAGAGCTTTCGCGCCAGTCGGCTTGCGACGACGCACTCGATCGAGGAGGCGACCAGGTAGCGCTCCACCCCCATCTCGGTCAGCCGCGTCACGGCAGAAGCAGCGTCATTGGTGTGCAGCGTCGTCAGTACCAGGCGTCCGGTGAGCGCTGCCTCAATACCGATCTTGGCCGTTTCGTGATCGCGAATCTCACCGACCATCACGACGTCGGGGTCTGATCGCAGCATCGTTCTGAGTCCAGACGAAAACGTCAGGTTGCGCTTGTTGTTGACCTGAACCTGCCGAATGCCCGGGAGCGGATACTCGACGGGATCCTCAATCGTGATGATCGTCCGCTCGGGCGTGTTCAGCTCCGAGAGCGCGGCGTAGAGAGTTGTCGTCTTGCCCGATCCTGTCGGCCCGGTCGCAAGAATTGCTCCATGCGGCTTGCGCAACGCGCGCATGAACGTGGCCAGGCCCGTCGGGTCCAGCCCGAGCCGCTCCAACGGTGGGACATTCTTGCGGTCGAGAATACGGACCGCGGCCGACTCACCGAGGATCGTCGGCAGCGTCGCCACGCGCAGGGTCACCTGGGCGCCGTCGGGCCCGAAGTTTGTGCGGCCGTCCTGAGGGATGTGGTGTTGCGAGATGTCCATCCCGGCCATCAGCTTCAGGCGCGCGAACATCCTGGGCGCGAGCGACGCGGCGACTGTGGTGCTGTCGTGCGTGATGCCGTCAATCCGGTAGCGCACGCGGACAGTGTGGTTCTCGAGCGTCTCAAAGTGGATGTCTGACGCGCGCTGGCGCAGCCCGTTGGTCAGCACCGACTCGAGCAGATTGGCGGATGCCGCTTCGTCCTCAGTCTCGGGGGACTCGCCGTTGACCGAGACTCCGGACTTGCGCTCGGCGTCCTTGGTTGCACGTTCGACGTCGCTGCGGCTCAGGCGCGAGAGCAGCTCTTCGAGCTGTTCCTCGGTCGTGAGCGCGGCGCGCACGTTCAGGCCGGTCATCAGAGCGATGTCGTCGACAGCAAGGACGTTTGAGGGCTCGGCGATCGCCACGAGCAGTGTGTCGTTGTCGATGTACTGCACCGGGACGGCTCGGTACCGCGCCGCCGTGTTGCCGTCGATCGCGTTGAGGGCGCGCTCTTCGAGTTCCAGGTTGCGCAGATCGATGTAGGAGATCTGCGTACGTGCCGCGATCGCCTGGGCGAGTTGATTCTTGTTGATCGTGCCGCGGTCAAAGAGCACCCGACCAGTCGCCCGTCCTGTCTGACGTGCTTCCTCGACAGCTGAGGCGACTTCATTCTCTGTCGCAAAACCGAGCGCAACGACGATTTCCCCGATGCGGCGACCGACGAGCGAAGGCGCCGCCTGGGGGCTCGGCGGAGCTGCGGGCGCCGCCGGGACCGTCTGATGGACGTCTTCGACCGATCGCAGTGAGGCAGTTTTGTCGTCAAGCGTCATTCAGTTAGTTGTCGGTCACGCGGAATGATTGCTTGACGTCAGCCGGCGCTGGTGGACGCCGGCATTACTCTTCGCTCTGCAATGAATCCTGCCCCACCGACCAATTCTCGCGTCGAGCTCGCCCTGGCCCAGATCAACCCGGTTGTCGGAGATCTTGTCGGGAACGCCGACCTGATCATCGCGCGGATCGCAGAGGCCGAGGCGCTAGGTGCCCAGATTGTCGTCTTTCCCGAGCTCGCGCTGTCTGGCTACCCGCCCGAAGATCTGGTGCTGCGCGAGGATTTTCTCGTCGCCACCAGCGCACAGCTCGAGCGCGTCGCCTCACACGCAACTCGAATCGTCGCGCTGGTCGGCTATCCGATGGCCCATCCGGCCGGCGTGGCCAACGCACTTGCCGCGCTGGCCGACGGCGAAGTGGTCGCCAGCTGTCGTAAGCGGTTGCTCCCCAACTACGGGGTGTTTGACGAGCGGCGCTATTTCGTGCCCGGCGATGAGTCGCTGATGATCAATGCGGGCGGCATTCCGATCGGGCTCTCAGTCTGCGAAGACGTCTGGTTCGACGAGCCGGTGTACGGTGACCTCTCAAGGCTCGGAGCAAGACTGATCCTCAACGCCTCGGCCTCGCCGTTTCACATCGGCAAAGCGCGTGAGCGTGAGGCGATGCTCAGCGAGCGCGCCAACCGCTTCGATCTCCCGGTGGCCTACTGCAACATCGTCGGCGGTCAGGACGAACTTGTCTATGACGGTGCGAGCGTCGTCATTGACCGCAACGGCAAGGTCGTCGCGCGCGCCCCGCAGTTCGAAGAGGCGCTTCTGCGCTGCTCGGTGGAAGTTGCCCCGCCGCCGACCCGGGAGAACCCCCGGTCCATCGCCGTTCCGCTCGGCATCGGCTCGCCGTCAGCACCGACCGTCACGCCGACGCTTGAACCGCGCGACCACGAGATCTACGCCGCATTGATGATCGGCGTGCGCGACTACGTCGCAAAGAACGCATTTCCGGGCGTGATCGTCGGAGTCTCCGGCGGGATCGACTCGGCGCTCGTTCTGGCTCTTGCCTGCGACGCGCTCGGACCGCAGGCGGTCACCGCTGTGACGATGCCGTCACCGTTCAACAGTCCCGAGACCCGCGCCGACGGTGACGAGCTGATCAGCCGCCTTGGGTGCGCTCAGCACGAATTCGCGATCGAACCGATGATGGCGAGCTTCGATGCAGCGCTCTCCACGGTGTTCGCCGGGCTTGAAACAGATTCGACCGAAGAGAACCTGCAGGCGCGGATCAGGGGCACCTTGCTGATGGCCCTTTCCAACAAGTTCGGCTCGATGGTTCTGACCACCGGGAACAAGAGCGAAATGGCCGTCGGATACGCGACGCTCTACGGCGACATGGCCGGTGGATTCGCCGCGCTGAAGGACGTACCCAAACAGCTTGTGTTCGCACTCTCGCGCTGGCGCAACCAGTCAGTCCCGTCGGGTTCGATGAGCGGGGCCGTGGCGCCGATTCCGACGGGCATCATCGACCGTCCGCCCTCGGCCGAACTCCGCCCTGACCAGTCCGACGAAGCGACACTGGGAAGCTACGCCGAGCTCGATTCGATCATCGAGCAGTACGTCGAGCAGGATTTCGGCCTGGACGAGATCGTCCAGGCGGGCGCCGACCGCGAATTTGCGCAGCGCATCCTCGGGATGATCGACCGCGCCGAGTACAAACGTCGTCAGGCACCCCCGGGCGTGAAGATCACGCACCGCGCCTTCGGCCGCGATCGCAGAATGCCGATCACCGCCCGTAGACGATTTTCCTGATCCGCCCTGCTCGCACGCTCGTTTGCGTGCTTCCCAGCAGCGCAGATGTGCTGTAGGATTCCGCGCCGTAGCTCGGGATCCGGGAGGAAACGAACTATTCCCGCTCCATCCAGCGCAACTTGCGTCTCGGAGGGGGTGTTACATAGGGTGGACGGAGGCTTCCGCGGCTCACTGAGTCAACACGGAGTCGTGCGGCGCCGCTGCAGTCCACCACCAACCAACAGGATCGTCTGTGAAGCAGACAATCAGTAAGCCAGTTTTTGAGGAGGCTGCATGCGTATCAAGCTCATTGCAATTGCGACGGTTGTCGCGGCTCTCGCCATCGGCGTGACCGCTTCCAACGCCGCACTGCAGAACACCCTTTCAGTTCAGCTCAAGTTCAAGAAGGCCGGCGGACCCGGTTCGCTGAAGATGTCGTTCACGAACACCGAAGACGGCGGACTCGTTCCTGAGCGCATCGCGAAGATCGTCATCTCGTCGAAGTCAGCCGTGTACAACAGCAAGGCCTTGCCGTACTGCAAGATCGTTCCGGACGGCACAGTCGGCGGCAAGGACGAGATCCCGACCAACGCCGCAGGAAACAACCGTTCCGACTTCCTGGCTCCCGAGCCGGGCGGCAAGAACTCAGCCACCGTGCTGAAGAACTGCCCGCTCAACACGCTCGTCGGAAAGGGAACGTTTGAGGCAGTTGTAGGCACCGTCCGTCAGCCGTACAACCCGGCTCAGGCCGGTCTGATCACCGGTAAGGCGTACATCTACAACTACAAGCCGCGTTCTGGCGACCAGGCCGGTTTTGTCGCCTGGATCCAGTCCAACAACCCGGTTCCGAACGCCAACCAGTACCAGTACGTCGGAATCAGCAAGAAGGGCGTCATCACGACGATCCTCCCGAACCGTGGGGACATCCCGCCGAACATCGCAGCCGTGTTGCCGGAAGGCACCATCTCGATGACGAAGCTGAACCTCACGCTCACGTCTCCGAAGCCGAAGAAGGGGAAGCCGATCTTCTCCATCAAGAGCTTCACGGACCTGAATGTTGCGGGCGAGGTCATCCGCGACTAATCGCATTGCAGCAAGTCCTCAAAGGCCGGATTCGCGAACGCGGGTCCGGCCTTTTTTTTGCCCTACGCGCGGCGCTCGCGAACTGCGATCGTCAGACGACTGACTGCGCAGATCCGGTCCTGCTCGTCCTTGAGCGTGACGTCCCAGACCCACGTGGTCCTGCCCTGCTGGATGGCGACTGCCTCTGCGTGAATCGTGCCAGCGGTGACCGACCGGATGAACGTCGTGTTGTTGCTCATGCCCATTGCGACCTTGCCGTCCTCAGCGACGGCGCGGAAAGTCCCCAGCGAGGCCAGTGTCTCGGCGAAGGCAGCGTACGCTCCCCCGTGAACGATCCCGTAGGGCTGACGGACGCGGTTCTCAACTTCGAAGTGGCCGCTGACGCGACCGATCTGGACCTCGTCAACGTGGAAGCCCAACGCCGAGTTGAGATCCTGGTCCAGCGGAATTATCGGTTGCGGATGTTTGTTCATGGCCGCAGAATCTACCGACGCGCCTAGGATGCGTGCCCGATGACCGCCGCCGACAACGAGCAGACCCGCGATCCCAGCGTTCGCAAGCGACGCCTGGTGCTCTACTCGGCAGCCGGCCTGGCGATTCTGCTTGTCGCCGCCTTCGCGGGGCGCACGCTGCTCGCCGGCGACGACAAACCCGCGCCGCCGCCGAAGGTGGTCGCGCCGGTGATCGTCGAACGGATACAGATGAAGCCGGTCGGCGGCTCACGCGCGCGCGGACTCGCCGAAGTCCTGAGGCGCGGCAACGACGAGTCGGTGCGCGTGCTTGCAGCGCAGTTGAAGCCTTCCGCTGAGAACCAGGTCTACCGGCTGCTGCTGACGGGCGGACCGCCCGAAGACAAGCTCCTCGGCAACTCCGCAGTCGGCACTGAACGCATCTTTGTCGGCGAGGCGAAAGTCACTGTCGATGAGCTTCACAGCTACAAGCGCATCGAGATCCGCGCCGTCACCAACGGCGCGCCACCGTCGGAAAAGACCGTCCTGCGCGGAAAGATCCCGCGTTAGCGCCGAGTGGTGACCAGCCGACGGAGGTCGCGCACGAGCAGAAGATGTTTGAGGTGCGATGTCACGGCCGTGAGGTTCTCGAGCGCTTCAACGGCGTCACCGCGTGACTCACGACTTCTTGAGCGCAGCGCCGGTGCGAAGATCTGTTCGAGCAACGCGGCCTCGCGGTCAGCGGAAGTCTTGAAGACGCGCAGATTGCGCCCAGAGACGCCATACCGGGCGAGTTCGGTCACGGCGCGGATGATCTCGCGCTCTGTCTGGTCGAAGTACGTGGCCCCCGCCCGGCTGGAGCCGTTCACCAGACCGAAGTCGATCAGCTCCCTGACAAGTTCTGCGGGAGCGCCCGTGTCTGCGAGCACATCGTCGGCCGCGTAGAGCGTCTGCGACTGTTCGTCGGTCAGGCTGAAGCGACGGTTTCCGCGTGCGGGTTGTGCAGAGCGCGGCGGCAGCTCCTCTTCGGAGCGACCGGCCGAGAGCTCCTGACGGATCACACGAAGCGGTAGATACTCGTCGCGCTGCAGCCGGAGGATCGTGCGCAGCCTGGCCACGTCATCCTGCGTGTAGACGCGGTAGCCACCCTCAGTGCGCTTGGGCGTGAGCAGCTTCTGATCTTCGAGATAGCGGATCTTCGAGATCGAGACGTCGCCGAACTCTTTTTCGAGTGTCTTGCGGACGGCTCCGATCGTGAGCGCCTTCTCACGGGGCACGATCGTCACATCGCTGTCGCCGGATGCGCCGTTGGCTGACATTGCGTCGACCGAAGCTTTTTGTTCGGTGGACATCAGCGCTCGAGGTAAGTCAGCTTGAATTTGCCGATCTGCAGCTCGTCGCCGTCGACCAGGTGGTGTGACTCAATGCGCCGACGATTGACATAGCTGCCGTTGAGCGAGCCGAGATCATCGATGTGCAGAGCGTCGCCACGTCGCACGATCACCGCATGGTTGCGGGAGACGGTCACGTCGTCCAGAAAGACGTCCGACGCCGTGTCGCGACCGACCGTGAAGCGGTCGCCGTCCAGCGTGAAGCTGTCGCCGGCCCTTCCACCGGTGCGGATCACCAGTGAGGGAGCATCAGCGGGAGTTTCAAGGGGATTTACGGCTTCACCTTCGACAGTCTCGCCCAGGTCGTACTGAGCCGTTGTCGCGCCGGGAGCGGATTCTTCGGCCAGGAAAGCACCGCACTTCTGGCAGTAGTTGGCCCCCGCGGGGTTGACGAAGGCGCATTCGGGGCAGTGCAGCGCCACGGGAACGCTACTCCCCCTCCGCCGGAGCGGCGGACTTGCCGGAAAGGATCTCTGTGAGTTGTTTGATGTCTTCGCCGGTGATCGTCGCCTGGCCCTCTTCACGTTGTGTCCGCACACGGTTGACCAGCTCAGCGCGGAGGATGTCGATCTTTCCGTGCAGAATGCGACGCTGGTACGAGATCTCGCGCTCTTCGTCAGTGAGTTTGCGGATCAGATCCTTGAGCTCGGCATCCGTCAGCGCTCCAAGGTCCGGGAACGGCTCGGTCTGAGAAGCCGAGGACACATGGGGTTCCGTGTCGGCGAGCTGGCCGCCCGGACCCGCTTCGCCCTCGGTGGCAGTGATCAGATCGGTCAGTTTCGCGACATCCGCATCTGTGATCGATTCAGTGCCGGCCTCGTGACGTGCTCTGAGCCGGTTCACGAGTTCTGCGCGCAACAGATCGATTTTGCCGTGCAAGATGCGGCGGCCGTAGGAGATGTCCTGTTCTTCGGTGGCGAGCTCACCGATCAGACCCTTCAGATCGGCATCGCTCAACGATCCGATGTCTGAAACCCATTCCTCCAACGTGCGCTCCCTTGAAAAGTTTTGAAAAGACTCTGACCGGACTGTTCGCGGTCGAGCCACCGAACTCCTTGCCTGACAGGAGCGTGTTCGCACTATATCCAGAAAACTATCTAAGGCTCCACCTGCGGTTGAGGTTTTGCGCGCAGCTGCGGCCAGACTGATCTGAAGTAGAGCCAGGACGCGGCGTATGAGCCGATCACTCCGATCCAGACCAGCACGTTGGCAAGCCATGTGTCAACGCTCAGCGCGAGCATCCCCCCTGCCATCAGCGGCCAGACCGCCAGTCGTCCGATCCAGTTCACGTGAATCGAGACGCCCTTCATCAGCGCCGGCACGGAAAGCACAAGCATCAGGATCTCGCGCGCAAAGATCAGCAGCACCAGATATGACGGAAGCAGTTCAAACTTGTAGATGATGATGCCGGCCGCGATGATCATCAGCCGGTCGATCAGTGGATCAAGCAGCGTGCCAAGGCGACTGAACTGACCGGTCGCACGGGCTGCCAGGCCGTCGAGATAGTCGCTCACACCGCAGATGAAGAGCGCGATGTTGGCCGTGGTGTCGCGTCCATCCGGGGACTGCCACGCGAGCACGAAAAAGATCGGGATCAGCAACGCACGCGCATACCCGATGAAGTTCGGGATCGTCCACGGCCGCCAGGGCTGATCGCTGCGGGTGCGTTCGTCCGGGCCCCCTGAGCGGTCTATTCCTGCGATCCGTTTGAAACCACGCTCGCGGGCCATTGCAACGAGATCAGTCGATCGCGGCCAGCGCAGCCACTACTGACTGCGCCGCGCCCTCGAGCGGGATCGTTTTGTTTTCCCTGCCGCGCCGAATCTGCAGTTCGAGCTCGCCGGACTCAAGGCTGCGTGCGCCGAGCGTGACCCGCAGCGGGCAGCCCAGCAGCTCCGCATCGGCAAACTTCGCGCCGGGACCGCCGTCGCGGTCGTCATAGATGACTTCCACCCCGGCCCCCAGCAATTCCTCATAGAGGGCATCCGCCGCCTTGCGTTCCGGTCCGTCCGGGTCCTTGCCGAGGACCACCATGTGCACTTGAAAAGGGGCAATCGCGCTGGGCCACACGATCCCGGCGTCGTCGGCGAGTTGCTCGACGATCGCGGCTGCGATTCGGGCTGGACCGATTCCGTAGCTGCCCATCACCACCGGGTGCTCCTTGCCCTCTTCGTCGAGGAAGCTGGCCCCGAGCGCCTCGCTGTAGCGAGTGCCGAGCTTGAAGATGTTGCCGATCTCAATCGCCGGGACGATTTCGAGCTGATGGCCCCCCGGGGTCAGGTCCCCGGCGACGACGTTTCGCACGTCAGCAAATTCAGTCTGGAAGTCGCGCCCGATCTCGACGCCCCGCAGATGCGCGTCGAGCTTGTTCGCGCCGGTGATCCAACCGCCTGCGTCACCTTCGCACGCGCGGTCAGTCACGATGCGAACCGACTGCCCGACCGGTCCGGTAAAACCGACAGGCGACCTGAAGTGCTCCTCGATCTCGGTGTCACCGGCCTGCCGCAGCGGGCGGCCGATCGCGTTCTGAAGCTTGATCTCGTTGAGCGTGTGGTCACCGCGCAGCATCACGAGCAGCGGTTTGCCGTCGAGTTCGTCGATCATCGGCATCGCCTTCAGCAGGGTGCTCGCCTGCACGTCGAGGGCGGCCGCGACGGCCTCAATGGTCGTCTGACCCGGCGTCGCGACTTCTTCGTGAGAGTCCAGCGCGGGGCCCGGGACGCGTACCGCTGCTGTGGCGCTGGCAACTTCGACGTTGGCGGCGTAGCCCGGCGCGAGCGCGATGTCGTTCTCGCCGGCGGCGCAAGGGGCCATGAATTCATCGGCACCCGATCCGCCCATCATTCCGACGTCGGACTCGACCATGTACCACTCCAGGCCGACGCGGTCGAAGATGCGTTTGTAGGCAGCTGCCTGGATGTCGTACGAGCGTTGCAGGCCGTCTTCATCACGGTCGAAGCTGTAGGCGTCCTTCATCGTGAATTCACGGGTGCGCAGCACGCCGGCGCGAGGCCGCGGTTCATCGCGGCCCTTGGTCTGGAAGTGGTAGAGCGTCAGCGGGAGATCGCGGTAGGAGCGGACTTCACGGGCGACGTGGTTGGTGACCGCCTCTTCGTGGGTCATGGCGAGGACCAGGTCGGCATCCTTGCGGTCCTTCAGCTTGAACAGCTCCGAGATCTCGTAGCGACCGGTCTTCTGCCAGAGCTCGGCCGGCTGGATGACCGGCATCAGCATCTCCAGTGCGCCGGCGCGATCCATCTCTTCGCGGATGATCTGCTCGATTTTGCGCTGGACACGCCAGCCGGCAGGCAGGTAGGACCACAGGCCCGCTCCCATCTGACGGATCAGTCCAGCTCGCACCATCAACTTGTGCGAGATCGCCTCGGCGTCTGCCGGGGCTTGTTTTTCGGTCGGGAGGAGATATTGGCTGAGGCGCGTCATCGGCGGGGATGCTAGTTGCCGTCGATAGCATCGGTCGCTTCGCGCGATCGGCGCGGGGCGCAACTTCGTGCCCCACAACGGTTTTCAAGCCGTAGCCGACGCGCCGCCACTGCTCGGCAGCTCTGCTCAAGGGTTCTCCAGAACGTGAATAGAACAAGCGCAAAAACCATTCCCCTCGGACTCATCGCGGCTCTCGTGCTGCTGGCGCTGACTGCCGCAAGCGCGATGGCGGCGAAGAACCAGCTGACCGTGATCGAAGACCCCGCGCGCATGCTCTCGACGAGCCCGGAAACCAGGACTGCTTCGCTCGACGAGACCAGGGCGCTCGGCGCAGACATCGCGAAGATCCCGGTCACCTGGCGGGCGTACGTGCCGGATGGCGAATCCCCGGTCAAGCCCGGTGTCGATCTCACAAACCCGGATTCCTACCCTGCCGGAGCCTGGGACACGCTCGACGGCATCGTCAGCGGCGCCCAGACACGCGGCATGAAAGTCTGGTTGATGATCACCGCCCCCGCGCCGCGCTGGGCCGTCGCCAGAGAAACGTCCCCTGCTCCCGGCGCCTACATGCCCGACCCCGCCGCCTACGGCGAGTTTGTTGCAGCGGTGGCAAAGCGATATCCGGGCGTCCGGTACTTCTCGCTCTGGAACGAGCTGAATCTCAAGCGTTACATGCAGCCCCAGAGCCAGGGCGGCCTGGTGCAGTCGGCAATTCACTACCGCAGCATGTACCGCGCCGGCTACAAGGCGTTGACCGAGAACGGCCACTCCCGGGACACGATCATGTTCGGCGAGCTGCTGCCGCGCTCTCAGAGCTACGACCCGGGAAACGTCACGCGCCCGCTGACCTGGCTGCGCGAGTTCTTCTGCCTGGACGCAAACGGCCTGGCCTTTCGCGGTAAAGAAGCAACCAGGCACAAGTGCCGCGGCTTCAAGGCCTTCAAGGCGTCCGGGATCGCCTATCACCCGTACAACTTCATCAACGGCCCGCTGAAAGCCGAAACGGCCTCCAAGGACAACGCTGCGATCCGCTACCTGCCGCGCCTTGAGCGACTGCTTGACCAGGCTTACAAGGCCAAACACCTGTCGACCAGGAAACTGAAGATCTACAACAGCGAATTTGGCTTCCAGACCAACCCGCCCGACACGCGCGCCGGTTACGCGATCAGCAAGGTTCCGTACTACCTGAACGTCAGTGAATACATGACCTGGCTGGATCCGCGCGTGGCGAGCTATGCGCAGTACCTGATCGTCGACGACCTGCACATCGATTCATTCCAGACCGGCCTGCGATTCGCGGACGGCACGGTCAAGCCGACTGTGTACGCGGCGTTTCAGACGCCGATGATGGTGATCAAGGGAGCGAGCGCCAACCGCATCACCGTCTGGGGCTGCCTGAGGGCAAAGCCCGCCGGAACCGTGTCCGCCGAGCTCCAGGTCAGGCAGGGCGACAGCTGGACAACCGTCAAGACCATCCCCGTCAGTGCTTCGTCGGGCTACTTCATGCAGAGCGTTGCCGTGAACCGTGCCAACTCGAAGACCTTCCGCGTCAGCTGGTCCGGCGGCACGAGTCGCTCGAGCAGGCCGGGCACAGACGTCCGGATGCGCACCGACTGACGAACGCGCTACTTGCGGGCGAAACGACGACCGGCCTGCGGCGATGCGGCCTCGTCGATCACTACCGGCTTCAGAACCGGGAGCTCGGGTCCGGTGAAATCGTCGGCCTCGCGGGCCTTCTCGGCCTCCAGAGCGGCGAGCTTCTCGGGCGTCAGGTCCCCGGCGTTCTCTTCTTCGATCTTGCGGATGAACTCGGCGCCCTCGGCTGATTTGGCTTCGTCGAACTCGATCTTGCCGCCGCGCGCGATCGACTTGTCGATCTCGATGAAGAGCTCGTCCACGAGGCGCTCGGTCGGGACCTTGCGCATCGCCTTGCCCTGAGCGAATATGACGCCCTCGTTCTTGGCGCCGGCGATTCCGAAGTCTGCCCCCGCGGCTTCACCGATGCCGTTGACGGCGCAGCCGAGAACGGCGACTTCCACGGGATCGTCGTAGGCCTCGAGGCGTTGCTCGATCTCGGCGACGACGGTGTCCATGTCGAACTGGAGCCGGCCACACGTCGGGCAGGCGATCAGCACCGGGCCCTTCTCGCGGAGCTGCAGCGCCTTGAGGATCTCCCAGGCGACCTTGACTTCTTCTTCTGCATGAAATGTGGAGAGTGAGATGCGGATCGTGTCACCGATTCCGTCGGCAAGGAGAGTGCCCAACCCGACGCTGGACTTCAGTGAGCCGCTCCACTTGGTGCCGGCCTCGGTGATCCCGAGGTGCAACGGGTAGTCAATCTTCTGACTGAGGAGGCGGTTGGAAGCGATCGTGTTGGGAACATTCGTGGACTTGATCGAAACTTTGAAGTTCTCGAAGTCCAGCCGTTCCATGAGATCGACGAACTCTGTGGCCGCCGTGACCAGTGCTTCGACGGAATTCTCTTTCTCGAGCGCATGAAGGTGCTTGGGCAAGGATCCGGAGTTGACGCCGATGCGCATCGGCGTGCCTTTTTCTTTTGCCCGAGCCACGACTTCGGCGACCTTGTCAGGCCCCCCGATGTTTCCGGGATTAAGCCGAATCGCGTGCGCGCCGGCGTCAATCGCCTTCAGCGCCAGCGTGTGGTTGAAGTGGATGTCGGCGATGATCGGCACCGGCGAAACCGCGAGGATCTCCTTGAGCGCGATGACGTCTTCGTCGCGCGGGACCGCGCACCGGACGATCTCGCAGCCGGCCTCGTGCATGCGGTTGATCTGGTCGATCGTTGCCTGCTTGTTGGCGGTCTCGGTCTTTGTCATCGACTGGACGACGACGGGCGCACCGCCGCCGATCGGCACGTTGCCGACCCAGATCTGCTTCTTTGAGGCCATTTCAGTAAGGGTACGCGGTCACGCGCCCCGGCTATCAGGGCCCGAAGCCGCCGTTGCGGAAGCGATCGATGTCGTTCGACAGTCCGATCACGAAAAGCATCCCGATCAAAGCCAGGCCGATGATGCTCGCCCTCTCAAGCACGGGTACGGGAATCGGCTTGCCGCGGACCTTCTCGGCCAGAGCCCAGAAGATGTGACCGCCGTCGAGCGGCAGAAACGGAAAGAGATTGATGATCGCAAGGCTCAGCGAGATCAGCGCGATGATCTTGATGGTCATCTCGGTGCTGGTGTCAACGGCCTGTTGGGTCTGCTTGTAGCCCCCGGCAACACTGGATATCTGCTTGCGCTCTTCCTCGACAAACAGCCGCTTGGGCAGCGTCATCGTCAGCCAGGTCACCTGCCACAGACGGGACGCTGTGTCGGTGAATGCGCTCGGGATCGACTGCGTCTCGGTCACTGATGCAAACGAAAGCCCAAGCCGCATGCGCTCGACCTCTGCGTCGTAGCGCGGGACCGCAGAAAAGGTCTGCGTTTCGCCGCCGCGCTCGACGGTGACCTGTACGGGCTCCGTCGCGGCGCAACCATCGGTCTGTTTGCCCGCGCAGCTGGACTCATTGAGCTCTTTGACCAGCTGCTGGGCGCTGCCCTCTCTGCCGTTGATCGCGACCAGCTTGTCGCCTTCCTGGATCTTTCCGGCCGCCGGGGACCCGGGATTGACGGTCGCGATGTTGCTCGAGAAGCCGGTCGTCTCGCCGACAAATGCCAGCAGCACGAAGACGAGCAGAAATGCGATTGCCAGGTTCATCGCGGGGCCTGCCGCGATCACGACCACGCGCTTCCAGACGGGCTGCTTGTAGTAGGCCCTCGCGAGATGTTCCTCGGGGATCTCCTCCTCGGGGTTCATGCCGGTGATCTTCACGAATCCGCCAAGCGGGATCGCGCCGATCTCGTAGGTGGTCTCGCTCTTCTTGGGCTTGTACTTGAAGAGGGCCGGTGGGAAGAAGAGGGAAAACCGTGTGGCCTGCATGCCGACGGATCTGGCAGCCAGAAAGTGGCCGTACTCGTGGAGCACAACCAGGACGGCGAAGGCGATGAATGCAAGTAGCCAGCTCATAGCTTCTTAGAACCCGTTCAGTCCAACACAGTTTCGGCGATCGCTTCCCGGGCCTTGACCCGCGCTTCGGCGTCGATGTCCGCCAACTGCGAGAAATGACCGATCGCCGAATGCTCGACGGCGTCGAGCGCGCGCTCGATCACTTCCGGTATTGCCAGAAAGGGAATCTCTTCGGCGAGGAATGCGGCGACGGCAATTTCGTTGGCTGCATTCATCACGCATGGCGCCGACCCCCCGGCGCGGCCGGCGGCTTCGGCGATTGCAAGACACGCGAACGCCTCGCGGTCGGGCTCCTCAAATGTCAGTGCTCCGACCTGGGCCAGATCCAGCCGCTGGACCGGCACGTCGACCCGGGCCGGGTAGTTGAGCGCGAACGAAATCGGAACGCGCATGTCCGGGTGGCCAAGGTGCGCCATCGTGGCTCCGTCGTTGAGATCGATCAATGAGTGGATGATCGACTGCGGGTGCACGACCGCGTCGATCTGGTCGTAGTCGATTCCGAAAAGGTGGTGAGCTTCGATGATCTCCAGGCCCTTGTTCATCAGCGTCGCCGAGTCGATCGTGATCTTGCCGCCCATGTCCCAGGTCGGATGCGCGAGCGCGTCAGCGATGCCCACGTCTTCGAGCTCGTCGCGGGTCCGCCCACGGAAGGGCCCTCCGGATGCAGTGAGCACGAGGCGATCGACCGTGCCCGGTTGCTCGCCGTTCACGAGCTGAAAGAGCGCCGAATGTTCAGAGTCAACCGGAATCAGTTCTGCGCCCGTTCCCTCGGCCAGCTGCATCACCAGTTCGCCTCCGACAACCAGTGATTCCTTGTTGGCCAGGGCGAGGTCAATCCCCTCGCCCAGGGTGGCGATGGTCGGCGGCAGCCCGGCAGAGCCCACGATCGCGTTGAGCACGATGTCGCACTCGGTCTCGATGATCAGGCGGATGATCCCGTCGACCCCCGAATAGACGGTTCCGTCATCCCACTGCTCACTGGCGATGGCGGCCGCGTCGGGACTGGCAAGTGCGATCGTCTCGACGCGATGCCGCTGCGCCTGCGCGAGCAACGCCGCGTGATCGCTGCCGGCGGAGAGGCCGACCACGATCAGCTCGTTGTTGCGCTCGACGACGTCGAGGGCCTGCTGTCCGATCGAACCGGTCGATCCGAGGATGAGAACTCTGCGCATCAGACCAAGGCTAGGTCAAAGCGGCGCCATGGCGAACCACACGTAGTAGCCCACCACGACCACGAACAGCGCGGCGTCGGCGCGGTCCATGGCCCCGCCGTGAGCGCCGAAGGCGCGTCCGCTGTCCTTGACACCGAAGTCGCGCTTGATGTAGCTCTCGAAGACGTCCCCGAGCGGCGCTGTGACGGCGACTGCCAAGCCGAGAAGAAGTGCGTTCTGGCCGGTGATCCAGTCCTGGTAGAGCCCGGCAAACCAGACCGTTGCAGTCGCGCCGACCATCCCGATCACAAGACCTTCCATCGTCTTGTTCGGCGACAGCGCCGGAGCCATCCTGGTCCGTCCGAACAGCTTTCCGCCGAACATTGCGAACGTGTCGCCGAGGAACGTACCGAGCAGAATGTCGATGATGATCATCTCACCGTGGGGCAGCTGCTGAAGCCAGAGTGCGTGTGCCAGCGGGATCCCGATCCAGAAGGCACCAAAGAGTGTGGCGGCCATGCCGAATGTGGAGTTCTCGCGGGGCCCGGTGAAGGCGCTGAGCAGAAACACGAGCACAAAAGAGCCGGCGACGATCGCGACGAGTTGGAACTGATCGCCCCAGAGCCCGGCTCCCACCAGGGCGGTGAGCGACGCGAATCCGGCCAGCCGAATCGGTTGGACCGAGTGACTCATCGCGTAGAACTCGTGCAGAGCAACGGCTCCGACGATGAGGACGAAGGCGGCGAGCGTCTCGGGCGAGGTCAGAATGCAGAACAGGGCGACAAGGCCTGCAGGGATGGCCACTGCCACGCGCGCTGCCACATTCGAGCCTCCGCCACCCTTCGACTTCGGAGTGCGCTCAGGGCGCCTGCGTCGAGCCTCAGCGGGCACCGAAGCGCCTCCCGCGTGATTCGAATTCGCGCAGCGCGGTGACCAGCGCGGCTTCGTCGAAGTCCGGCCACAGCACATCCGTGAAGTGGAGCTCCGAGTAGGCGGTCTGCCACAGCAGATAGTTGGACAGCCGGTGCTCGCCGCTGGTGCGGATCACGAGATCGGGATCGGACATGTCGGGGGCGTAGAGCAACGCGGCAAATTCTTCCTCAGTCTCGCCGTCAAAACGGCGTGCGGCATCGAGCAGCTCGGCGCGACCGCCGTAGTTGAAGGCCACGTACAGCTTCAGCCGGTTCTGGCCCGCGGTCTCTCCGGTTGCCCAGTCCATCATGTCTCGTAGTTCGGCGCTCAGGCCCTCGCGACGGCCGATGAACCGCATGCGCACGCCCTGCTCCTTCAGCTCAGGAGTCTCGCTGCGGATCAACTCGGCGAACATCGCCATCAGACCACGCACTTCGTCTTCGGGGCGCGACCAGTTCTCGGTCGAGAACGCGAAGACAGTCAGCTCGTGGAGGTCATGGCGGACGGCGTCCTTGACGGTGCGCTTGAGCGCCTGGGCGCCCTCACGGTGTCCGTCGAGGACCGGCAGATCACGCTGCTGCGCCCAACGGGCATTCCCGTCCATGATGATGGCAACGCAGCGCGCGCGCTGTGGCGCGGTTTCAGTCATCAGACCTCGAGGAGGTCGGCTTCTTTGTGCTGCAGCAGGTCGTCGACTTCGCCGACGTGCTTGTCGGTGAGCTTCTGAAGATCGTCCTCACCACGCTTTTCGTCGTCCTCACCGACGTCTCCGCTCGTGCGGAGCTCCTTGAGCTCGTGCATGACGTCGCGACGGATGTTGCGGATCGCGATGCGGCCTTCCTCTGCGAGGTGGCGCGCCTGCTTGACCATCTCATTGCGGCGCTCTTCGGTGAGCTCCGGGATCTGGATACGCACGACGTTGCCGTCGTTGTTGGGCGTCAGTCCGAGGTCGGACTCCATGATCGCCTTCTCGATCGCCTGGAGGGCGGTCTTGTCGTACGGCGAGATCGTCAGCAGTCGGGCCTCGGCGGCGGCAATGTTCGCCATCTGGTTGATCGGCGTCGAAGTGCCGTAGTAGTCAACCTGCACGCGCTCGAGCAGCGCCGGGCTGGCGCGGCCGGTACGGACCGTCGCGAGCTTGTCGCGGGAGTTCTCGACCGACTTCTTCATGCGCTCGTGCGCGTCGGCAAGCAGGGCCTCAATCAATTCGTCGCTCATCAGCTGACCACCGTTCCTACGCGCTCGCCTTCGATGATGCGCGTGATGTTCTGTTCGTCGTTCATGTTGAAAACATAGATCGGGAGGCGGTTGTCCATGCAGAGCGACAGCGCCGTGACGTCCATGACCTTGAGTTCCTTGGCGATCGCCTCCTGGTGCGTGATCGCTTCGATCAGCTGAGCGTTGGGGTTTTCGCGCGGGTCTGAGTCGAGCACGCCCTCCACCCCGTTCTTGGCCATCAGGATCGCGTCGGCGCGGATCTCGAGGCCGCGCAGCGCCGCAGCGGTGTCTGTTGTGAAGAAGGGATTGCCTGTGCCCGCGGCAAAAATCACGGCACGCTTCTTCTCGAGGTGGCGGATCGCGCGGCGGCGGATGTAAGGCTCTGCGACCTCGGCCATCGTGATCGCGCTGAGCACGCGGGTGTGCGTGCCCTGTCGTTCGAGCGCGTCCTGCAGAGCAATGCCGTTCAGCACCGTCGCGACCATCCCCATGTAGTCGGCCGACGCGCGGTCCATACCCGCGGCCGCGCCGCTCATGCCCCGGTAGATGTTGCCGGCGCCGACGACGATGCCGATCTCGACACCGCGCTCGGCGACGTCGTGGATCTGTTTGGCGACCGAGTCAAGCCGCTCGGGGTCAACGCCGTACTCCCCGGCGCCCTGAAGAGCTTCGCCGGAGAGTTTGAGCAGAATCCTTGAGAACGCCGGTTCAGCCATGCAAGCGCAGCCTACGCCCCGACTTGAAAGCGTGCGAAGCGCTTGATCACGACGTTCTCACCAGTCTTGGCGGCGAACGCAGTGCGGATCTCTTCGATCGACTTACCGTCGTGCTTCTCGGGGTTCACGTGCTTCTGCTTCATCAGCACGATCTCTTCGAGCCACTTGTTGATCTTGCCGTCGACGATCTTCTCGCGGATGTTGTCGGGCTTGTCGGCGGCCTGCTCGGCGAAGATCTTCGCCTCTGCGTCTCTGGCCTCCTGCGGGACTTCATCCTCGGTCACATACTCAGGAGCGGCTGCTGCGATGTGCAGAGCAATGTCCTGGGCGAATGCGGCGAAGTCGTCATTGCGGGCGACGAAGTCGGTCTCGCAGTTGATCTCGACAAGCACGCCGATCCTGCCGTTGGCGTGGATGTAGTCGGCGATCAGTCCTTCTGAGGCCTCGCGGTCGCCGCGCTTGGCGGCCGATGCGGCGCCCTTGATGCGCAGGGCCTCCAGCGCCTTGTCGACGTCGCCGTCGGACTCGACCAGAGCCTTTTTGCAGTCCATCATCGCGGCGCCGGTCTGATCGCGCAGCGCCTTCACGTCTGATGCGGTGATCGTTGCTGCCATCTCTAACTCTTCTCCTCGGTGGAAGGGGCTTCGGTCTTCTCTTCTGCTGCCGGCTCGGACTTGGCCTCTGCCGGCGCTCCCTTGCGCGGTCCGCCCGGGCCGCCACGACCTCCGCGTCCGCCGCGTTGCGGCAGCTCGGGGTCTTCCTTCGGTGCGTCGCCGACCCAGGTTGCTTCGGGCAGCTCCTCGGGAACAGGCTCGCCTGCAGCCTTTGCAGCCTCGCGCTTGGCCTTCTCTTCGGCCTCTTTGGCAGCCTTGGCCTCGTCTTCCTTGCGGCGACGCTCGGCCTCTTCGGCCTTCTGCGCCTCGAACTCTGCCTGCCACTGACCGTGACGGTCGCTGATGACGGCGCCGAGAGCACCGAGGACGACCTTGCACGAACGAATGGCGTCGTCGTTGCCCGGGATCACGTAGTCAATCGGGTCCGGGTCGCAGTTGGTGTCCACCAGGGCGACGACCGGGATGCGAAGTCGGTTTGCCTCCTTGACGGCGATCTCCTCGGCGTTGACGTCGACGACGACGACCGCGTCGGGCAGCCGGGTCATGTCCTTGACGCCGCCGAGGTTGGCGTTGAGCTTGGTGAGCTCCTTGAGGGCCTTGATGCGCTCCTTGGTCGGCAGCAGTTCAAGCTTGCCTTCGGACTTCTGGGCCTCGAGCTGGTGCAGACGCTTGATGCGCTTGTTGATCGTCTGGAAGTTGGTGAGAACACCGCCGAGCCAACGGTGGTTGACGTACGGCATCCGTGCGGCGCCTGCGATCTCTGCGACGGCGTCGCGGGCCTGCTTCTTGGTGCCGACAAACAGGAC
The DNA here is from genome assembly GCA_016463365.1 of Thermoleophilaceae bacterium. The sequence goes on along the minus strand of JAEMRJ010000002.1, from coordinate 17,563 downwards.
GGTTCCGCCGCGGCGCGCGATGTCGCCGACGAATCTGCTGGCCTCGTCGAGCAGCTGCTCAGTCTGAATCAGGTCGATGACATAGATGCCGCCGGCCTCGCCGTGGATGTAACGACGCATTTTCGGGTTCCAACGACGGGTCTGGTGCCCGTAGTGGACGCCTGCTTGCAGCAGGTCTTTCAAGTCAGGGGCGGTCGCTCCTGGCGTAGCCATATACAGCTCCTTGGATGAAGAATGAAAGTGATCCGTGCCGCGCGGTTCACTGAAGAACGGTTCTTCAGCAGGAGTGTCCGCACTGCCAGCCGTTTGCTTGAGATTGAACTCAGACAGATGGCACGGGTAGTTGGACGCGAAAGTCTAGCCGTCTGCGCGTGCCCGCTCAAGCGCCTGCGCCAGGTCAGGCGGGAGCGGCGAACCCAGCGAGAGATGCTCGCCGGTGACCGGATGGTCGAAACTCAGCTCGCTGGCGTGCAGGAACTGGCGCGTCAGGCCGAGGTCGCCGTCGATCCCGTACTGCGGATCGCCGCACACCGGTAGGCCGATTGCGGCCAGATGCACCCTGATCTGGTGCGTCCGGCCTGTTTCCAGCGACACGTGCAGAAGACTGCGCGGGCCGATCTCTTCAACGACTTCGAAGTGCGTCACCGCCGTGCGGTCTGAATCCATACGTACTGCGATGTTCTCGGGCTTGCGACGGTCGCGGCCCAGCGGCGCATCGATCGTGCCTTTTGCCGATTCGGCCTGCCCGCGGACCAGCGCGGTGTACTTGCGGGTGATCTTCCGCGCCTGCAGCGCGGCCTGCAGCTTGCGCAGCACGTCGTCGTTGCGCGCGACCACAAGCAGTCCGGAGGTCTCCTTGTCGAGCCGGTGCACGATCCCGGGGCGCTCCGGGTCGCCCCCGCCGGCAAGGCCGACGAGTGCCTGCGAGAGCGTTCCGGTGCGATTGCCCGGTGCCGGATGCACCACCAGTCCGGACGGTTTGTCCACGACCAGCAGCGAGGCGTCCTCGTAGACGATCTCAAAGGGCACCGCGGGCTCACTCGGATCGCCGGCCGGCAGGGCGACAAGCTCGATCTCGATCAGATCGCCCGCCTCGACGCGCTCGCTCTTGCGCGCCGTCTCGCCGTCAAGCGCCACCTGGCCTTGGGCGATCAGTTTTGCGGCCTGCGCGCGCGAGCCGACCTCGGGCACGACCGCGATCACGCGGTCAAGCCGCTCACCCGCGCTCTCGGCGCTGACGATCAGTTCAATCTTCGACGGGGGCGTCATGAGCCTCTTCGGGTCTTGCCTGCTCGACCGTGAGTACAAGGACGATCACGCCGAAGGTGATCGCGATGTCGGCGATGTTGAATGATGGAAAACTTGGGAGCTCGATGAAGTCGCGGACGTAACCGAGCGAAATCCGGTCGATCGCGTTGCCGATCGCTCCGCCCAGCAGCAACCCGGTGGCAAGCCAGAGCCCCGGTCGGCCCCTGTGCTTGAGGTAGAACCAGATCAGCACGGAGAGCGCGACTGCCATCAGGCTGAACACGATCCATGGGCGACCGGCAAAGACGCCGAAAGCGATGCCTTCGTTCCGTGTCTGGCCGAAACTGAGCCCGGGCATCACCGAAACCGTCTCGCCGGGCGAAATCTGCTCGAACGCGAACCACTTGGTCCACTGGTCAAGAATCACGATCACTGCTGCGGTCAGGATTGCGCGGTCAGGACGCCAGCGCATCGGCCACCTCGCTCGCGGCGACACCGTCGATCCGGATTGTTTTGTCGCGCGCAGTCGCGCCGTGCACGACCTCAAGGTTGGTCTTCCCGATCCGCAGTCGCTTGGCCAGCAGCTTGCAGGCGGCAGCATTCGCGCGCCCGTCCTCAGGCGCCGCGGTCACGCGCACCTGTAGCCTGCCGCCGCGCGGCTCAAGGATTGAGTTGGTGCCCGCCCGCGGAGTTAGGCGCACCAGAAGCTCCGCACCGCCGGGCACGTCGCTCAGCCACTCGGGCAAGGGTGAATCAGGCATCGCTTCAGCCGCGGATCAGGCTGGTCAGGATCGACCCGATCAGCACGAGCGCGAAGACCGCGATGATCGGGCTGACATCGATCAGTCCCGGACCACCACGGAGCGGCGGGATGAGTCGCCGGAAGAGGGCAAGATATGGCTCGGTGACGTCCTCGACGAAGCCGACGACGGTCCTCAGCGCCTGGTTCTCAGGCATCCGGGGCACCCAGGTGAGAAGGATGCGGATCAGGATCAGGATCGAGTAGATCCAGATCAGTGCGCTGACGTAGTTCGCGACGTCGGCTCGCGTGATTGCAAGGCTCATTCGCCGAGCACGGTAGCGACCGCGCGCTCAACGGCGGCCTGTAGGCCCGACTCGTCAAAGCTCCGCAGCGCGCGCTCGGTCAGCCCGCCGGGCGAGGCGACGGCCGTCATCAGCGCGTCAGCGTCGACACCGTTGGCTCTGAGCGCCGTTCCCGTGCCGCGGAGCGTTTCGTTGACCACTTCCCTGGCCTGCGCCGGGTGGAGGCCACGCTCAACGGCAGCCGAGATCAACTCGCGGGCAAAGAGTGCGAAGAACGCCGGTGCGCATCCGCCGATCGCTGTGACCACCTCGAAGTGCTCCTCGGGGGTCTGCACGACCAGCCCCAGCCGGTCAAACATCGCCATGACCTCCGGAACATCATCGCTCTCGGCTGCAACGGCGAACACGCCCTCGCCGAATTCGACCGGAATGTTCGGCATCGTCCGGATCACTGAGGCATTTGGATATGCCTCGCGCAAAGCTGAAAGCGGCGTGGCGGCGAGAACCGAGATGATCGTCCCCGAAAACTCGGAGATCAGGACAGAGACTTCCTGGAGCTGCCTGGGCTTGTGACAGAGAAAGATCGCGTCCGCGCGATCCGCGAGTTCGGTCGTCTCAACGTCGGCGCCATCGGTCTGCTGGGCAAGCAGCCTCGCCCGACCAGAGCCACTGTCAGAGAAGAGCGCGGATTCGCCAAGCCCCAGGGCCAGCGAGCGCGCCATGTTGCCGCTGCCGATGAAACCGAGTTGCACGGCGCTGCGAGGCCCGGTCAGGCCTGGTTGAAGAAGCCGCGCTCCATCAGACGAGCGCGCTCCTCGGCCGAAAAGTGCACGTTGCGCGGCGTGAGCAGGAAGGTCTTGTCGGCGATGCGCTGCATTCCGCCGTCGAGTGCGTATGTGAGACCGCTGGCGAAGTCGATCAGGCGCTTTGCCATGTCGGTGTCGGTTTCTTGCAGGTTGAGGATCACCGGAACCTGATTCTTGAACTTGTCGGCGATCTGCTGGGCTTCGTTGAAGCTCTGCGGTGCAGAGAAGTGCATCTGGCCGCTGTTGCCAGCCTTCGGCCCGACTGATTTCAGCGTGCGGGTCGGAGTGTCGCCGACGTCCTCGGCGAAGATGTCGTCGAAGTCATCGCGTTTGCGACGGGAGCTGATCCGGCGCACGTTGGGCCGGTCCGCATAGGACTCCTGGAGCTCGGCTTCGGGTTCGTACCCGTCGTCGTAGCCCTCTTCGTCGTCGTAGTAGTCATGGTTCGACTCGGCAAGACCGAAGTAGACCAGAGCTGTGTGCCATTTATCTTTGACAGCCATTTGCAGCGGTTTTCGCCCGTGGGACGAAATCTCCTTCCGATCAGCTTATTTGTTCGACTGGTCGAACACGACCGATCCGACGCGAATCAGGGTCGCCCCCTCTTCAACGGCCACGACATAGTCCTGGCTTGTCCCCATTGAGAGCTCGGCGAGCCCGCGCTGGTCGGCCATCTCCTTGAGCTTCGCAAAGTATGGACGAGCACCTTCCGGTTCGTCGGTCAGTGGCGGCATCGTCATCAGGCCGGTCACGGGATACGCGGTGCCTGCGATGAAATCATCAAGCTCTTCCGGTCGGACGCCCTGCTTGGACTGCTCGCCGGAGATGTTGACCTGAACGAGCAGCCTCGGCGCAGGAAAATCAAGGTCGACAAGCTTGTCTCGTGCCGATTCGGTCGCGAGCGAATGGATCGTGCTCACGCGACTGGCGATCTCTCTGACCTTGCGCGACTGGATCGCGCCGATGAAGTGCCAGTCGAAGGCGTCCCCGAACCGCTCTTGTTTGGCGATCATGTCCTGGAGCCGGTTCTCCGCCGCAACAGCTACGCCCGCATCGCGCAGGACGGCCATCGCATCCGGCTCGACGTACTTGGTGGCAACGCACAGCGTCACCGAAGCGGCGTCGCGACCGCTGCGCGCGCAGGCGTCCGCGACCTCGCCGCCGATCCGCTCAAGATTCCCCGAGACCGTCGCGAGGTCAGCGCTCAGACCCGCCATGCAATCCCTGCCTGCCGGCCCGTGACGCCGTTGTCCCGCCGGTGCGAGAAGAAGTACTCGGGCTCGCAGTGGGTGCAGCGGTCGACGGTGTGCACGCGCGCCGCCCCTGCGCGCTTGAGCCGTGTCTCGATGATCCCTCTGAGATCGAGCTGACGGCCATCCGAATGGGCGACGCCGTCCTCCCCCATTTCCTGAACCACTTCAGGTCCGACCTCAAAATGGTCCTGGCAGATGCCGGGCCCGATCACCGCTTCGAAGCGTTCGCCGCGAAAGACCTCGGCCCCCTTCTCCACGATTCCGGCAGCAACCGGTCGCCAACCACAATGAAGCGCGACGAGCCTGGTTTCTGACGCGAGGAAGGCCGCAGGGCAGTCCGCGCCGGTGATCAGCATTCCCATCCCGCGCTCGCCGGTGAACATCCCGTCGGCGATCGGGATCGTTCCCGTGGTGGCCGACGAGATCTCCTCGATCGTGTCGCCGTGGACCTGCTCGAGCAGTTGGATCGTGGAGAGGCCCAGTTCTTGCTTCAACTGTTCGATGTTCCCGCGGACGATCACATCGTCGTCATCGGTGAGCAGGCCGAGGTTGCGCGATGCATATGACCCGGTGCTCGACCCACCGAGTCGGGTCGTGAAGAGCGCGCGACCTCCCGGGATCGGGACCTCGAACACGCCGCTCAACCTTCGCCGCGGGCTTGATCAAGCGCAAACGTGAGCTGCGCATCACGGCCGGCAAGCGCGCCGTTGAGCGTCGCCTCGAGGGTTTCAGCAAGTGCGCGACCGATCACCGGGCCCTCCGAGACCCCAGCGTCACGCAGGTCCGCGCCGCTGATCTCGAGCTTTCCTTCGTTGCGATCTTTGAGCCACCGACGAGCGACCTCAGCCGTTTCGCGATCGCCGCCCGGAAGCGCCAGCGCGAAGACGATCGTCTCGGTGTTCAGCGAGCGCAGCAGTGAATCGACTTCGGAATTGCTCTGGGCGCGCGCGAGCTCGGTGATCAGGCCCGCGCCGCGTGCGACGGCCTGGATGACGATTTCAGCGTCGCGCCGAGAGAGCTTCAGGTGCGCGAGCCAGGCGTTGAGCGTCTCGGGCTCCATCGCCCTGGAGCAGAGCGCGAGCAGCAGCAGCTCCTGGCGCAGCCCGTCGACCTGCTCGTTGGTCGCCCGGGCGACGACGTATTCGTCGGCGTCAAACTTCTCGTGCAGGGCGCGGTCGAGACCCAGGGCGTACATCGACTCCACGCCGACCACCGCCGACCGTTCGGCCAGCAGGTCAAGCAGCTCGTCACGGATGCGCCCGCCCGAAACCGTGCCGGGAGCGCCGGCCGCGACAGCGCGTCGCGCGAGCTCTTCGGTGTGTGGCTCGGCGGTGAAGCCCAAGCGCGCGCCGTAGCGCAGCAGCCTGAGAAGCCGCGTCGGATCGTCGATGAAACTCTGATCGTGAGTGACGCGCAGCACCCGCGCGAGCAGGTCGGCACTGGCGTCGGGAAACTCGAACAGCTCGCCGAAGCGCTCCTGCCAGACAGCCAGCGCCATCGCGTTGACTGTGAAGTCCCTGCGCACCAGGTCGCGTTCGAGATCAGCCGGCTCAACTTGCGGCAGCGCCCCCGGTTCGGCGTAAGTCTCGGTGCGCGCCGAAGCCACATCGATCGAGAGGGCGCCGTCGGTTGACCTGAAGTTCGCGGTCAGGAAGCGCGGGTGCAACGTCACAGTGCCGCCGATCCGCTGGGCGAGGTGCTCGGCGAGCTCGCCGGCGTCACCTTCGACCAGAACGTCGTAGTCGAACTGGGCAAAACCGAGCATCAGGTCGCGAACGGCGCCTCCGACCAGATACGTGCCCGGCCTGTCTGCCACCGCGTCGAGCAACTCTGGAATTCCGGGCAGGACTCGCAGGGCTTCGGTTTTGGCTTCTGGCAGGTATGGCATGTGTCTCCCGGGCTTGGTTCGGACAGTTGGACCGCGCGTGCGCCTATCTTGGCCGTGTGCCAAAGAAACGCGTCGACGGACTGGTGCGATTCGCCTCACTCGTACTCGGGCTGGGCGCTCTCGCAGCGATCCTCTACATCTGGATAGCTGGAAAAAACAGTGACGTTACGAATGCGAACGTCGAGTTTAAGCCGCCGCCGCAGCGCAAGGCCCTGTCGATCCGCGAAGAGACCTTCACCTGGCCGATCTATGGCTTCAAAGCAGCGCGTACGCGTGACTTCACCGCCGACCTCGATCCGCCGTTCCGCCCGCTCTGGCGCTTCAACGCCAATCAGCTGCTCGAGTTCTCGCCGATTCTCGTGCGCGGAGTCCTCTACGTGGTCCGCAAGGACGCCCGCGTATACGCAATCAACGCCAAGACCGGTCGTCAGATCTGGACCCACAAGGTCGGCAAGCTCTCGGCAGCTTCTCCGGCCTACAGCAACGGACGGATCTTCGTGGTGACGCTGAGCGGTCGGATGGTTGCGATGAACGCCAAGAACGGAAACATCAAGTGGGCCAAGAACCTTGGTTCTCGCAGCGAGTCGTCGCCTTTGATTCTTGAGGACAGTGTGATCTTCGGTTCAGAAGGCGGCAAGCTCTACCGCATGCGCCAGAGCAGCGGTCGGATCGAGTGGACCTACGACGCGGGCGGCGCGATCAAGGGCGGAGCGGCATACGCCAACGGCAAGCTATACGTCGGCGCCTACGGCGGAACCGTTCACGCAGTGCGCGCGTCCAACGGCAAGCGCGTCTGGCGCAGCTCGACCAGTGGCGCGAGGTTCGGCTTTGGTTCGGGCAATTTCTACGCCACGCCGGCCGTTGCATACGGACGCGTCTACGTCGGCAACACCGACGGGAAGATGTACTCATTCTCGTCCGAGAGCGGCGCACTCGGCTGGTCGCGGGGCACCGGGTCATACGTCTACGGCGCCGCTGCCGTCGACAACGTCAGCGGCGGCGGGCCGACGATCTTCTTCGGCTCCTACTCAGGCAAGTTCTATGCGCTGAACGCCGCCAACGGCAACACGCGCTGGACCTACGACTCGGGCGGCGAGATATCCGGCGCGCCCACTGTGGTCGGCAAGGTCGTCTACTTCTCGACGATCGACACGACCAACACCTACGGGCTCTCGACCAGGTCGGGCAAACGCGTCTTCGCGCGTGGAAGCGGCGCCTACAACCCGGCGATCTCGGACGGTCACAGGCTCTACCTGACCGGTTACGAGTCAATCAGCGCCTACGTGAAGACCAGCACCTACGCGCGTGAGGCCAAAGAGCGACGCGCAGCTCTGCGTCGCGAAAACGACTAGTTCAGCTGGTCGCCTGCTCGGACGCGACCATCCGCACGCGGATGCCGGCGTCCTGCATTGCGTGCTTGGCCTCAGAGACCGTGAACTCACCGAAGTGGAAGAGCGAGGCCACAAGCACAGCGTCAGCCTGGGCCTCCGAGACGCCTTTGACCATGTCCTCGAGCGTGCCAGCGCCGCCGGAGGCGATCACCGGAACCGAAACAGCGTCCGCAACGGTACGCGTGAGGGGAATGTCGTAGCCGTCCTTGGTGCCGTCGCGATCCATGCTCGTGAGCAGGATCTCGCCGGCTCCGCGCTCGACGCCTTCGATCGCCCAGGCCACCGCGTCCAGACCGGTCTCGTGCCGGCCGCCGGCGGTGAAGACCTCCCAGCCGGAGCGGCCGCCAGCGGTGTTTCCGGTGTGCTTTGCGTCGATCGCCAGGACCACGCACTGACTGCCGAAGACTTCTGCCATCTCGCCGATCAGGCCAGGACGCTTGACCGCCGCGGAGTTGATCGCGACCTTGTCGGCGCCGGCGTCGAGCACGGCCTGGGCGTCCTCGACCGAGCGGATTCCGCCGCCGATCGTGAACGGGATGAAGACGTTGTCGGCGGCGCGTCGTGCGAGCTCGACGATCGTGTCGCGATCATCTGAAGTGGCGGTGATGTCCAGGAACACGACCTCGTCGGCACCCTCCTGGTCGTAGCGCTCGGCCAGTTCGACCGGGTCGCCTGCGTCACGCAGGTCGACGAAGTTGGTGCCCTTGACCACGCGACCGTTGTCGACGTCAAGGCAGGGAATGATTCGCTTGAGCGGCGGCATTGCTAAAGCGTATTCAGCGCTTCGGCCAGGGTGAAGCGCTTCTCATAGAGGGCCTTGCCGGCGATCACGCCCTCCAGATTCGGCAGGTCAAGCTGAGCGAGGTTCTGCAGATCGGCCAGCTCGCCGACTCCGCCGGAGGCGATCACATTTCCGTCGCCCGCAGCCGCCGAGATCGCGCGGATTCCTTCAAGGTCAGTGCCGACCAACATCCCGTCGCGGGCGATGTCGGTGTAGACGAACGTCTTCACACCGACTGCGCGAAGCCCGGTAACGGCATCGGTTGCGGCGAGGTCTGTCGCCTCGGTCCACCCCTGAGCGGCGATGCGGCCGTCGCGGGCATCCGCTGAGACGACGATGCGATCTCCGAACTCTGCCACCGCAGCCTCGACCAACGCCCGATCGCGAAAAGCCGCAGTGCCGATCACCGCACGCCAGGCGCCAGCGTCGAGCGCGGCACTGACGGCTTCAATGTCGCGCAGCCCGCCGCCGTACTGCACGGGCAGGCCTGTTCCCTCGGCGATTCGCTTCAGGTGCTCAAGGTTGCGACGCTCGCCATGAAGCGCGCCGTCGAGGTCCACGACGTGAAGATGCGTCGCGCCCTGGCCGGCCCAGTCCTCGGCCGCCGCAAGCGGGTCGTCGTTGTAGATCTGTTCGCGGTCGTAGTCGCCCTGGGTGAGGCGCACGGCGTGACCGTCGCGGATGTCCACGGCAGGGAAAAGAATCACTTGCTGAGCGCTGCCGTCTTGACGCCGACGCAGATCTTCGCGAAGTTGGCGAGCATGCGCAGGCCGTGCGTGCTCGACTTCTCCGGGTGAAACTGAGCGCCGTAGAGCGGGCCTTTTTCGACCACCGCGGTGAACGGAGCGCCGTAGTCGGATTCACCGAGCAGATCATCGCGGTTGACCACGCGCGCAGCGAAGGAGTTTGCGAAGTAGAAATACGCCGGGTTCGGCAGCCCCTCGGTCAAAGGAGAGGATCGCGTCCAACGTACTTCGTTCCAACCGAGCTGGGGAACCTTTAGGTCACCCGCGTCGAGCCCGTCGACCCGGCCCTGAAGCAGGCCGAGCCCCCATGAGCCTTCGTGTTCGCTGGAACTCTCGAACAGCACCTGCATGCCGAGGCAGATCCCCAGCACCGGCTTGCCGCTGGCGAGAAATTCGGGAATCAGTTCGTCGTAGTGCGCTTCTCGGATGCGACGCATTGCCTCAGGAAATGCCCCGACGCCCGGAAGGATCAAGCCGTCCGCGGCGTGCGCAGCATCCGCGTCAGAGACGATCGGCGCGCTCACGCCGACGTGCTCGAGCGCCTTCTCGACCGAACGGAGGTTTCCCATCCGGTAGTCGAGAATCGCTATTTCAAGATCAGATGTTTCCGGCAAGGGGGCTGCAGTCATTGCATCACCGGGCCGCTACCGAGTCAGTCTGTCAGCGTGCCCTTCGTTGAAGGTACTCCGTGCTGATCGGGATCGATCGAAACGGCAGCCCTCAGGGCTCGTGCGAGCGACTTGAAGACGGCCTCAACGATGTGGTGTGCGTTGGTCCCGGCCTCGACGACCACGTGAAGCGTGAGGTTTGCGTTGTTGGCCAGAGCGCGCAGAAACTCCTCTGTGAGCTCGGCGTCAAAATCGCCGATCAGGCCCGGGGTCAGTGCGCCACCGTCGAAGGCGACAAACGGCCGACCGGAGATGTCAACGCTTGTGGTCGCGCGGGCCTCGTCCATCGGGATCGTGGCCGTCGCATAACGCGTGATCCCGGCGCGATCGCCGAGCGCCTTGTCGAGCGCCTGCCCGAGGACGATCCCGACGTCTTCGACGGTGTGGTGCGCGCCGGTCTTCAGGTCCCCGGTCGCCTGGACGTCAAGGTCAAAGTGACCGTGCCGTGCGAAGAGGTCGAGCATGTGATCGAGGAAGCCGACGCCGGTTTCGCGCGTGCCCGCACCGTCCCCGTCGAGGGAGAGCTTGAGCGAGACGTCGGTCTCGCCGGTCCTGCGCGTCAGCTCAGCGCTGCGCCCAGCGCTGGATGATTCAGTGTCAGTCACGTTTACGGGCCTCCATCGATTTTGCGTGCCAGTTGAACCCTTCGGCGCGCGCGATCGTTGCTCCTGCATCTGCGAGCGGTCCGACGGCCTGATCTGTGATCTTCACTTCGGCCATGCGTCTGCGGAATGTGGCGACTGAAAGCGCGCCCGCATAGCGTGCGGCGCCGCCGGTGGGAAGCACGTGATTGGAGCCGGTGACGTAATCGCCGAAGGCAGTAGCGGCGTTTCCGCCGAGGAATAGCGCGCCAGCGTTGCGGATACCGACTGCCAGCTCGTCGGCCACGCCGGGCTTGACCATCAGTTGCAGGTGCTCGGGAGCGATCTCATCGGCCAGTGCGACGGCGCGATGCAGATCATCCACCTTGACGAGCGCAAGCTCGGCTTCGATGTCGGCGCACTGCCGGCCGACAGCATCGAGGATCGCGTCGTCGGTGGAGATCAGCGCAACGAGCGAATCCGGACCGTGCTCGCCCTGCGCCTTCAGGTCGAGCGAGATCAGCTCCGGGTCGGCGAACGCATCCGCCACGACCACCAGTTCGCTCGGTCCGGCGACGGAGTCGATCCCGACCTGTCCGACGACCTGTCGCTTGGCCTCCTGGACGAATGAGTTGCCCGGTCCGACAATCACGTCAACAGCGGGGATTGTCTCGGTGCCGTAGGCCGCCGCAGCAATCGCCTGGGCGCCGCCAACTGCATAGACCTCGTCAACTCCGAGCAACGCGCAGACGGCAAGGACGGCGCTGTCCACTTCGCCGTGCTCGCGAGCGGGGCTGAGTACACAGACGCTGCCGACCCCGGCCGCAACCGCAGTCGTCAAACACATGACGGCCGTGGACGGGTACGAACCCCTGCCGCCCGGCACGTAGGCAGCGGCGCGATTCAGAGGAATGGTGCGGTAAGAAACTCGGTGTCCCTGAGGAAGATTGACCGACTCCTTGTCGCTCAGGTGCGCGCTGGCAACCTCGCGTACGTTGGCGATCGCAAGCTTCAGCGCCTGCAGGAGGTCAATGTCGATCGCGCCCGGTGCCGCGTCGATCGCCTCTTGCGACACGCGAATCTTCCCGCCCGCAGGCGGGTCGCCAAAGCGCGTTTCATACTCGAGCAGCGCGGCGTCTCCGCGCTCCCTCACGGCGGCGATGATCTCGGAAACAGCTTCGACCGGCAGTTCAGGCGAGAGCGCGCGGATGTCGGCGGCCCGGGCTTCGGAGGCGAATCGTTTGAAAGGCACGGGGCCAGCCTCTCAGGCTTCGGCGGCTGGCGCGACCAGCGCCGAGAGCTCCGCGACCACGCGGTCGATCTCTTCCGACTTCAATCGGTAGGAACCCGGGTTGACGATCAGCCTCGCCGTGCAGTCGACGATCTCTTCGGTCACGACAAGTCCGTTCTCGCGCAGAGTGATGCCGGTTGCCGTGAGGTCCACGATGGCGTCGGCCATCCCGGCTATCGCAGCGAGCTCGACAGACCCTTTGACCTCCACCAGCTCGACCTGGCGGCCGGTCTGTCCGAAGTGCTTCTGGGCGATCTTCGGGTACTTCGTGGCCACGCGCAGCGTTCCGCGTCGGCGCAGCTGCTCTTCGGAGGCGTGCTCGTCACCTTCGACGACCGCGACGATCATCCGGCAGGCGCCGAAGTCGAGGTCGAGCACTTCGTAGAGGTCGCGATCGGACTGTTCCATCAGGACGTCCTTGCCGACGATCCCGATGTCGGCAACGCCGCGTTCCACGTACGTGGCCACGTCGCTGGGGCGCATCGTGATGATGCCCTGCTCATCGAAGAAGAGTTTGCGGTCGTTCTCGCGCACCTCGGCCACGTCGTAGCCGATGCTCTCCAGGAGATCGAGGCTCTTGGGCATCAGGGTGCCGCGCGGGACTGCCGCGATGACGCGCTCGTCGGCCATCAGGCGTTCGCCTCCTGCTCGGCGATCACTGCGAGGTGCAGCCGCTCCATGTTCAAAGAAAAGCCGAAGGCCGCCAGGTCGCGACCGAAGCGGCCGACGAGATTGTCGTACCGCCCGCCGCCACCGAGTGGGAATCCGCTGCTGGGCGCAAAAACTTCAAGCACAGTGCCCGTGTAGTAGCTCAGCGGGCGCACCAGTCCAAGGTCGTAGATCACCCGGTCGGAAACGCCAGCCGTGGTCAGCAGGTCGTCGAGCTTCAAGAGCTGCTCGGCGCCTTCAGCTTCGAGCAGATCGCGTCCGCCCCTGGCGAGCGCAAGAGTCTCGAGTCCTGCTTGATCCGACGCGGAAATGTGGATGTCTGAGAGCGCGTGGCGATACCCGACGAGATCGCGAGTGTGCATTTCGTGCAGCACGCGCTCCTTGTCGGAACCTTTGATTCCCGCCGCGGCAAGGCGCTCCGCGAAGAACGCGACGTCGCCCACGGCGATCTTGAAGTCGGTCAGTCCAGCCGCGCGCAGCACAGAGACGAGCAGCTCGACTGCTTCGGCGTCGCCGGTCTGCGCCGGGAGCCCGAGAAGCTCCATCCCGATCTGCAGGAACTGCCGCGACTGTGCACGCTTGGGCTCGATCGCGCGGTAGACGTGCTGCATGTAACAAAAGCGAAGTGGCGGTTCGGCGGAGCGGTAGCGCGTCGCGGCGAGTCGCGCGATCGGCACCGTGGAGTCAAAACGCAGCGTCAGGACCTGGCCGTCCTTGTCGGGCACGCGGTAGACGTTCTCGGCGAAGTCGGTCCCGGCCAGGCGCATCGTTTCTTCGTACTCGAGTGCCGGTGTGGCGATCTCGCCGTAGCCGGCCTTTGTGAAGACATCAAGCGCGCGAGCGGATATCTCACGCAGCTCTGCCATCTCTTCGGGCAGCACGTCGCGCGTTCCCATCGGGACCGGAATCGTCTCGGGCACGCTCGCACCGCCCGACCGGGTGTTATCTGTCGAACTCATCGCGTCAGAAGACTAGGCGTGAACGGGTTCGGTTGAGACGCGCTCGATATGAGCGCCGAGGTCACGCAGTCGCTGGTCGATGTTCTCGTAACCGCGATCAATCTGACGGATGTTGCCGATCTCGGAGGTGCCCTTGGCCGAAAGCGCCGCAATCAGCAGCGCCATGCCAGCGCGGATGTCAGGACTCTCGAGGCGTTCTCCGCGCAGCTGTGCGCGTCCGATGACAATCGCCCGGTGCGGATCGCAGAGCGTGATGTTCGCCCCCATCGCAACAAGTTTGTCGACGAAGAAAAGGCGGTTCTCGAACATCTTCTCGTGGATCATCACGCTGCCGTGGGACTGGGTGGCAAGCGCAAGGGCGATGCTTGTGAGGTCCGCCGGGAAGGCAGGCCAGGGGCCGTCCTCGATCTTCGGCATCATCTCGCCGGCGTCGTTCTTGACGATCATCTCCTGGTTGGCCGGAACGATCGTGTCATCGCCGTCGAACTCAATCCTGACGCCGAGCCGCTCGAATCCGAGGCGGGTCATGCGCAGGTCTGCCGGCGCCGAATCCTTGATCCGCAGCTCACCGCCCGTGGCCGCCGCAAGCGCGATGAAACTTCCGACCTCGATGTGGTCGGGAGTAATTCGGTGACGCGTTCCGGTCAGGTGCTTGACGCCGTGCACGTGCATGACGTTGGAGCCGATTCCTGTGATCTCGACGCCCATCGACTCGAGCATGCGCGCGAGATTCTGTACGTGCGGCTCACTTGCCGCGTTGCGGATGATCGTCTCGCCGTCGGCCATCGATGCAGCGAGCAGCGCGTTCTCGGTCGCCATCACGGAAGGCTCGTCCATCATGAAATCGGCTGGCTTCAACCCGTCCGGTGCCGCGATTGTTATCCAGCGGTCGGCATCCACGTCGGCCCCTAGTGCGCGAAAGGCATCGAGGTGCGGATCAAGACGGCGGCGCCCGATGACGTCGCCGCCGGGCGGCGGCATCTCGGCACGGCCGAACCGTGCGAGCAGCGGACCGGCGAGCAGAAAGGACGCGCGAATCTTGTTGGCGAGCTCTTTGTCGACGTCCTGGTGATCGACGCCTGACGCGTTCATCACCAGTTCGTGGTCGTCGCGCCACTCGATCGTGACCCCGAGGTTCTCCAGCAGGGCAAGCATCGCATCGACGTCGCGAATGCGCGGTACGTTTTCGAGCACCACTTCTTCATCGGTCAACAGAGCGGCCGCGATGCACGGCAGCGCGGCGTTCTTGTTACCGGCCGGAATCACTGTCCCGGACAGCGGCTGGCCACCTTCGATTACGAGCTTTTGCACCTTGCGGTCTCCTTGGCGCACGATCAGGCGAGCGCTCCGCCTCACCTGTGGTTGGATCGTGCCGATTTCAAGTGGATATTTCAGGCTAACACTCACTGCTCCGGTATTCGGCTGCGCGTACATGCAACCCTGCGCAACCGTGTCGAATTCACCCCTGGGACCAGAATCCACCAGCTGAAGCCCACGCACGCAAATCGTCAACGCTGGCAAACGACCGCTCAATCGTCTCACCAGATCGCGCGCGCCTGAGCTGGACACCGCCCGTCGCCGAACGCAGCTCGGCGTCCACTTCCCACGGCCGCTCGAGCTGCCAGTGCGCGCCGCGCATGACCCAGGCGACGATGTGCTCCGTGCGGCACAGAAACGCGCCCGCTTCGCCGTCGAGCGCCCTGACGTGGAAGTGATCTGAAAGATCGATTGCAGCACCGCACCGCGCGCAAACCGCTTGTCCAAGGGATTCTTGACCGGTCACCTCGTTCAAAGTAGCGCCACGAACAAGTGTTCGGTTTTTCCGTCCGAGCGGATTCGCAATATACGAACATACGTTCTTCTCAAGCAAGGAACTCCGCACATGAAGGCATCCCCCGACAACCGTTTCGTCAAAAGCCTCGACCTAGTCGTCGACTTCGCGACCCTGGGCGAGTACCGGGTCGTCACCGATCAGCCGCGCCGGCGCGTCCACGCCCGTGACGTCTGGGCCACTGACATCGAATGGAGCCAGCGTCCACGCGCGCGTGAAGTCGAGTGCAGTCTCCCCCGCGCCCGTGATCGCGCACTCGCACGCGAGCGCGTCCGCGGTTAGATCGACAGCTCACCGCGCAGGAACGTGCGACACGTTCCGATCAGGTCAACGCGTCCCTCCTGTTCGCGCCAGCGGCAGGTGAAATAGCCGCCACGCGCTGACGCCTGATGCGCGGTCAATTCCGTCTTTCCCAGGCGAGCGGACCAGTACGGCGCGAATGCGCAGTGCGCCGAGCCGGTAGCCGGATCCTCGGGGATGCCGACGCCGGGCGCAAATACGCGGTCCACAAAGTCGAACCCCGCGTCTCCCGGGGCTGAGAGATATATGTGTCCCCCGGGCAGTGCATCGACAGCGGCGAAATCCGGCACGAGCGTCCTCACTTCCTCAGGATCTTCGAGCACGACAAAGAGACACGCCGCCGACCGCAGTACTTCTCCGCCCGACTGTCCGATCGACATCAGGGCTGCCGCGGCCACATCATCTTCCACACGTTCCGCGTCTGGTGGGTCAGCCGGGAAGTCCATCGCGTAGCCCTTCCCACTACGCGAGACGACCAGTTCGCCGCTTCGCGTCTGGAACCTCAGCGCGTCGCGATCGTCACCGAGCTCCGCATAGATGGAGTGCGCGCTCGCAAGTGTCGCGTGACCGCACAGATCGATCTCTTGCGAAGGTGTGAACCAACGAAGGTCAATCTCGTCACCGCGATCGATGAAGAAAGCGGTTTCAGACAGATTGTTCTGCGCCGCGACCGCCTGCAGCACTGCGTCATCGAGCCACGTCTCGAGCGGCACGACCGCCGCCGGATTCCCGGTGAACGGCCCGTTCTCAAAGGCGTCAATGACGTATTGCACTGGCATTGAGCCCAGCCTAGCCGCGCAGGAGTCAGCAACACCGTGCGCAGGTCCGTGTTCAATGATGCATATGACTCGCCAAATCACTCGCACTTTCATGGTCGGCGCCCTCGCCGTCAGCGTCCTCGCCACCGCAGGCTGCGGCGGCGCAACTGCTGCCACCTACGCCCCCACCGTCGGGATCGGAGACAACAGTCACCAGATGTTCCTGGACGCGGACCACCGCTCGCTGAAGACGAAAATCGCGCGCAAGATCATCCCCTACGACTTCCGCCACCACAAACACGAGCGGGACTCGCTCGACGCCTGGATGAAAGCCGCCAGGGCCGCCGGCGTCGAACCCCACATCGCCTTCAACCACTCGGTCAACTATCCGACCAAGCTCCCGTCGGTCTCCAACTTCCAGGCCTCCCTTCGCCATCTGAAGAAGAACTACCCGGAGCTCAGAGTCTTCACGCCGTGGAACGAGGCCAACCACCGCTCTCAGCCGACGAAGACCAATCCGGCCCGCGCCGCGCAGTACTACAACGCCGCCCGAAGGATCTGCACCGACTGCAAGATCGTCGCGGCCGACGTGCTCGACCAGGCGAACATGCTTCCGTGGATCGCAACCTTCAGGAAGACCGCCTACAAACCGAAGATCTGGGGCCTCCACAGCTACGTCGACGCGCAGCGCAACCGCGCCTACCGCAACAGCAACACCAGGAAGTTCGTCAACGCCGTGCCGGGAGAGGTCTGGCTGACCGAGGTCGGCGGCATCGTCGCCCTCGGCCGCGTCTATTCCTACAGCGAAAGCCGCGCCGCGCAGGGCGTCAAGGCAACGCTGAAGCTTTCACTGGGCGACCGTCGCATCAAGCGCGTCTACCTCTACAGCTGGTTTGGGACCAGTCAGCCGCACCGTAAGCCGTATCTCTGGGATTCAGGCCTGGCCTCCTGGGACGGTAAGCCGCGCCCGGGCTTCTTCGCACTTCGCTCCTGGCTCAAGTCACACCCGAGCGCGCTCGTCAAGAAGTAGCCCACAACGCAGAAAAGCCACCCCGTGAGGAGTGGCTTTTCTGAAGAAGAACCAGCGGCGTCCTACTCTCCCGGTCCCTTGCGAGACAAGTACCATCGGCGCTGTCGGGCTTAACTGCTCTGTTCGGAATGGGAAGAGGTGTTTCCCCGACGCTATAACCACTGGAAATTTTTCGGAACCGCGGTCATCCGCGGGCCCTGAAAACTGCACAGGCCGATCCAACAAACAAAGCCGAAAAATACAAACCGCGTGACTCACTTCTCACGAAGAGAAGTAAAAAATCCGTCAAGCCCTCGAGCGATTAGTACCAGTCAGCTAC
>JAEMRJ010000031.1 GCA_016463365.1 Thermoleophilaceae bacterium | reverse complement strand
CAACTACATCGCGATCACGCCCGACGCCGAGGCCCTCGGTGACCAGGCCTACCTCCACCTCGCATCTCGCTCGCCGTTCAAAGCCGGCGACCGCGTCTACACAGGGCAGCAGATCGGCGTCGTGGGCAGCACCGGGCGATCGAGTGCGTGCCACCTGCATTTCGAGCAGTGGGCCGGAGAAATCTGGCTCTCAAAGCCAGTTGATCCCCTGCCGGCACTGAAGGCGTGGGACCTCGTCAGCTGAGTCAGCCCGCAGTACGTCCTGAGAGCAGCTGCGCGAGCTGCTCCAGCGAGATCGAAATATGCCGTTCCAGCGCGCGCTGAGCGGTCAGCCGCAGCGCGATCGCGCGGAGTCTTCCCGACGGCTCGCGGACGGCCATCAGGCGCACCCTGGTGCCGGCTCCTTCGGGAATGAGTTCGACGGTCAGGGTTGCGCCGCAGTCGATGCCCGAGAGGCGCGCAAGGCTCGGGTGCTCCTGCGTGCTGAAGGTCACGCTCTGTGTCGGTTCATACACCGTGATGCCTTCGATCTGGTCGGCGAACGAGAGCCAGCGCGCACGGCAACTCTCATCGTCCACGACCATCCAGACCTGCTCGCAACGCGCCTCGATGTAGCGCTCACCCGATGACTGAATCATTTCGCGATCACGCAACCAGAGTAGAGCCGCGCACGGTGGCTCTTGTCCGTAGGTGATATTGGCGATCAGGCCGGCAGCGCGGTGGATTCGCCGCGCTTGACGCGGTACATCGATTCGTCGGCGCGGGCGAGAATGCTCGTCGCGTCGTCGTCGCTGGGCACGTACTCGGCTACGCCGATGCTGAGTCCGACGGCTTCTTTCAGCTCGCGGATCGTCTGTTCGCTCAGCTGACGGCGGATCGTCATCAGTTCGTTTATGCCGGTCTCAGGGCAGATCACGGCAAACTCATCGCCGCCGATCCGTGCCACGAGGTCGGTGTCACGCATGCGCTTGTGCAACGCCTGTGCGACATCGTGCAGCAGTGCGTCGCCCGCCGCGTGACCCTTGAGGTCGTTGACCTGCTTGAAGCCGTCAAGGTCCATCACCATCAGCCCCAGCGAACGGCCGTAGCGCGCTGCGCGGCGCCATTCCAGATCGAGACGTCGGTCAAACGCCTTGCGGTTTGAGATGCCGGTCAGCTCGTCGACCATCGCATCCTCTTCGGCAGAGCGGCGACGGTGACGTTCGCGCAGGAAGAGCGCAAGTCCGGCGAGGGCGACAATTCCGAGCGCGCCGAGCGCCCAGAAGACCCAGGTCGGGATCTCGCTGATGATGCGCGTCACAACAAGACTGCCGACAACGCCGCTCTCGGCGTTGCGCTGAATCTGGTCAGTCGTGCGGCGGGCGGCGCTCCGGCTGTCCAGGGCCGCGCCGTCCCCGGCGCTGGCGCCGCCGGTCAAAGTGGTCAGAACCGCCTCGGTGCTGGTCGCGTTCTCGCCGGCGCTGCCTGAACTGGTGTTGCCGTTCTTGTCAGCCTCGGGACCGGAGACTTCGTCAGTCAGGGTGCCGGTGCTGCGCGGCGCTTCGTCCGGCTCGGTCGTTCCTGACGGCGGCGTTCCTGAGCCTGTGCTGGGGGCCGGAGGCTCGGCCGGAGGATTGCTGTTTCCGGCGCCGTTGTCCGCTCCGCCGCCGGCTTCGGGACCGCTTGGGCCGGTCGCGCCCGTTGCGCCTGTCGCACCGGTGTCGCTGCTGGGGCCTTCCGTCGGATCATCGTCTGAAGGCGTGTCGGCCTCGGGTTCGGGCTCAGGTTCGGGCTCAGGCTCGGCAACAGTGGCACGCGGCGCCGGGGCCGTTGCGGAAGTTTTCGCTACCGGCTCTGGCACGGGCGCCACCTCGGCGGGTGCCTCGACCGCCGCAACCACGGCAGCGTCAACTGTTCCAACCTCTTCGCCCGAAGCGAACGCAGGAACAGTTGCCGGAATGACCAGCAACACAAAAAACATCAGAGCTGTCGCGATTCTCGATCGATGATTCGTGATCATCGTGTTCAACCCCCTGGACCCGCTTGCAGGAATGAATTCTGCCCGGGTCAGGTGCTTGGCTTGAGCGGCGTTGATGCGCCTGGATACAGGATTTTCACTACAGCTCCGGTATCGACTGGCCGCCTTGGCGCATTGAGCATCAGCGTCCAGTTTCAGGCACTTTTTTACCGTTTTCTGCCCAATCCCATACAGATGTCCAAGCGGCGGCGATATTCGGTCGCTTATGACCAGCCGGTAAGAATTGCGGTCTAGGCTCGGCCGCATGAGCATCGTCAACATCGACGACCGCGGCGAAGTCCGCCACGTCGTCCTCAATCGTGCAGACAAGCGGAACTCCTTCAACACGGAACTCGTCGACGCCGTCGGTGAGGCGCTGACGGAGGCCGCCAACGACAGCGGCGTCCGCGTCGTGGTGATTCGCGGCGAGGGCCCGGTCTTCTCGGCCGGGATGGACATAAAGGAGCTCGCGTCGCTCGCCTCCACCCCGGAGCGACTGCGCGAATTTCGCGCCCGGGCGATCAACGCCTGGAACCTCGCCGAGACAATGACCAAGCCGACCGTCGCGCAGATCCACGGAGTCTGCATCGGCGGCGCGATGGAGCTTGCGCTTGCCTGCGACCTGCGCGTGGTCACCACAGATTCGCGGATGAGTCTTCCAGAGGTGAAACTCGGGCTGCTGCCGGATGTCGGCGGATCATCGCGGCTGCCCGCAGTCGTCGGACTGGGAATCGCGAAGGAGCTGATCCTCACCGGCCGCGAATTCGGCGGAGAAGAAGCCGGCCGCATCGGATTTGCCAACCGCGTCGTCCCTGCCGATCAGCTCGACACGGCCACAGAGGCGCTGACAGCAGAGCTCGCAAGCAATTTCGCCACGCCCGTCGGGCTCGCAAAGCGCGTGATGGACGCATCCGCCCGCCCGGCGCTCTCCACCACGCTCGAGATGGAAGTCGTGGCCCAGGAAGTCTCGGTCGCCGCACTGGCCGCCGCGATGCGGGACGCCGACGCGGACTGATCTTGCGACACGGAGCTTGGCCATACGGGCGCCCGCCCCTGCGGCGAGTTGTACGGACGTACAACCAATCTTGAGCCGAGCCAATTTAGGATGGTCCCATCAGTTCGGTTCAGCAGATTCCCGCGTCGCAGGGCGCACCGGCGGGCTACGGCCGCGCAGACGGATTCTTCGATGAAGCTTTCGACGACAGCGGCAACCCCCGACCGCACTACGCAAACATCATCGGACAGCTCGAGAACCTCGACCTGGCAAAGCTGAGAAGCGCCGCTCAGGCAGAAGTCGACCGGCGCGGAGTTGCCTTCACTACGGCCACCGGCACGCAGCCGTTTGTGGTTGATCCGATCCCCCGCGTGATCCCGTCGGACGAGTGGCGCCGGATCTCGACCGGCGTCGCCCAACGTGTACGCGCGCTCAACGCTTTTGTACTGGACGTCTACGACGAGCAACGGATCGTCAGCGCCGGAATCATCCCGGTTGAAGCGATTGAGGGTGCCGAGTACTTCGAGCCGGATCTTGTCGGCACCGTGCCTCCGGCCGGAGTCTTCACCAACATTGCCGGGCTTGACCTCGTGCGCGACTCCGACGGCGAGCTGCGCGTCCTGGAAGACAACGTGCGCTCACCCTCCGGACTCACCTTTTCGTTGGCGGCGCGGCAGATGAGCGATGCGGTCGTTCCTTTCACAGGCGGCCAGCACAAGCTGCCCGTGGACGCAGAAATCTTTGCGGCGATCTCTGACGCGCTGCACGCTGCAGCGCCCGAAGGCGCAAGCGACGAGCCGGCGATTGCGCTGGTCAGCGACGGCCCCGGCAGCGCTGCCTGGTACGAGCATCGCCGGATCGCCGACGCGCTCGACATCTACCTCTTCTCACTCGATCAGATCGAGAATCACACTGGCGCGATCTACGGTCGCGATGACGACGGGTTGCTCAAGCCGATCGACGTGATCTACCGCCGGACAGACCTCGACCGCCTGCGACTGCCCAGTGGCGCGCTCTCGCGCTTCGGCGAGCTGATGCTCGGCCCGATCCGCGAAAACACCGTCGCCTGCGTCAACGCCTTCGGCTCCGGTGTCGCCGACGACAAACTGATCCACGCCTACGTCCAGGACATGATCACTTTTTATCTGACCGAGCAGCCGATACTGGAATCGGTGACGACCTATGACCCGACAAGCGCGGAGACCCGCGCGATGGTCGATCAGCGCATCGATGAGCTTGTGATCAAGCCGCGCGGCGGGCTTGGCGGCAAAGGCGTCGTGATCGGCCGCAACGCAAGCGCGCAGCAGCTCGACGCCGCGCGCCGCGAGCTTGAGCTTGCGCCGCAGGACTGGGTCGTCCAGGAGACCGTCGCGCTCTCGACACATCCGACGGTCATCGGAGACTCTCTTGAACCCAGGCACATCGACCTGCGCCCTTATGCAATTCATCTCGGCGAAGATGCAACCACTCTCCCAGCATGCCTCACCAGGGTGGCGCTTGGACGCGGCGAACTGATTGTCAACAGTTCGCAGAACGGTGGAGCGAAAGACACATGGATCACGGCCGAGTAGAGCAACCGATCAGGTACAGCCGATGAGCAGCGCACCGCGCCCGGTGATCGGCGTGTCCAGTTCAGAGATTCGCGTCCCTGAGCACCTGAAGCAGATCCCCAAGGGCGAGCCGCCCCACCGCGAGATCTGCCTCGGCATCCCGTACCTGAATTCCGTCCAGCAGGTCGGCGCCGTGCCGCTGATCATCCCGCCGATGCACCGGGACACGATCGAATCAGTGCTCGAGACCGTGGACGCAGTCTGCCTTTCGGGCGGACCCGACATCGACCCGAGCACATACGGCCAGGCGCCGCATGAAAAGCTCGGCCCCACAGAACTTGCAACTGACTACTTCGAGCTCGAACTCGCCCGCGCGGCCGATGCGAGAGGCATGCCGATCCTCGCGATCTGCCGCGGAATGCAGGTCCTGAACGTCGCGCGTGGCGGAACGCTCCACCAGCACATCCCTGACATCTACGGAGACGAGGCAGAGACGCATCGGCAGAAAGAGCTCGGACATCACCCCAGTCACGAAGTGGCAGTCGAACCGGGAACGTTGCTTGCCCGTACGATCGGCAGCGCGACGGCCGAAGTCAATTCTTTCCATCATCAGAGCGTCGAGAAACTCGGCGCGAACATGCGCATCAGCGCGCGCTCGCCGGAAGGGATCGTCGAGGGCGTCGAGGCGCTGGATCGTGATTTCGTCGTCGGTGTGCAGTGGCACGCCGAAAGCCTGACCAACCGGGGCGAACACGAAGCGCTCTTCCGCGGGCTCGCCGACGCAGCATCGCGCTACCGCGATGAAGCCCCGAAAAGGAGATTCCAAGCCGTATGACCGTTCCAGCGCCATCAATTTCCACGCTGCCCAAATGGGCCGAATGGGGCGGCGGAAAGCACCCCAACTGGACTGTCGGCATCGAAGAGGAAGTGATGCTGCTCAACACTCAGGACGCGACGCTCGCCCAGAGCATCGACTACGTGCTGCGAACAGTCTCGCCGTCACTGGCCGACCGCCTCACCCCCGAAACGCACGGCTCGGCCGTCGAGCTTGCGACCGGTGTGAACGAGCGCGTCGGGGACGCGATCGCAGACCTGAACGACGTACGCACGCGTTTGAAGCGCGAGCTGGAGCCGCTCGCCCTGAAGGTCGCCTGCTCAGGCACCCACCCTCAGGCCGTCTGGTACCAGACGGTCATCTCCAGCGGAGAGCGCTACCAAGGTCTCTACGGATCGATGCGCGAGCTGGCCCGCCGAGAACCGACGTTCGCACTGCACGTTCACGTCGGCGTCGGCGACCCGGAGGATGCGATCCGGCTCTACAACCGCCTGCGTGCGCATGTTCCGATGCTGCTGGCACTGTCGGCAAATTCGCCGTACTGGCAGGGCAGAGACACTGGTCTGGCTTCGGCCCGCACCCCGCTCTTCCAAGCCTTTCCGCGTGTCGGCATCCCGCTGAAGTTTGACGACTACCCGGCATACGTCGAGACGGTTGACCTGCTGATCCGATCCGGCTGCTTCCCGGAGCCGACCTACCTCTGGTGGGACGTCCGCCCGCAGCCGCGATTCGGCACGATCGAGATCCGCACCATGGACGCTCAGATCGACTCGGACACGACTGCCGCTTTGGTCGCCCTGGTGCAGTCAGTGGCCAAGCTCGAGCACGACGAGGGCTGGGTCAGCGACCTGCAGATCACTGTCCAGGAAGCGCTCAACGAAAACCGCTTCCTTGCGGCGCGCGACGGTTACGACGCAGAGCTGATCGACGCCGACACTTCAACCCGGGTGCCGATCGCAAAACTGCTTCCGGATCTGATCCGGGCGGCCCGGCCGCACGCACAGGAACTCGGATGCGAGGCCGAACTCAATCATCTGCTCGACGCCGACTTCCAGACCGGCGCCCAGCGCCAGCGCGACATCGTGAGGTCCGGCGCGAGTCTGACCGAGCTGGTCGGCACTCTTGCTCAACAATTTGCCTGATCGGGCCGATTGCTCGTTCCAAGGAGAATCAAAGTTGTCAAACATCACTTCAGAAGAAGGCCCGATCGGGCTGACATCACCGAGCCGACGTGTGACGATCGGCGTCTCAAGCTCAGAGTTCCGCGAGGCCGCGCGCGAGCGCGTCGTTCCGCGTGGCGACCCGCCGCGCGAGGACTTCGTGATCAGCGTCGAATACCTGCGAGCAATCCTGCTTTCTGGTGCGATCCCGTTTGTGATCCCCCCGATCATGCCCGGCGCAATCGGCCAGATCCTTGACAACGTCGATGCGCTGTTTGTCTCCGGCGGACCGGACATCGACCCTGCCATATACAACAAAGCTCCGAGCGAGTACGTCGGACCAACAAACCTGATGACCGACACGTTTCAGACCGGACTCATCCGCGAAGCTGACATTCGCCAGATGCCGATTCTCACCGTTTGTCGCGGCACCCAGCTGATGAACGTCTCACGCGGCGGTTCACTCCACCAGCACATCCCCGAGGACTTTCCCGAGAGCACCATCAACCACGCACAGGAAGAGGGCGGCGCCTTTGCCACCCACGACGTGAAGATCCTCGAGGGCTCAAAGATCCACCGCGCGCTCGAACGCACGGAAACGCACGTCAACTCCTTTCACCACCAGTGCTGCGACCGCCTGGGAAGCAACATTGAGGCGATCGCCTGGGCGCCGGACGGCGTGATCGAAGGGATCCAGGCGACTGACCGCGACTTCATGCTCGGTGTGCAGTGGCACTCCGAGAGTCAGACCCGTCAGGAAGACCAGCAGGAGAGGCTCTTTCGCGGTCTGGCGGAGGCCGCCGAGCGGCGCATGGCGACGCTTGAAGCAGTCAGTTAGGCGAAGAACTCGAGCAGCTTCGCGGTGGCCAGTTCGGGCCGCTCGTCGACGATGAAGTGGCCGTAGCCCTCGACCGTCTCGACGCTGAGGTCAGTCGCAAACTCAGAATGCAGGTCGCTTGTGATCACGTCGGAATCGATCGCCACATCATCGAGCCCGAAGATGATCTGCGTACGCGTCGTGAGTTTGACCGGCATGTACTTGTTGAATTGAATCAGCGGAAGTTCCTTCATCAGGAAGTTGCGGTAGAGAAACTTCGTCGCGGTCGAGCGCTGCGGCGCGAGGAACTGATTGAGGTAGGTGTCGACCGCGCCGTCGCCCCAGATCTCCTGATGGTTGCTGCCCTTGATCACGCCACTCCGGAAGACTGGACGCAGAGGGCCGGCCTGAGCAGCTCGCGAGAGCCCCGGCGTGGACAGGATCACCTGATAGCCAAGTCGCGAGAGTGCCTTCAGCGCTGGAAAGAGCTTGAACGGGCGCGGGTCAAGCCACGGTGGAGTGATGTTGAAGGCCATGAAGCGATCAACCCGCTCGGGCGCGATCATCGCGACAAGGAAGCCGGCGAAACCGCCCCAGTCGTGCCCGGCGAGCCGGACCTTCTCGATGCCGAGCGCGTCGAGCAGAGCAATGAAATCGCGAGCAAGGTTGCGCTTGTCGTAGTCAGCAAACTTGTTGGTCGCTTCACTCCAGCCGAAGCCGCGCGTGTCAGGCGCATAGACGCGGTATCCGGCTGCGGCGAGACCCGGGATCACATTGCGCCAGAGCCACCAGTGCTGGGGCCAACCGTGAAGGAGCATGACCGGCTCGCCATCCTCAGGTCCGGCGACGGCGACGTGCATGCGGAGGCCGCCGGCGTTGACGTAGATGTGCTCGACGCCGGGAACTTCGGGCATCGGTTGCAGGAGGGCGTTGGACATGAGCGGCAGCTTACGACCTGCCGCTTCGGATCACGTTCATGCCAGCATCGAAGGCCGCCTCCCCGAGCTCATGGTCCCAGGTCAGCATGTAGATCGATTGCTTGGCGTCCAGGGCCAATGCGGTTGAGAGATGAACCGCGTCGTATCCGCGAAGCAAAGCCAATTCGGCCACCTCGCCGGCATGGCGGATCAACTCCGCGCTGCAATCGATTGCGCCAATCTCATTCCAGATCAGTTCAAAGCGCAACTTCGCGACCTCCAACTCCGATGCCTCAAGGCGCTTCGCGCGTGCAGCAGCCGCAAGCGCGGCCCGGACCTCCACGTAAGCGATCGAGTTTGCGTAGGGGCTTGCTGCATCGCTCCATACACGTTTGCACCATTCGGACCCTGGCTCGTCAATCATCAGCTTGACCAGCGCAGAGCTGTCGAAGTAAACCCTCACCGTCGCTGATCTTTGATCAGGTCGGAGACCGTAACGCCCGGGGCAAGTTTGATCGGCGGCGGGAGCGGCGTACGTGCAGCCTTGGGCTCACGAATCATCCCGTCACGCTTCAATCGTTGGTAGAGATCGTCGGGAGCGACGGGGACCATGCGGCCCACGACCTTTCCATGATTGGTGACTTCGAGTTCCGCCCCCTCTGCCACAGCCTTCATCAATTGGCTGGTGCGGTTGTGGAGCTCGCGAACTCCGACGGAAATCGTCGTGTGTAAATGTGGCGTCATTTTTCCAGTATAAGCGCTACAAATTACAACTGTTCCTGTTGGTGCACGAGGCTCTACAGCACTAATGCCTCATCGGTCGCACGTCGATTCACCGGGAGTGATGACCAACGAGGAAGACTGGCGGCTGAACGGCCAGGATCGATACCTCCATGGTGCAGCCCTGGTCCATCAGAAGTACACGGTCTGGACCGAGACATGGGAGCACGACCACTGCGAGTTCTGCTTTGCCAAGTTCATGGACCCGAACTTCTCGGAGCTGCATCGGCAGTTCATCGAAGAAAACGCGGATGTTCTGATCGAGGGCTATGCCACGAGCGATGGCGACGAGAGCGGCGCGCGATACCGCTGGATCTGCGACGCCTGTCTTGAAGACTTCAAGGATCGGTTCGAGTGGACTGTTTCGACCGAGGATCTGCTTCGCGCGTGGCGCGAAGCTGCAGCAGACCTCGGCATCCGGGTCGACAGCCACATGCACATGGTGCGTGTTTTCGAATTCGGGAGTCGGGCCGGCATGCTCTGCGCCGTGAACGGCACGCCGAACGGCCGGGAAAGCCTCACGGAAGCTGCCGATGCACTTGGCTCCGGCCGCTCGGAATTGGGATCCACTTACCGCACTTACAACCGCGATTCATTCATCGAAGTCTTGAACGACTGGGGCTGGACAGGCGACGGGACCCCTCCTGGTTGGTATGCAGGTGCAGCCGCATCCAAGTGAAGCGCCCTGCCCGTCGCGGGTCGGCAGCAATCGTCCGTACACGCAGCCGCCACGTCAATCGTCCTCAGCTGGGAGTACTCGGCGCCACGGCATTTCGACAATGCGCAGCTCGTCCTCGTCGAATTCCTCGCGGAAGCAATGCTCATGTGGATCCGGCACTGTCGGGTTGCCGGCGACGTAACCGGCTGAGTGCGATTTGCGCTCAAACTCGTCTACGTGGCCGTACCCGAAGAGAATGTCGTGCTCATCGAGCACAAGCATCCCCGGTCCGCCGATCTCGCCGACCCAAAGATTCGCGCGACCATCGAGTGTGAAGAAGTCGCGAAACGTTGTCGCGAACTCAACGACCTGCTCGATCGACCACGGCTCGCTCTCGTACTTGGCGACGAAGTCCGTGACACGGGCGACGCGCACTTCGACCAGAACGAAAACCGGCTCCGACAAATCACGAACCAGCTCGCAGAGCAGATCAACCGGCACCGGCGCACCACCGATCCGAACGCGCTCGCTGTCCCCGACGTACTCACGGCAATAAACAGACTCCTGAACAAACCGTTCCGCCGATCCAACTTCACTGATCCGCGCAGGCATCCCCGCATCCTAATGATTCCCACCCCAAAATTTTGAGGCGCTGAATCGTGCGAGATCGTCGACGCGCAGGCGAGAAGGCTAAGGGAGCGGACCCCTGTCCGTGACCGCAGCCGCCGAGCCGAGCATCGGCGAGATCGTACGAGTCAGCACCTCAAAATGGAGACGGCGGGAATTGAACCCGCGTCCGCAACTGCGTGAGATGAAGCGTCTACGAGCGTGTCCGGATTTCTGGATCTCGTCCCCCGTTAGCCGATCCGGCAGGGTCCGGGGGGACCAGCCATCAGTTAGATGTCACCAGACGCCTGAGGCGCGCGTTCTGGTCAAGCCCGTTGGCTAACACCCGCTACCCAGCACACGGGCCCATGCTGGACGAATGCCTTGTCTTATTTAGACGAGGGCGTACTCGTGAGAGTCCGCATTTATGGTTTTGGTTGGGGTTTAACGAGGCCTCCAACCAACCTCGGCTCGCAACTTCACCCACGAAATCAGCCACGTCGAAACCTGGCGTCCCCGGATGTGTGTTGCTTATTCAGTTTGTACTTCGTGGAAAATTTTACCTCATCCGGGCGAACCTCAGCGAATCATTTCATGGGTTCGTCGTGTTCTACCGATGTAGGAATGCAGTGAGACTGTAAGTGACTTAACAGACACTTGTGAGGAATGCCGCAAAGCGTCCATATCTCAAGGTATCTTGCATTCACAAGGGAATTTTCAGCCCCACACGAAGCTGAAAAGTAGATAATCACCCGCCTGACGGATCGCTGGGGAGCGTGCTCGGGCGTTGAACGGAGGAAACCTAAATGAATCGACCAAAGGCTACGCGCCTGGGGTTGTCCGGAATCGCAGTGATCGTTTGTGCGATTGCCGCGTTCGTACCGAGCTTTGCGTCCGGCGACGTTTCGTCCGTCGCAACTGGGTGGTACGGACCCAGTGGATCCACGACACTCAGCCCCGTTCCGGGATCCAGCACCGATTTCGAAATTGACCAGACATTCACCTACAGCGATTCCGGTGTGGACGAAGACTTGAAGAAGTGGATCGTCGACTCGCCCGCAGGGCTTGTGGGTAACCCGAACGCAATTGCAAGCGATGACCGCTGCACTGTGGCCGAGTTCGACCCGTCAGGCACCTGGGAACTTGCCGGCGCAGCGAGCTTCCCGGCCCAGCGCTCCGCGGGCAGCTGCCCGTCAACATCTCGCGTCGGATGGGCAAAGCTCTACACCGCGAGTGACGGAAAGAACGGAAATGGATCAGGCGGAGCAACGATTCCGGTGGGAACGCCGCTGGGTGCTTCCAACGGCACGATCTACATCCTTCAGTCAGGTGAAGATGTCCCGACGATCCTCGGCACGGTCATCACGCTGACTGTGTACCAGAGCCCGATCTGCACGGCAATCTACGGTACGCCGACTGCGGCTCCTTGCCAGATCTACCGCCGCACAACCAGCACACTGGCGCCGATGACGAACCGCTCGCCGAACAACAACGGTGACACTGACTTCCGCATTCGCACCATTCCGAACGAGAATGTCACCGAGCCGATCGTTTACGGGCCGACTGGTTCTGGATTCGCCGACTACACCCTCGGCGGTCTGGCCGCGCACATCACGCGCATTGACCAGCACCTGTTCTCGCACGCGGACGAGAACACGTCGAACCCGCGGTTCTTGACGATGCCAGCACGACTGGATGCATGGGATTCGTTCTCGTACTCGACGGCGTACGACACCAACACAGCGGCGACGCTGTTCATGGACCCCAACAACCCGGCCCAGCCGTTCTCAAAGTCGGCTGCGGACACAGTGACGCCCGAGCAGACCGTGCCGATGTTCGGAACGTCGGCTTCAGCCTCGCTCACATCGGGCGCCCGCGGCGCGTACCCCGGTCTGTCGGTGAAGGTTGCCGATCCAGCGCCAAGTGGTCACGACCAGACAAAGAAGATGGTCACCACGCTTCCGGAGGCGGTTTCCGTAAACGTGAACGCCCTGAACAACGTCTGTTCCGAAGCTGACCGCGACGCGGACACCTGTCCCGCTGCAGCCAAGATCGGAACGGCAACGATCAAGACCCCGCTGATCTCAGCAGGTCTCACGGGTCGTGTCTACATGGTCAAGGGAACGACTCCAGGTCTTCCGTTCCTCTCGATCTACGTTGACGGCCCCGTGCAGTTCCGTCTCGACGCAACGACTCAGTTCGTCGGACCGAACTTCAACATGATCGAGACCACGTTCGACAATCTGCCGCAGACCCCGTTCACCGACTTCACAGTCGACATCGACGGCGGAAGCTCAAGCAGCTCACTGCTGTTCAACCGTTCCTGCCCGACCGACGGATCGACGCCGAACTCCGGCTCGACGGCATTCGCCCTGACCGGTTACGCAGGTTCGAGCGTCTCCAGCAACTCGACGAACTCGTTCGAGAACTGCCACGGCGTGAACGACCCGAGCAAGATCACCAACTGCGTCAAGCAGGGCAAGCAGCTGAAGGTTTCGCCGAAGGGCGTGATCGACAAGGCTGGCATCGACAAGATCCAGCTGCTGACCGGCTCGAAGTCGACGAACGTGATGACCCGCGGGACTGACAGCACAAACTCAGGGTTCTCCTTCAAGCTGACCATGAAGAAGGACAAGTACAAGAAGGGCAAGTCCTACTACTACGCCTACAAGGTCTGGTACAAGGACGGCGTCGTTCTGAAGACAAAGACGAACAAGTTCTCAGTCTGCAAGTAAGCAGTCGCTGAACAGAAGAAGTTCCCGAACGGGGCCCGCAACATGCGGGCCCCGTTCTTGTTTAAACGCTTGAACGGGCCTACCTTGGGTGTCAGGCTGATTTTCGCGGCGTACTCGGTGTTCGCCGCAAACTACTTAGGAGAAGGAATGCAGTTTTCGAGCAAGGGACTGATGGCGCTGATCGCCGCTGCCGCGGCAGCTCTGGCGATCGTGCCGGCCGCTGGCGCGGCAATCACGGCCACGCCGTACGGCAGTACGTCCGACGCGACCGTCGGCGGGCACGGCGACCTGATCACCGGGGTCACCTTCAACTACGGCGGCAACACGACCGAGTCAGTCAGGCGGATCCTGAACGACACGCCTGCGGGCGGTGTCGGCAACCCCAATGCCGTCCCGTACGCCGACCGTTGCACCAAAGCCGTCTTCGAATCAGGCAAATGCTCAGCGAAAAGCCAGGTCGGCACCGTCCGGATCAGCGCCCTCGCCTACCTGACCTTCATCCCGATCGCGATGAATGACATGGTCGGACCAATCTCCGTGATCCAGACCGACCCGGAGATTCCGACACTCGTGGGCGCCTACGTCCAGCCCCCGATCGGAGAGGCGATGCGCGCCTACGCGCGCTTCTACCCCGTGACGTCCGGGCCCGACGGCGACTTCCGCGTGCGCTCGGAGACCGACCCCATCCCGAAGACCGCTCGCGCCCTGGGGCTCACTCTGCCGATCCAGATCACCAGGTACGAGCAGACGCTCTACGGCAAGCTGGCCAACGGCAATGTTTTCCTCACCAACCCGACCCGCTGCGACACCTGGAACACATGGGGCTACTTCGAGTACTACAACAACAACTCATCGGCCAACTCCGATCCCTTCCAGACCGGTAAGAACAACTTCACCAAGGCCGCGCCCGTCCCTCAGAAGCCCGGCTGCGCGACCCTCGCGCCTTTCACCGCAACCGCCGATGCCGGCGTCATTGGACCGGTCCGAGGCGCCCCGGCAGAGTTCAGCACCGAAGTGCGACTCCCGGGCCTTGAAGCCGCGCCGCAGAGCGCGGCAACGCCCAAAACGATCGTCGCCACGCTCCCTGACGCGCTGAACGTCGATGTGCAGCAGCTTGGCCGAATCTGCTCGAATGAAGCCTTTGCTGCGCGAGACTGCCCTGCGAGCACGAAAGTCGGAACCGTCAGCATCAAGACTCCGATCGTCTCCGCAGGGCTGGAGGGCGACGTTCACATGGTCAAGGCCGCGCCCGGACGCAACTTGCCAGACCTTGGGCTGGTCGTTCGTGGAGCACTCAACTTCAATCTGCGAGGAACCAGTCAGTTCGCCAACGTCAGCCAGCTCCAGGCGACGTTCGACAACGTTCCGCAGGTCGGCTTCGAATCGTTCAAGCTGACGATCGCCGGCGGCAAAAACGGACTCCTGCTTGTCGACCGTTGCCCGACCGACGGAAGCGAGCCCGACGACGGCGGTTCGACAACGTTTGAGATCACGAACTACCAGGGCCAGACCCGCACGATCGCCTCGCCGACCAGGTACGCACCGCCGAGTTGCGCAAGCTACTCGGTCTCGGTCAAGAGCATCAAGAAGTGTCTGAAGAAGCGCACCCTGAGCTTCACGCCGGGCATCAAGTCACGCGGACTCGTCCGCTACGTGAAGGTCTACGTCGATGGCAAGTACGTCAAGAAGGTCAAGAAGTCGCCGTTCAAGGTCACGGTCAAGCTTTCAACGAAGCTGAAAGCAGGCAAGACCTACACGTACAAGTTGAAGGTCTACTTCAAGCCCACGGACAAGTACCCGAAGGGCCGTGTGCTGACCAGAACGGCGAAGTTCAAGATCTGCAAGTAGTCCAGCGCGAGATCAGCGGCCGCGTCGGAAGTCAGCTCCGGCGCGGTCCATCTCACGCTTCATTTCGCGGTCCTTGATTCCTTGGCGCTTGTCGCCGATGTCCTTGCCGCGACCGAGCGCGAGCTCGACTTTGGCGCGACCGTTGGCGAAGTAGATCCGCGTCGGGATCAGTGAGAAGCCGCGCTCCGCGAGTTTGCCGACGATCCGGTCGATCTCACGGCGGTTGAGCAGCAGCTTTCGTGGGCGCTCGGGCTCGTGGTTGAGCTCGCCGGCGAATTTGTAGGGCGCGATGTGCAAGTTGCGCAACCAGACCTCGCCGTCCTCGACCGAGGCGTAGGCGTCCTTCATCATCACGCCGCCCTCGCGCATTGACTTGACCTCGCTGCCGGTCAGGACCATCCCGGCTTCAACAGGATCGGAAAGCTCGTAACGAAAGCGTGCTTCGCGGTTTGTCGCGATGTCGCCGGCGTCAACCTTCTTCTTTTTCTTGCCAGCCATCAGGGACTCACAGGTAGCAGGTCAACGCGCGCGCGGGCAGTCTGCAGCTCGAGCACGGCGACGTCGATCGAGTCGCCCAGCGAGATGCTGGTGCCGCTGTTCTCGTCGACGAGCGCCGTCTGGAACTCGTTGAGATTCCAGTATCCCCCGCGCTGCTCCTTGATCTCACGCAGCGGAACAAAACCTTCAAACGCAAACTCCGGGCCGAACTGAACAAACAATCCGCCGCCGATCAGACCGATCACCTCGCCCTCGAATACCGGGCCGTGGGTTGCGCTCTCGCGCTTCATCTGCCGGTCAGCGAACTTCGGTGCACGATTGCGGTTCTGGGACGGCTTTTTGCTGCTGGGGTTGTAGGCGGAGGTGCCTCCGGGCTGCGTCCACCCCGCCTCCTTCAGCATCCGCTCGAGCAGAAACGCGCGCACGATGTCGTCGGCCTTGCGCTCGATCTTCATCGCCTCGCGCTCGCGGGCGCTGGTCCACTCGGCTTCGTCCTGGAGGTCCTCAACGGCACCTGCGGTGCTGTCCACTCCCAGGCCCGAAAGCAGCGCGCGGTGGACGACCAGGTCGGGATAGCGGCGGATCGGCGAGGTGAAGTGGCAGTAGTTGGCCGACCGCAGTCCCGAGTGTCCAAGGTTGCGCGGCGAGTAGACGGCCTGCTTGAGTGAGCGCAGGACAAGCGATGTGAGCGCCGCTCTGCCCTTGCCCGTGCGCCGCACGTGCTGCGCGACGGCCGCGCTGATCTCGCCGACGATGCCCTCGGCCTGCTGCTCGGTGAAGTTCTCTGGGATCGGCGGCAGCGCAACACCCAGTGATTCAAGCTGGGCTGCGACTCGCTCGACCGCTGCGACCTCCGGCTTCTCGTGGATCCGGTAGAGCGCGGGAAGATTCTTCTCCTGGAGAAACCGCGCAACGGCCTCGTTGGCGGCGATCATCAGGTGTTCGATCACGCGGTGGGACTCGGTCTGCTGCTCGGCGTGGATCTCGGTCGGGGCGCCGGTCTTGTCGAACTCGAAGCTCGGCTCACTGGATTCGACTTCGAGCGCCTTGCGCCTTTCGCGGTCGGCCTGAAGAGCGGCGCTGACCGTGCGTGCGAGCGCCAGTGGCTCCGCCCAGAGCGTCTCCGGCCGGGCCTCGCCGGCAAAGATGGCATCGACCTGTCCGTAGGTCAGTCGCGCGTCGGATCGGATCAGCGAGCGGTAGAACGACTGCTCGACGCACTCTGGGCCTTCGAAGAGCAGCTCGGCAGTGACGGCGCGGCGCGGCTCACCCGGTACGAGCGAGCAGGCATCGTTGGAGAGCGCCTCCGGCAGCATCGGCTCGACCATGTTGGGCACGTAGACGCTGGTGGCGCGGCGGCGCGCCTCTTTGTCGACTGGATCGCCCGGCCGCACGAAGGCCGAGACGTCGGCGATATGGACCCAGACGCGGGTCCGCTCGCCGTCCCGCTGCGCCGAGATCGCATCGTCGAAGTCTTTTGCGCCGTGCGGATCCATCGTGAAGGTGGGAAGCTCGGTGAGATCGCGGCGGGCGAACTCGTCTGCGCTCTGCGCCGCTTCACGCGCGTAGTTTTCGACCTTGCCGGGGAAGCGGCGCTCGAGCCCGTACTCGATCATCAACGCTTCGGTCACGTCATGCGCATTGTCGGCGCTGCCGACGCGCCTCACGATTCGCGCCACCGGCGCAGTGACCTGCCGGCCGCGCTCCTTGCCGCGCGCCATCCCGGCCGGCTCGACGATCACCAGTTCTCCGGCCTTGAGCGGATTGCCGCGCTTGCCTTCGGACTTGAGCTGGATCTTGGCGCCACGCTCAAACAGCGGCGCAGCGACCAGCGCGCGTCCTTTGGGGACGAGCACGGCCGCGATCGGCGAGTGGAAGCTGCTGCCGAACGCGGCGTTCACTGCTTGAACTGCGCGAGGGCTTTGAACGCGGCGTCGAGCGCCTCGTCAGGCCTGGTCTTCGGATTGTCCTCGACCGTGAGATCGGGAGCAAGGCCTTTGCTGGTGATGAAGTGCCTGCCGGGGAGCTCATAGCGGCCGACCGTCAGCGACACGGCGCCGCCGTTGTCGAGTTCTGTGACCTCCTGGAAGACGCCCTTGCCAAAGGTGCGCGTGCCGACGATCAGCCCGCGGTCGCGGTACTTGATCGCGCCCGCCGTGATTTCAGAGGCGCTCGCCGAACCTTTGTCAACGAGCACGGCAAGCGGCGCAGCAGTGCGGAAGTCACGCTTGACTGCGTTATAAACCTGACGCCTGCGCGCGCGACCGTCGGTTGCGACGATCATGCCTTTGTTGATGAAGATGCTCGAGACCTCAACAGCCTGATCGAGTCTGCCTCCGCCGTTGCCGCGCAGGTCGAGCACCCAGCTCTCTGCGCCCTGCTTCTTGAGCTTGTCGACCTGCTCGGCCACGAGCTCGCCGGCGGTTTCGGTGAAGCTCACGAGCTGTACAACGCCGACCTTGCGGCCGTTCTCCTTGACGAGTTTTCCTTTGGCAACGGGTATGTCGATCACCTTGCGGGTGAGCACAAGACTGCGCTCGGCCCCCAGCTTTGACGAGTCTTTGCCGACCGGCGTCGCAACTGTGAGCGTGACCTTCGTGCCTTCCGGGCCCTTGATCTTGGCGACTGCGACCTCGGATGAAACTCCGGCAATCGACTTCCCGTTGACTTTTGTGATCACGTCTCCGCGCTTCAGCCCTGCGCCGCGCGCCGGCGAGCCCGGGTAGGTGATGCTCACCACAAGGCCGCGCTTGTCTTCGTTGACGGCCATTCCCACGCCGGTGAAGCTGCCGCTGATCGCCTGCGCGAAGTCCTTGTTCTGCTGCGGATCGAAGTAGTGCGAGAACTTGTCGTCGAGGCTCTTGACCATGCCGTTGATCGAGCCGTTGGTCAGCTTTGAATCAGGGACCTTGCGGTAATACTCGTTCTCGATCAGCGACTGCACCTCGTCCGTCGTGATCTCTGCGTCGTCGGGCGCCACGACGTCCTTCAGCACACCCACCACGGGAGTGTTCGGGTTTGCTCCGATGTAGATCCCGGAGGCGAGCGCTGCAAAGAGCGCGAGAACTGTGATCAGGGAACGCATGCGACTGCGCGCAACCCTAGATGTTCAGGGCGCTCAAACGCGCAGGAAGCGGCGCAGCGTCATCCCCGAGCCCATCGCGGAAATCAGCACCGCAGAGAGCATCAGGACGAGCGTCAGTGTCCAGAAATTGATCGTGTCGGGCGCCGCGAACAGTGCGAACTTGTCGGACACCGGGTCGATCACGGTCTGCTTGAAGATCAGCAGCATCAGCAC
Source organism: Thermoleophilaceae bacterium (assembly GCA_016463365.1). The sequence continues at coordinate 274 of JAEMRJ010000031.1, read as the reverse complement.
GGCGAAGAGTCCGCCGGCCGCGCCCACGAAGACGCCCTCGATCACGAACGGCCAGCGGATGAACCAGCTGGTCGCGCCGACCATGCGCATCACCTCGACCTCACGGCGACGCGCGTAGATCGACAGTCGGATCGTGTTTCCGACCAGCAGCGCGGACGTCAGCACCAGCAGGATCGCAAGACCCCACATCGCAAATTTCACGCCACCGGTGATCGTCAAGATCTTCTGGGTCTGATCCTCGCGGTTCTGGACGTCGTCGATCGCGGGGCTGACG
>JAEMRJ010000030.1 GCA_016463365.1 Thermoleophilaceae bacterium | reverse complement strand
GCGTCCCCGACACGCGGCGCGAGACGGTCGCTGCGGCGCTTGAGCGCTGGTATCGACGACAGGCCAAGGAAGTGTTCGCCGAGCGGCTCGACGCGGCGGTGGCGCGCAACGGGACTGCGTATGGGCGCGTCGCGATCCGCGACCAGAAGACGCGGTGGGGGAGTTGTTCGTCGAGCGGCACGATCAGTTTCAACTGGCGACTCCTGCTTGCGCCAGAGTCCGTGATGGATTATGTGATCGAGCACGAGGCCGCGCACATCGAGGTGCGCGACCACTCGGGACGGTTCTGGGCGCTGATGGATCAGCGGGTGCCTGACTGGCGCGACTCGCGCCTCTGGTTGAAGCGTCACGGGTCGACGCTGCGCCTGGTCTGACCTGACCTCCCCGTGGATCTGCCGCCGCACTTGCTGCGCACCTGTGGTGAGCGGCGGCATTCTGGCCACTGAGGACCCCTTGTCCAAGCGATTCACTGCTGCGCACCACAGGTGCGCAGCACAGCTTCGCTCAACCAAGGCATGCTTCGCTACCAAATTGCTGCTGCGCACCACAGGTGTGCAGCGGAGGGGGCCTGGAGGGGCGGGTCAGTACTGGGCGTTCAGCAGGCGCGTGCGGGCGAGCTCCAGCCAGTCGCCTTCCAACTCGCCGTAGGCGTCCAGGGCCGCTTCGAAGTTGTAGTCCACCCGCCGCAGCTCGAACGAGCCGTCAGGGGCGAGCAGCGCGTAGGCGGCTCGTCTGTCGCCGTCAAACGGCAGACCCACGCTCCCGGGATTCACAATCTCGAGCACCCCGACCTCGCGGATGAACTGGATGTGGGTGTGACCGCAGACGATCGTGTTGGCTTCGTAGGCGCTCTCGGCGGCTGCGCCGTCGGTCTCGGCCGGCTGATCGGTGAATCCGATCATGTCCGAGCCCGGTGAGGCGTGACAGAAGACGGTCATGTCGGCCCCGTCGAACGGAACGTCGGCCACCACATCAGGCAGCGCGGCCAGCTCTTTCACGGAATCCGGCCCGATCGCGCCCTGGACAAACAAGGCGGCGTCACGGATCGCCTCGATCGGGATGTCGTCGGACTCGGGGTGGGCGACCCAGCGCTCGGTGTTGCCGCTCAACCAGACGGTGTCGGCCGGCAGACCTTCGAGTCGGTCAAGCACGGCAGCAGGCTGCGCGCCCATCAGGCAGTAGTCACCCCCGAGCAGCCAGGCGTCCGCGCCGGCCGAGCGTGCGTCTTCGATCACTGCTTCAAGCGCAAAGTCATTGCCGTGGATGTCGTACAAGAGGGCGATCATTGAACCCAGCTTACGGGTAGGATGCGGATTTCCGATGACGACCGACCCGACACCAGTCCAGGAGATCTCCACCGAGCAGCCGACCGACCTGCAGGTGATCGGCAAAACGTACATGCTGCGCCTGGCCGTACCCGACGACGCAGAGCAGCTCTTCAAGCTCGGCGAGGATCCGGCCGTCACGCGTTTCTTCAGCTGGGGTCCGTACAGCTCGATCGAGCAGCCGCTGAAGTACATCGAGGACCTACAGGGCAAACGCGACAACGGCTCGCTCCTGGAGTTCGTGATCGTTGACCGCGAAACTGAGGACATCGTCGGCGTGACAGGACTGACGGAGTTCTCCAAGCGTGATCACCGCGCGGTCGTGGGTTCATGGCTCGGCCACAAGTTCTGGGGAACCGGCGTCAACGTTGCATCCAAGTCGCTCGTCCTCGGTCTCGGTTTCAGGCATCTTGGCCTTGAGCGCATCAGCTCCTACAGCCACGTCCGAAACGGCCGCTCCAAAGCCGCGCTCGAGCGCATCGGCTTCATCGGCGAGGGAATCCTCCACGGGTGGCACTGGCACCACGGGGAGCCGCAGGACGTGAACATCCACTGCCTGCTGCGCGAGATCTACGAGCGTTCCGAGGTCGGCGCCGACGAGATCGAAATCACTGGCACAGTGCCGCCCGCGTTTCTCCCGTAGCTCACTTGTGAAAGCCTGGTGAACGCTGCAGGCGAGCTGCGGTTCGCGCACTAACTTGGTCTGTATATGACACAGATCAAAGAAACAAGCACAGCGTTCAGGACCGATGAACGCTCACCGTCGGCGGCGATCGCCGCGATCGACATCCATGTCCCGACCCGGGGCAACCGCAAGCTTGACCGGCTGATTCAGAACGCCAACTCCGACGTGCAGCTCAAGGCTTGGTGGCACGTCGCCGGCGTCAACGCGACTCAGCGACTCGGCATGTCTGACCACGGCTGGGTTCACATCCAGGTCGTCACCAACATCTCGCTGCGCATCTTGCGCCTGCTGGTCAAGAGCGGGGTGGAGCCGTCGGTCCAGAAGGATTTCGGAATGGATCGCCGCGACGCCGAGGTGATCGTCGCCGCCGGGGCGATGCTGCACGACGTCGGCATGAGCATCCATCGCGTCGACCACGAGGCCTACAGCCTCTTCCTCGCGGCCGACAAGCTCGGCCAACTGCTCGACGGCGTCTATGACGAACCCGAGCGGTCCGTTGTCGCCGCAGAGGTGCAGCACGCAATCATCGGCCACCGGCGCAACGGCACGCCACTGACACTCGAGGCCGGAGTCGTCCGGGTCGCAGATGCGCTGGACATGGCCGCAGGCCGCTCGCGCGTCCCGTTTGAGGCCGGCCAGAAGAACATCCACGCACTGAGCGCCGCCGCGATCGACGGCGTCAGCATCTCGGCCGGCGAACAGAAGCCGGTCCGCGTCGAAATCGCGATGAACAATTCGGCCGGCATCTTCCAGATCGATGAGCTGCTCGGCAACAAGCTCAAGGGCTCTGGGATCGAGCAGTACGTCGAGGTCGCCGCGCGGGTCGACCGCGAGCACGAGGCGCGCCTGCTGCCGGACATGACCTTCTGATTGATGGCTGAGTACGTCGCCTTCGGGGTGCTCTGCTTTGTCGTTGCCGTCGCGGGCGGCGTCGCCGGCCTTGTGCTGGGCAACATGCGCCTGCCGGCTGCGGCATCGATCTCGGACACCGTTGCGGCCGGCGGCGGCGCGAACGTCGCGATCAGCGCAGTCGCGGCGGCGACCGCCGCCACCAAGCACATCCGCGAGGGCCGCGTCAACTGGACGATGTTCTGGTGGCTGGCGCCACCCTCGCTCGTCGGCGGGCTGATCGGTGGATATCTGGCGACGCTGGTATCTGGCAACGCGCTGTTGCTTTTCATCGCGGTCGTGCTCTTCTACGGCTCCTGGGAGCTCTCGCAGTGGCTGCCGGCCGATCAACGTCCTGAGCCCGAAGTCGGAGCTGACGATTCTGACGACCACCGCACGGCGACAGTCGCGATCGGACTGATCGTCGGCCTGCTGGGCGGGGCGGTCGGCCTGATCCTCGGCTCTCTGCGCTTCCCGGCACTCCTGCGATTCACCAACGAGTCTCCGCAGATGCTCGTCGGAACGAACCTCTCGGCCGGCGTGGTCGTCGGAGTTGCAGGCGCGATCGGGCACCTGACCGCCGGCAGCGCGGGGTTTGACGCGACGTTGTTCGCGATCGGCGCCGCCACATCTGTCCCGGGCGCATGGCTCGGCGCGCACCTCACCGGCAAGCTGCCGACGCTTGCGCTCGTGCGGACGATCGCAGCGATCGTGTTCGTGGCCGCGATTGCGATCCTGGCGCAGGCGCTGCTCTAGCGGTAGCGGTCGATCAGAACACCTTCGCGCAGGCCACCGCGCCCGACCTCCAGGCCGATCCCGAGTCGGTCGACCAGAGCGTCAAGAATCGTCAGCCCCGCCGGCAGCAACCGCGCGCGGTTGAGCGCCAACTCGAACTTCTCCGAGAGCCGCGTCGAAGACATGCTCGTGGTCAGCGCAAGGACGCGGGCGATTCCCGGCTTGTCCAGCACACCGCCGGTCAGCTGGCGGGCCGTACTGGCGCCGCCGCCGACGACCAGCGCAAGTGTGCAACCCGCTGGGAAATCGAGTTCGTCGAACACTCTGTCGGCGTATTCGCGCGCGCGGGTTATCTCGGCGGGGGCGGGCGGGTCAGAAACGAAGAAGTCCCGCTGCAGCGTGGCTGAGCCGATCGCGAAGCTCGCGGTGGTCGGCTGATCGCCGGCGCCGCAGAATGAGATCTCGGTCGATCCGCCACCGGCGTCGATCACGACTGTTGTGCCGCGCAGCCTGTGCAGTCCACCGGTGGCTCCGATGAACGAGAATCGCGCTTCCTGGTGGCCGTCGATCACCTCCAGCGTGCGTCCGGTGGACGCCAGCACGCTCGCTTCGAGCTCATGGCCGTTGTGGGCTTCGCGGACCACGTGCGTGGCCACCAACTCGACGTGTTCACACTCGAGCGACTCAACGTAGAGCAGCAGCTCGGCGATCGCCGTGGTGGTCTCTTCGATCTTCTCGGGACTGATGCCGGTGGGGCCGGTGGCGGCGCCCAGCATCGTGAATACGCGACGCGTGCCCACGGGTGTGAGTTCGCCGTCAGCGAGGTCCGCGACGAGCAGGGCAGTCGTGTTTGAGCCAACGTCGATGCACGCGCAACGTGACGCTGGCAAGACGTCCTACTTGTGCTTGAAGATTGCGCTCTTGCGCTCGTCGGCGCGGCGCTCGAGGCGGCCCTGGATGTAGCTGCCGATGCCTGCGATGAGCGGGAATAGGATCACGAGGCCGAGGCCGAAGAACGTGACGATCTTGTCGTTGATCTCGCCGTACCAACCCTGTCCGGCGTCGCCGGCGTAGGCGGTGGCGGTCAGCGCCATCAGGATGGCGAGGGTGAGGAGTGCGGTGTGTGCTGCCTTCTTCATCAGGAGAGAGTGTACAACGGGCATTTCGCGCCAGAATGCTTGGTCGGTGAACTAACGTCCGCCGCTGATGAGCATCTTTGAGGCGATCATTCTCGGCATCGTTCAGGGACTTACCGAGTTCCTCCCGATCTCCAGCAGCGGCCACCTGCTGATCGTTCCGGCGATCATGGGTTGGGAGGATCCCGGCGCGCCGTTCACGGCTGTCATCCAGCTGGGCACGATGGCTGCGGTGCTGATCTACTTCCGTCAGGACATCTGGAAGATCACAGGCGCCTTCCTGCGCAGCCTGATCGGTCGCCTCCGCGAGGGCGAAGAGCTGGAGGCGCGGATGGGCTGGTACCTGGGCCTCGGCACGCTCCCGATCATCGTCTTCGGTGTTTCGTTCAGCCACCAGATCGAGGGCAGCGCCCGCAATCTCTATCTGACCGGCTCGATGCTGATCATCTTCGGCCTTGTCCTGGCGGCGGCGGATATTTTTGCCACGCACGCCCGCAAGCTCGAGTCGATCAGGCCGCCCGACGCGATTGTGCTGGGCTTCGCGCAGTCGCTCGCGCTGATCCCCGGCGTCTCACGTTCGGGCGCAACGATCACCTTCGGTCTCTTTCGCGGGTTCACGCGTCGCGATGCGGCACGCTTCTCGTTCCTGCTCTCGATCCCGGCAGTTGTGCTCAGCGGCGTCTACGAGATGCGCGACGCGTTCGGTGAGTCGACCGGCGCGAGCACGCCGGCGTTGATCGCGGCGACGCTGGCAGCATTTGTCGTCGGCTACTGGTCAATCGCATTCCTGCTCAACTGGCTCGGTGAGCACACGATGAAGATCTTCGTTGTCTATCGACTGGTGCTCGGCACGCTCGTGCTGATCCTCGCCGCCACCGGCGCGATCACGAGCAGTCCCGCGGGTTGATGCGCGGGGAGGCGCTCCCCTTCTGGCTCTACTGGCGCTGCCTGAACCTGCAGCCGCACCTGCGCGCGACCGGCGGACGGGTCATTCGCGTGAGCAGGGACTGGACCGAGCTCGACGTGAAACTTCCGCTCAACCGACGCACGCGCAACTCACAGGGAACGACCTTCGGCGGAAGCATCTACTCGGCCTGCGATCCGTACGTGATGTGGATGCTCCAGCGCCAGCTCGGCGAGGACTACGTGATCTGGGACAAGGGCGCGCGAATCAGTTTCAAACGGCCGGGCACAACGACGCTCTTCGCCCGTTTTCGCATCCCGACGGGTGTGGTCGACGAGATCAGGCGGCAGACCGACCAGCACAACAGCTTTGTCTACAAGCACTCGCTGGACCTCAAAGACGATCGGGGCGCGGTCTACGCCACGATCGACAAGGCCGTCTACGTGGCGCGCAAGGACTGGTACGAGGCTCGGGAGTCGCGGCGCGCGGTGCGCACCGTCTGGACGGCCGAAAACTAGCGTGCGTTGGCCCCGGCTGAAGCGTCCGTGAATTCACGGAACTCGCCGGTGACGACGAAGGCGACCTGTTCACCGATGTCGACGCAGTTGTCGCCGATGCGCTCGAGGTGGCGGCCGATCAGCACCATCAGAATTGCCCACTCGCGACGGTCCTCGTCTGTACCGATCTCGATCGCGCGGCGGAAGATCTCTTTGTTCAGGGCGTCGAGGATGTCGTCCTCGACGACCAGGTTCTCGGCCAGTTTCGCGTCCTGGTTTGCGAGCGAGAGCTTGGCCTGATTGATCTGGTTGTGAACCTGGAGGCCCATTTTCTCGATGATGTTGAGAATCGTCGCGTCGACCGGGGGTTCTTCGCCGGAGAGCGGAACGGCCTTGGCGATGTTCACGGCCAGGTCGCCCATACGCTCGACATGGTTGTTGGTCGAGAGCAGAGCAGCAATCAAGCGCAGGTCGCTGGCGACCGGCGCCTGTAGTGCGATCAGGTTCAGCAGTCGCTGACTGACGTCGAGATAGCGGTTGTCGACCTTGTCGTCGGACTCGATGACGATGCGCGCGAGCTCGATGTCCTGGTTGAGCACGGACTCGACAGCGCGACTGGTCATCTCCGCTGCGAGGTCGAACATCGACAGGGTGGTTGCCTCTATGGCGCTGAGATCTTCCTGGAAAACCATACGCGGCTTGTCCTGCGACATGGGTCTAGCCGACCTTTCCGGTGACGTAGTCCTCGGTGCGCTGGTCGCTTGGATTGGTGAAGATCTTTTCGGTGTCGTCGAACTCGATCAGGCGACCGAAACGCTTGTCGTCGGGGTTGACCTCGACCGTGAAGTACGCGGTCTTGTCACTCACGCGCGCAGCCTGCTGCATGTTGTGCGTGACGATCACGATCGTGTACTTCTCTTTCAGTTCTTCCATCAGGTCCTCGATGCGACCGGTGGAGATCGGGTCCAGCGCAGAGCATGGCTCGTCCATCAGGATCACGCCGGGCGAGGTGGCGATCGCGCGAGCGATGCAGAGCCGCTGCTGCTGGCCACCGCTCATTCCCAGAGCACTGTCGTCGAGGCGGTTCTTGACCTCTTCCCACAGTGACGCGCTGCGGAGCGAGTTTTCAACGATCTCGTCGAGGTTTTCGGTCATGCCCAGAACTCTGGGGCCGAACGCGATGTTGTCGTAGATCGACTTGGGGAACGGATTGGGCTTCTGAAAGACCATGCCGATCAACTTGCGCACCTGCACCGGGTCGATCTTCTCGTCGTAGAGGTCAACGCCCTTGAATGCGATTTTGCCGGAAACTGTTGCGCCGGGGATCAGGTCGTTCATGCGATTGATGCAGCGCAGCAGCGTGCTCTTGCCGCATCCGGATGCGCCGATCAGCGCCGTGATCTCGTTGCTGGCGATGTCGAACGTCACGCCTTCGACAGCCGTGGAGCCGGAGTACTTGACGGTCACATCTTCGATCGTCACCAAGCTCTCATGCGGAGCCTTCTCCGCCTGGTGCTGGGGCTCGAATTGCTGCATCGGTGTCACTTGTGCCTGATTCTCTTCCGTCATCGTTGTGCCTTCGACCTTCCGTGCCATCATCGCACCTCGGCGCCGTGAGTAGTTGGGTTTGTGTTCATTTTCGGTTGCTCAGTCAGGTTTCTGCTCAGTACTTGCGCTGGTACTTGTTACGCAGGAATATCGCCAGAGCATTCATCACCAGCAGAATCACCAGCAGAACGACGATCGCCGCTGCGGCAAGAACCTTGAACTCTTCCTGCGGTCGCGAAACCCAGTTGAAAATCTGGATCGGGAGGACCGTGAAGGCGCTGTCGAGGCCTTCCGGGTTGAAGGTGATGAATGTAAGGCCACCGATCAGCACAAGCGGAGCCGCCTCGCCGATCGCTCGCGAGAGAGCGAGGATTGTGCCGGTGGCGATTCCCGGGATGGCCGCCGGTAGAACCTGGCGGCGGACCGTCTGCCAGCGCGTCGCGCCGAGCGCGTATGCACCCTGCCTGATCGTGTCGGGGACGGACTTGATCGCCTCGCGCGTGGAAATGATCACGATCGGGAGCACGAGCAGCCCCAGGGTCAGTCCCGCAGCAAGCACCGTCTGCCCGAGTCCGAAGAAGCCGCGGACGAGGAACGCCAGACCGAGGATTCCGTAGACGATCGCCGGCACTGCCGCGAGGTTCTGCAGGTTTAGCTCGATGAACCGGTTCCAGCGACGCTCCTTGTCTGCATATTCCTCGAGGTAGACGGCCGCCCCGATCCCGACCGGGATCGTGAAGGCTGCTGTCACGCCGATGACCCAGATCGTTCCCATGATCGCCGACTGAGCGCCGGCGTTTTCGGGCACGCCGGAGGGAAAGTTCGTCAGCAGCTGGCTGTTCAGTCGCGGCATTCCCTCGACCAGCACCTGAACGATCAGCGTGACCAGCGCGGCAATTCCGAAGAGCAGGCTGAAAACCAGGGCAATCTTGAAGCCGCGCTCGAAGAAGTCGCGGTGGCGGGACTCGAGTTGAGTCCGTGCAGCTGCGTCGCCGATCGATTTCATCACTCGTAGACCTCGCGGTACTTGCGTACAAGTCGGATGCTGATCATGTTCATGACAAACGTGATGGCAAACAGCGCAGCGCCCACGGCAAAGATTGTCTTGTAGCCGGTGCTGCCGGTCGGCTGATCGCCCAGGCCTGCGGAAGCGATGAAGGCCGTCATGGTCTGCATGCCTTCAAGCGGGTTGAAGGTGAGCTTCGGCGTGCCGCCAGCGGCGACGAGCACGATCATCGTCTCGCCCACCGCACGGGAGATGCCGAGCACAAATCCAGCGACAATCCCTGAGAGCGCGGCTGGGATCACCACGCGGGTTGAAACCTGTGCCTTGTTGCTGCCCAGCGCAAGTGCGCCTTCGCGGAGGCCGCCGGGAACGGCGGACATCGCGTCTTCGGAGAGCGAAGCGATAGTCGGAAGGATCATCACGCCCATCACCAAGCCGGCGGAAAGTGCGTTGAAGACGCCCGGACCCTCGCCCACCGGCCAGATGCTCTGGAGCAGCGGCGTGACAAAGGTGAGTGCAAAGAATCCGTAGACGACGGTCGGGACGCCGGCCAGGACCTCCAGTACCGGCTTGAGGAAACTGCGCGTCTTCGGGCTGGCGTACTCGCTGAGGTAGGTCGCGGCGCCAAGGCCCAGTGGGATGCAGATCAGCAGTGCCCAGAAAGTTGTGACAAGCGTTCCCGTGATCAACGGGATCACGCCGAAGCTCGGCGGATTGAAGAGCGGAGCCCACGTCGTGGTGGTGAAGAACTCCTTGAGGCTGACTTCACTGAAGAACTCGATCGACGGCTCGATCAACGCGATCACGATGCCGAGCGTGGTGACGATCGAAAGCAGCGCGCAAAGAAAGAGGCTGCCCTGGATCAGGAGTTCGCCGTACCGAGGGCGCACGACCGTGAGCTGCTTGATCTGCAGGTCGTCGGTCATGCGCACCTCGGAGGCTTCCATCTTGAGTTCTTTCTGACTAACGCGCGGTCGTAGGGACTACGACGTTGCGCCTGCTTCTTCGACCAGTTTGTCGATCGATGCCTTGCTTGCTGCAGCCTGCTCTTCAGTCATCGGGACGAAAAGCGCCTGCTCGGCGATGGCGGTCTGGTTGGTGATGTAGTACTCGAGGAATGCGTCGACTTCCGCACGCTTGAGGGCCTCGGCGCTCGCGTAGACGAACAGCGGACGTGAGAGCGGCTTGTATGTGCCGTCCTGAACGGTCTCGGTGCTCGGGGCGACGCAACCGTCTCCGCCGTCGACCTCGAGGGCCTTGATCTTGTCAGCGTTCTGCTCGACGTAGGAGAGACCGAAGTAACCCAGTCCACCCTTGCTGCCGGACACGCCCTGGACGATCACGTTGTCGTCTTCGGTGGCGTTGTAGTCGCTGCGGCTCTGGCCTTCTTCGCCGTTGATCGACTCGGTGAAGTAGTCAAACGTTCCAGAGTCGGTTCCGGGGCCGTAAAGCTCCAGCTTCTCGTCCGGGAAACTCGGGTCAACCTGGTTCCAGTTGTCGACCTTCGAACCCTTGTCCCAGATCTTCTTGAGCTGGTCGGTGGTCAGACACTTGGCGAAGTCGTTCTCGGTGTTGACGACGTTCGCAAGCCCGTCGTTGGCAACCTGAAGCTCCTGGTACTCGATTCCGTTCTTCTTGCAGATCTCGATCTCTTCATCCTTGATCGGGCGCGATGCGTCAGAGAGATCAGTCTCGCCGGCGCAGAACTTCTCGAAACCGCCACCGGTGCCGGAGGTGCCCACTGTGACGCGGACGTTCGGGTTCTCGGCCTGGAACTTCTCGGCTGCGGCCTCGCTGAGCGGGGCAACCGTGCTGGAGCCGTCAACCTTGATGGTTCCGGAGAGGTCAGCGTTCGTAGAACCGCTGTCATCGTCGCTGCCACAACCGGCCGCAACGAGGGAGAGCGATAGCGCAACGAGGGTGAGCGCGATCAGCGGTGCGTTGAATCGTTTCATCACAGGTACTTAGGTCCTTTCGGGAATTTCGTCGACTTGACGTATGGGGCAAGCATGTATGTCCCCTTGGCCAAAGTAGTTACCAAACTGTCACCAGATTGTGAAAAACCTGTGAACGCCCATAGACACGACGGAAAGCACCGATACCATGGCTGCAGCGGCGCGGATGGCTCGCCCGCAGAACCTCGGATGAACCGAACTGACAAATCACCTCGCAAGGTCGTCGTAATTGACGACGACTCCGGATTCGTCACCGTGCTCTGCAAGCGCCTCGAGCAGGCTGGCTGGCAGCATGTGGTGTTGCGTTCGCTTCCGCCCGGCGATGAGCTTTCCGCCATGCGACCGGCAGCAATCGTTGTCAACCCGGTGTTGCTCGGCCCGAGCTACTGGGAGATCCTCCAGACCCTCGGCGAGACCGTCGGCTCCGTCGGACTGGTCGTCTGCTCAGAACAGAGCACTGTCGCCCAGCGTGTCCGCGGCCTGCGCATGGGCGTGGATGACTGGATCGGCAAGCCGTGCCACCCCGAAGAAGTCGTCGCCCGCGTTGAAGCGGTCACCCGTCGCCACCGTCGCGTCGAGGCTGACGCCGTTGCAGAGGCCGGGCCGCTCACTCACGGAGAACTCGAATTCCGCATCGATCGCTACGAAGTGCTCGCAGCCGGTCGCCCGGTCGACCTGACCAAGCGCGAGTACGAGCTCCTCCTGCTGCTTGCGCGCAGTGACGGACGCGTGCTCCCGCGTGAAGACATCTACCAGCGCGTCTGGGGTTACGCAATGGCCCGCGGCGACCGATCCGTTGATGTCTTCGTGCGAAAGGTTCGCCACAAGCTGGAGGCCGCGTCGCCGGGCTGGCGATACGTGCACACCCACTTCGGCATCGGATATCGGTTCGACTCCGAAGCCGTAGATGCAACCGCCACAGAAGCGCCCGCAGCGGCCGAAGTTCTTGAGTCCGGCAAAGCTGCCGTGACCGCCCAGCCGCTGGTAATCCAGTGAGCGCCCTCTCGCGTCGGCCGGCCGACGAGTTCTACGACCTTTTCGAGGCGGCAATCGCCAACGCCGAGCGGGCTGCGCAGCTCCTGCTCCAGATGCTCGAAGAGTTTCCTGACGACAAAGACATCGTCCGTCAGATTCTTCTGACTGAGCAGAAGGGCGACAGCATCACCCAGGCCCTGATCCGCCAGCTCGGCGACGGATCGCGCCCGCCGCTCTCGCGGCCGGCGATCCACAAGCTCGCCACGGCGATCGACGACGTTGTCGATTACATCGAGCAGGTTGCAGATTCATTCGGTCTGTACAAGATCGAGGCGCCGATGGATCCGTCCCGGGCGCTTGCACAGGTGCTCGTCGATTCGACTCACCAACTTTCGGTTGCGGTCGCCACGTTGCGCACCGGCGAGTCGATGGCGGAATCAATCATCGAAGTGCATCGCCTTGAGAACGAGGGCGACCGGCTCTCGCGCGAGGCGATCGCTTCTCTGTTTGTCGGCGGGGTGGACCCGATGGTCGTGATCCGCTGGAAAGAGATCTTCGAGCAGATGGAGAACGCGATCGACGCCTGCGAAGACGTCGCACACACGCTTGAAGGCGGCGCGTTCGACGCCTGACGCCCTGCTCTGCGCGTAGGCTGCTCGTCGTGAGCAATCCGCGGAGAACCTGGATCGGTCTTGGACTGATCGCTCTTCTGGCGTTTCTGATCGTCGCTTCGCCGAACGGCGGCGCCTTCATCAACATCGTCAACAACTCGATCCAGGCGGTCTTCCTGACGCTCGTCGGCTTCGGTCTGGTCAGTCTTTATCGGTCCCAGGGCGAGTGGATCTCGTCGCTCAGCGAGCGCAACCGCGGGATCGTCTATGGCGCGGTCGCCTTGGCGATGCTTTCAATTGTGGCTGTCGACCGCTTCCGCGAGCTCTGGAACGGCGGCATCGTGCTGCTGATTCTGATTCTCGCCGCCTGCGGCTTTGCGATCTACTGGGTCTGGCGCGAGTCGCGCCGCTGGGTGATCTAGGCCCGGTCCCCGGACGCCGTGAAAGCGCGCTTGCGTTTTCTCGTGATTGCAGGGGAAATGTCCGTTTTTTACGACCGACGGCGCAGTTACTTTGTCGTCACTTTGTCGGAGTATCGGAACATATTCCGTTCTTCGCGGCCAAACCTGCGCCGCGGGTCCCAGTTTCTGCCGGCATTGCTCATGGTTGTTGTGATGCTGCTCGGCCCGTTGGCGCTTGTTGCGTACGCGAGCACCAATGCTGATGGCGGCGGTTCCGGGCCGGCGGTTGTGGCCGCTGCGGTAGTGACAGAATCGGGCGAGAGTCGCGTTGCATCGAGTGTCGAGAACGCCGACAGCCCGCAACGGCGCGCCACGGTCGCCCGTGCGGTGGACGGCATCCCCCTGGCCTTCCGCGCTGCGCTGCTCCTGTTGATTTTCGCAACATCGATCCTCGCGGTCGTGTCGTTCCGTGAGCGCCGTCGCGCGATATCGACGGCCCGGGTCGCGCAGCTTGACCGCCTCACGGGTCTCGCCAACCGCGAAGGTTTTGATCGTCAGATGGCGATCGAGTGGCAGCGCGCGCTGCGCCACGGTCGTCCGCTCGGCATGGTGTTCGTGGACCTCGACCACTTCAAGGCCTACAACGACACCTACGGCCACGTCGCCGGAGACCGCCTGCTGCGTGAAGTCGCTGCGGCGATCACCGCTACAGCGCGTGGTTCGGACTTCACCGCCCGCCTGGGCGGCGACGAATTTGTGGTCGTCTGCCCCGAGACCGAGGAGGCCGGGCTTGACCGCCTGGTCGAGCGTCTTCGCATCGAAGCCTCCGGGATGGCTGTCTCACTTTCGATCGGTGCCGCAGCCATGCGCGGCAGTGACAGCTCACCCGATGAGCTTGTGCACCGGGCAGACGTCGCGATGTATGCCGCCAAGGGTGGACGCCGCCGCGACACCAAGTCAGCGAACCCGATGCTCGGGTCCCTGCGTCGCGGCTGATTCTTAACTGATTTTTTACGGGGTCGTTGCTTTTCGGTCTTGAACCGTTACGCGCCGATCGGCAGGATCGTCCGCATGGGTCGATCACTTCGAGGAACGCGTGGGCAGTCGAGCGTTGAACTGCTTTTTGCGCTGCCGCTGGTGATCGTTGTGATGTCCGCCGGCTGGCAGATCGTTGTCGTCGGGCAAACCTGGTGGAAGGTCTCTGAGGCAGCGCGGGCGGCTGCTCGCGCGCACTACGTGGCCGGGCAACGCGGTGACGAGCGCGCGGGGGCCAGGCAGGGCCGAAGGCTTGCCGATGCGCTGCTTGCTTCATCGCCGGAGTCCTCGCGTCGCGTGCGCGCGTCAAAATCTGGCGAGGTCGTCGTGAGCGCCCGCGTGCCGCTGGTGATGCCGTTTCGGGCTGCGCTTGGTGCGGGCGGCGGACCACTGGTCAGCGCAAGCTCCCGGATGGCGCCATGAGCGAGCGCGGCCAGTCGACGATCGAGACCGTTCTGATGACGCCGATTGTGATCGCGTGCTGCTTGCTCGGGCTGCAGGGGCTTGTCGCGGGCGGTTCGTACGTGGCGGCGGGCAACGCCGCACACGCCGGGGCACTTGCCGGGCAGCTGGGCCGCAGTCCGGGAAAAGCTGCTCGAGCTGCGGTACCGGGGTGGTCGACCACGCGGGTCGAAGTGCAGACGCGGGGCACGCGCGTGAGCGTGCAGTTGAAGCCGCGCACGATCTTTCCCGTTCTGGCCGGCCTGCTCGTTGCCCGCTCCGAGGCAAGGTTCACGCGGCAGTGATGGGCGCGGTCGCAGACTTGTTCGTCGAGCGGGTTCCGCGCGCGTCTACCGGGCCGGCGCTCGCAGCGACTTCACGGGTGCTCATGGTGGACGCCTGCGGCCGGCAGTTCCGATTCGCAGAGCTGACACGGATCCTCGAATCGCTTGCTCCAGTGGTGATCACCTGCGTGCGCTTCGAAGCGCTTGACGACACCTTTCGGGCAACCGAGTTTGACCGGATATGGCTGTTTGTCGATGAGGCCAGTGACGTCGCGTACTGTGGGTTGGCGATGCGCGAGCTGAACTGCGCTCAAGCCAGCGCGTTGGCCGAGCTCGTCGCGGTCGGCCGTGTTGACGACGTGAACTGCGCGCTCGAACTCGCTCCGTCACGCGTCGGACTGGCGCCTCCGTGGCGTCGCAGACGAGAGCTCGAACGCGGCGCCGAACAGCTGGCCGACTGCCTGCTCGGCGCAAGGGGCGCGCGCGGATGAGACGTTTGATCGGTGATGCGCGCGGCCAGGCGTCGATCGGGCTCGTGGCAGGATCGATTCTCGCGCTGCTGGGCGTGGCGCTCTTCGCCCAGTACGGCGGCGCGCTCGCGGCGCGCGGTCATGACCAGCGCACGGCCGACATCGCCGCAGCGGCAGCGGCCGGTCGCATGGCGAAGGACTACTCGCGCACATTCGAGCCACCGGTACTGCCGGGCGGCGCACCGAACCCGCACTACCTGTCACCGGCTGCCTACCGGTTACGCGCTCGCGCAGCGGCGGTGCGCGTCGCCGTGGTCAATCGCGAAGTCGGCCGGATCGAGCGCGTGAAGTTCGGGCTTGGCGCCGCGCCGACGAGCGTCACTGTCGCGACGCTGCGCAAGCACGATGTCGCGATCTCCGGCACCGACCAGAAGCGGCACGTGAAAGTGCGCGCGCGGGCGACGGCGGAGTTGCGATTCTCGTTCGCGACGATGCCCGGCGCCAATCCTGCCATCGGCAGCGGTGGCGGCTACGACGGCCCGCTGGCGTATCGCCAGGGCAAGCCGATGCGACCCGACGTCGCTGCCGCCTTCGACCGCATGGCAGCAGCAGCGCGCTCGGCAGGGATCTCGCTGGCGATCAACAGCGCCTTCAGGTCCGATGCCGAGCAGTCGCGCCTCTTTGCGGCCCACCCGGATCCCAAGTGGGTTGCGCCGCCCGGCACTTCGCTCCATCGATACGGGACAGAGCTCGACCTCGGGCCGCCCGGCGCCTACGGCTGGCTCGCTGCCAACGCGCGTCGGTTCGGCTTCATCAAGCGCTACGCCTGGGAGCCCTGGCACTTCGGCTTCGGTGCCAACCCGCGCGACGTCCCGGCGCAGTACGGCGCCGGCTCGCGCGAGGTCAGCGGCGGCAGCCACGTCGGCAGCGCCGGCCTGCCCAGCTGGGTACCGCAGCGCTTCCGCCAGATGATCATCGACGCCGCCCAGCGGTACAACGTGCAGCCGGTGTTGCTCGCTTCTCAGCTGAAGGCCGAATCAGACTTCAATCCGAACGCCGTCTCCTCGGCGGGCGCGCAGGGCATCGCGCAGTTCATGCCGGGCACCGCGCGCTCGATGGGCCTGACCAATCCATTTGATCCGCGCGCGTCGATTCTCGCCCAGGCGAAGCTCATGGCCCAGCTGATCAAGCAGTTCGGATCGATCCCCAAGGCGCTCGCGGCCTACAACGCCGGGCCGGGGGCGGTCCAGAAGTACGGCGGGATCCCGCCTTATGCCGAAACTCAGGGCTACGTCGCGAAGATCATCGGCCTGATGAAGGGGGTGGGGGCGTCGCTTGACGATCCGGAATTCGCGGGGCTGGGGTTCACAGCAACTGTCGCTTTGATTCGCTGAAACCCTTGGGCGAGCATCGAATTCAAAGATCGTGGGTGTAGTCGACTTCAGGGTCGAATCCCTCACGCTTGATCCGCGTGAGAATCTTGTTCAGATCATCAATCGCTCGAGCTGCGTTTGTCTCGGTTCGAAAGAGCAGAACGTTCATGGCGTATTCCTGGACTGCGCTCAGTGCGTGGCGTTCCCCGTCGGTGGTCACGAAGCTGCTCCACATGCTCCTCGAGCCAATTCTCGTTGACTCGGCGTCGAAGTGATCAATCTGATCCCACGCGTAGGTGCGCGTGCGAAAGAAGTTCTGCACCACGAGGCCATGCGCGGTGAGGTCTACGCCCACACCCACCAGACGGATCATGAAGATCGCGTACGGAATTGCAAGACAAAAGAGAAAGACTCCGTCAGCGAGCGTCCACCCCTCGAGGCTCGCGGCCCAAACGTAAAGAATCAGCACCGGGCTTGCGGTCGCCAGCCCGAGCAGATATCGCGAACGCTTTCTCATAAAGCCGATTTGTGTGCTCCCGGTGATCTGCATCGTCCCTCGGAGTTTGCTTCGGCAATTTGAACGCGCAAACTTGAGTGCCGAGCCAGATCGCGCATTGACGGCCGCAGTCTGCAGTCGGAGCCTTAATCTGCACGGGTGCCCGACGCCGCCGAACCCAAGCCCGACAAGAAGCCGGACAAGAAACCGCAGCGCCACAACCCCTTTCGGGGCAAGCTGATCGACGAGCGGCGCGAACTTCCCGACCAGCCCGGCGTCTACCTCTTCCACGACGCCGACGGCACCGTCGTCTACGTCGGCAAAGCCACGTCTGTCAAGAGCCGCGTCAGTTCGCACTTCTCCGCGCCCGAGGGCAAGGCCGTCGAGATGATCGCCATGACCGAGCGCATCGAGTGCGTGGTCACGCGCGATCCGGCCGAGGCGCTGATCACCGAGCAGCAGTTCATCCGTCAGTACCGGCCGCGCTTCAACGTTCTGATGCGCGACGACAAGACCTATCCGTTCATCGCAATATCACTCGACGAGGACTACCCGCGCGTGTACTTCACGCGCGAAAAGCACAAGCGCGGCCGCAAGTACTTCGGCCCCTACAGCGACGCCAGGCGCGCGCGCAATCTGGTCGAGCTGCTCGGCAAGATCTTTCAGTACCGCACCTGCGAGGGGCCGAGCCCCGGGCGCCAGTCGGGCAATCCGTGCCTTGACTACTTCATCAAGCGTTGCCAGGCGCCATGCGTTGACTACATCTCCAAAGCGGATTACCGCGCCAACATCGGGCGGATCGAGGGCTTCCTGGCCGGCAACTTCCGCGAGGTGGAAGCAGAACTCGACGAGCGCATGCGCGACGCGGCCGAGCGCCGCGAGTACGAGGAGGCCGCCGTCTACCGCAATCGCATCGCGGCCGTGAAGGATTCGATCGACCGCAATCGGCTCGATTCATCCTCGCTGGGGATGGTCGACCTGGTCGCGATCGCAACCGACGGCTCCGAGGCCAACGCGCAGGTCTTTCAAGTCCGCGACGGAATTCTCGCCGACCGCAAGAGTTTTCACCTGGACAACATCGGCGAGGTCAGCGACAACGAGGTCACCGAAGAGTTCATCGCCCAGTACTACACCTCTGGTGGGGCAGTCCCGCCGCAGGTGATCGTCGCGCGCGACTTTGAGGAGCAGATCGAGCTCGACGCGATAACCGGGCTGCTGAAGGCTCGCCGCGGCTCAAACGTCGAGCTCCGCTCGGCCGAGCGCGGCGAGAAGCGCAAACTCTTTGAACTTGCCGAGCGCAACGCGCGGCTGGCGCTCGAGCGCGAGCAGGGCCGCGCCGAGCGTGCACGGAGGTCGCGCCGCGAAGGACTCGAGAATCTCAGGGAGGCGCTGGAGCTCGAAGTTCCGCCGGTGCGCATCGAGTGCTTTGACATCTCAAACCTCGGCCCGACCAACGTCGTCGCCTCGATGGTCGTCTTCCGCGACGGCAACCCGCGCAAGGCCGACTACCGCCGCTTCAAGGTCAAGGAGCTGGACGGCAGGCAGGACGACTTCGCATCGATGGGCGAGGTGCTGCGCAGGCGCATGGCGCAGTACCTCAAGCAGAAAGAGATCTCACCGCACGACGACGACTACGACGAGTCCTTCGCGTCGCTGCCGGGCCTGATCGTGATCGACGGCGGCAAAGGGCAGCTCTCCAGCGCGATCAAAGAGCTCGAGGAGTTCCGCAAAGAAGGCGTGCCCGTCGTCTCGCTCGCAAAGCGCGAAGAAGAGATCTTCGTCCCCGGCAGGAAGCACCCGGTGATGCTCGACAAAGACGATCCGGGGTTGAAGATCATGCAGCGCATCCGCGACGAAGCGCACCGGTTCGCGATCACTTTCCACCGCGAGAAGCGCGACAAGGCGATGACTGCCTCCGTCTTTGACGAGCTGCCCGGAGTCGGTCCGACGCGAAAGAAGCTGCTGCTTGAACATTTCGGCTCGCCGGACGCCGTTGTCGCCGCCACGCGCGATCAGCTTGAGTCGGTCCCTGGCGTCCCGGCGAAGCTCGGTAGACAGATCTTTCACCAACTCAACAATACGCGCTGACCCGGCCGTTAGAGTGGCCGGAGAATGAGCGAGAAACCGCCTGCCGGCAACCTGCGCGACCTGGTGATCATCACCGGGATGTCTTGCGCAGGCAAGTCCGAGGCGATGGCGACCTTCGAAG
>JAEMRJ010000145.1 GCA_016463365.1 Thermoleophilaceae bacterium | reverse complement strand
CCTTCATCGCCCCACTGGGCGCCGACTATGACTGTGGTTGGCACGGTTTGAGTGTAGGCAGGAGCCGGGATTGCCGAAACTGATGGGCGTGGAGCGGGTTTCGAAGACGATGCGTGTCAAACAGTTGAATATGTTGCTTGCGGCGCTACTGGGAGCCGTGGCAGTTGTCTGCGCCGGCGGCGCCGTGCCTGCAACGGCCGCAGTGGCTCCGAGCGGCGCTGTGCCGTACGAGTACAACTACGGGCTGACATGGCATCCGAAGCAGAGACTTCTCTCGGGTGTCGGCGGCGTGAATCTGAGAAACGCCGGGTCGCAGCCGGTCGATCATGTCTGGCTCCGACTCAGGCCGAATCGCGGCGATGCGCTCGAACAGTTGACGTGGGTGTCAAACGCGCGCGCCGGCGAGACGCGCGCCGCCGGATCGATGGTCCGGATCAACCTCCTGAAGCCGCTGGCTCCGTCCGCAACGATGCACTTTTCGTTCGGTCTTCGGCTGCGCGTGCCTCGTGACAACACCTCGCTGGGCAGGTCGGCTGGCATCGACCTGTTCGGAGACGCACTTCCGGTGGTCGCTGTGAAAGCCGCGCACCCATTCCGGATCGGACCGGAGCCGGCCTACGGCGAAGGAAGCCTCAATCCCGTCGCCCTCTGGGGCTTGAGCGTGCGCGTGCCGCGCGGGATGCGTGTGATTGCGCCCGGGTATCTGCTGAGAACGAATCGATCGAGATTCACTTCGCAATACATCACCGAGGTTGAGGCGCGGGACCTCGCCTTCGCAATCGGCCGATTCAAGACGATCGCAGAGAAGGTCGGCGAAGTGCGGGTTGCTGTGACGGGCTCTGCGTCGACTCGCGCACAGCTGCGGCCGGCTCTCCGTCGAGCGGCCAACGCGTATCGCACGCTCCAGCGCTGGTACGGCGGCTACAGCCTGCCGACGCTGCGGGTGATCCTCGTTGACCTCCCGTTCGGTGGCTCCGAGTATCCCGGCATCGTCTTCAGCACTCCCGACAACGCGACGATCGCCCACGAAGTCGCGCATCAGTGGTTTTACGGCCTGGTCGGAAACGATCAGTACAACGATCCGTTCCTGGATGAATCATTGACTGCGTTCGCCGAGCAGCGATTCCACAAGAGCTACCGATGCGACCTGGCGCGGCCGATCCGCGGCAAGCACGGGCTCGGCACCGGGATGTCTTACTGGGAGAAGCATCCGAAGGCATATGAGGACACGATTTATCGTGGCGGGGCTTGTGCGCTGACGGTGTTGCGACGGGACATCGGCGCGAAGGTCTTCGACCAGGCGCTACGGGCCTATGTGGCGGCGAACGTCAATCAGATCGCCGGCGTGGATGATTTCCTCGCTGCCATCAGGAACGCCGCGCCCGGATATGACCTCGCTCGCTGGGAGCGGCTCGTCGGTCTCGACTGAGTCAGGTGGCTTGGATCTTCAGGCCGGTCACTGCGGATATCTGCTCGAATTCTGAGTCAGACGTGAGGACGGCCGAGTCCGTCCTGAGCGCGACGGCCGCGATCATGCAGTCGACGTGGTTTCGTGGAGTCACGCCTGCTGCGCGGCAGTCGCGGTAAATCCGCGCGGCCTCCGGGAAATCAATCGTCGAGTTGAATGGAATGTGCTTGAAGCGGTTGAGCATTTTGCGCGTTTGTCGCCTGAGCTTGTCGGAGCGCGCTCCGGCCAGCAGCTCCATCGCAATCGGCTCGGTGCTTGCAACTGGCGCGTCTGCCTTGATCAGGGCGTCGAGGCGGAGATCTACGCCACTGCCTGTGGACTTCGAATACTCGATCCACGCAGACGTGTCGACGAGTACTACCTCCACGCCGCTTCCATGTCTGCGACCACGTCATCAAGGAAGTCGGTGCCCCTCATGGCGAGCACTTCTTCTTTGGTCATCGGATGCCCAGCCAGGTGGTGCAGCGCCATGTCCACGGCTTCACGCTTCGTCTTCAACCCGTAACGCTCCATGATCTCCGCGACGGCCTGGTCGTCGAGCTCAATGTTGGTGCGGCTCGTGCTCATACACCAACCATACACCAAAATCGATCAGCGCGTTGGGTCTGCTCCGAGCCGGCTCGCCGTCGGCTCATCGGCCACCGAGTCAAACGGATCAACGCGCTTGTCCGTGCCGAACAACGGCAACGGATCGCCGCAGATCTCGATCAGTCGCGACACGGTGCGCTCGCCGATCTGGTCAGAGAGTTCCTGGCCCAGGAGGTTGGTCGTGATCGTGATCGCCTTGCCTTCCTCGTATCGCTCGTTGACGATCGCGTAGAGCTGCTCAAGCACCCACTCGGTCTGCTGCTCGGCGCCGAGGTCGTCCAGGTGCAGCAGGTCGACCGCCGTCAGCTTCTTGAAGAGCTGCGCGTATGAGGAATCTGAGTCTGAGTCAAAGGTGTTGCGGATCTCGGCCAGCAGGCGGGGCACCGAATAGATCGCGACCGAGTGGCCTGCGCGCAGGGCTTCTTTGCTGACGAGCATCGCGAGCGTGGTCTTGCCGGTTCCGGTGTCGCCGGTGAACCAGAGGCCCCTGCCCTTGGCGAGCTGCTCGTCGATCGTGCGGACGTACTTGAGCACCGCGCGCGAGACATCGGGCGGGAAGTTCAGCGGGCGGCCGGAGCTCGTGATCTGGCGACCGTCGTCGGAGAGTCCGATGCCGGCGAAGCGACGCGGGATCGTGGTGATCAGTCCACGCGTGCGCGCGCGGCGCAGAGTCTCTTCGCGGCAGACACAGGGCTCGGCTTCACCGTCGGCGCCGAGCACCCAGGTGGCGCCGTCGCAGTGCGGGCAGACAAAGCGGGCCACGCCTAGAACTCAACTTCTTCGTCGTAGCCGTCGCTGACGCGCGCGGCCGGGACGCGGTCGGGACTGCCTCCGCCACCGTCGTCGTAGCCCTTCGGCTTGTTGGTGAACTTCGGGTAGTGGTGAAGGAACGTCAGCTCGACGTCGCCCACCGGACCGTTGCGGTGCTTGGCAAAGATGATGTCCGCGATGCCCGGGCGCTCGCTGTCCTCGCGCAGGTAGTACTCCTCGCGGTAGATGAAGGCGACGACGTCGGCGTCCTGCTCGATCTGGCCACTTTCGCGAAGATCCGACAGCTGCGGACGCGGCGGCTGGCGGCTCTCAACCGCACGCGAAAGCTGAGAGACGGCGATCACCGGCACGTCGAGTTCACGAGCAAGGATCTTCAGTCCACGACTCATCTGGGCGACCTGTTCGACGCGGCTGTCGCGGCCGTCGTTGGCGCGCAGCAGCTGGAGATAGTCGACGATGATCAACCCCAGACCGCTCTTGCCGCCCTCGTTCTCCTGCCCGAGGAATTTGCCGTGCAGGCGGCGGGCCTTGGCTCGCAGCTCGATGATGTTGATGTCGGATGAGTCGTCGATCCAGAGCGGCGCGGTGTCGAACGACTGCGCGGCTTCGAGCACCTTCGGCCAGTCGGTCTTCTTGATCTGGCCCTTGCGCATCGCGTCGCCGCTTATCTTCGCCTGCGAGGCGAGGAAGCGCTGCGAGAGCTCGGTCTTTGACATTTCCAGTGAGAAGATCGCGACGGGGTAGCCCTTCAGCGCCGCGTTCTCGGCGATGTTGGTGACCAGAGCGGACTTGCCCATCGAAGGACGCGCCGCGATGATGATCAGGTTTCCGCCCTGGAGGCCGCCGGTCAACTCGTCGACGTCGCGGAAGCCGGTGGGCGTACCGGTGACTGCGTTGCCGTGAAGCGACTGCTGTTCGAGGGCGTCGATTTCTTCGTGCAGGATTTCTGAGAGTTGGACGAGCTCGCCGGACTGGCTGTCCTGGGCGACCTCGAAGACGCGCTGCTGGGCGCGCTCGAGCAGCTCGCGCGGGTCGCCGTCGCGCGTGGTGACCGACTCCTGGATCTCCTGACTTGCGCGCACGAGGCCGCGCAGCAGCGAGTTCTCTTTGACGATCTGCCCGTACTGCTTGGTGTTGCCCAGCGACGGGATACGCGTGACCAGCGTCTCGATGTAGTCCTTGCCACCGGCCTCTTCGAGTTTGCCGGTCTCGACCAGCCGCGCGGCGACGGTCAGCGTGTCGATCGCCTCGCTGTCGGAGTTGAGCTCCAACATCGCCTGGAAGATCAGGCGGTTGCGCGGGCGATAGAAGTCGTGCGGACCGAGGTGGACGTCGACCGTGATCGTGTCGAACCAGCGGTCGGCGAGCATGATCGCGCCGAGGACCGAAGCCTCGGCCTCTTCGTCGTGCGGGGGCGCAGCAGCGGCCCCGATCAGGCCGTTGCCATCTGCCGGCTGCGTGCCGGGATCAGCCAAGCCGCATCACTGCGGCCACGCCGCTTATTCCTTTGAGGTGACGATCGTCTTCACGTCGGCAGTGACGCCGTCGTGGACATCGACAGTGATCGTGTAGGTGCCGACCTCGCGGATCGGCTCTTCAATGTGGACGTCTTTGCGCTCGAGACGGATGCCACGGGCGTCCTTGATCGCCTCGACGATCTCCTTCGGCGTGACCGAACCGAACAGACGACCCTCGGGGCCGGCCTCTTCTTCGATCGTCAGGACCGTTTTGCTGAGCAGCGCGGCGATGTCGCCAGCCTTCTCGGAACGGTAGATCGCGGCTTCTTCGGCCTCTCGCATGAGGCGCTGTGCCTGTTCGATCGACTTCGCTGACGCTGTCGCCGCCAGCTGACGCGGGGCGAGGAAGTTGCGCAGGTAGCCCGGAGCGACGTCTACGACGTCGCCCTTCTCGCCGAGGTTCTCGACGTCCTGCAGAAG
>JAEMRJ010000144.1 GCA_016463365.1 Thermoleophilaceae bacterium | reverse complement strand
CTCCGAGACGCTCGCTCGCGACGGCGCGCACGTCGTCGGGCTCGACATCCCGCCGCTGAAGGAAGACCTCGAGAAGCTCATGAGCAAGCTCGGTGGCTCCTCGATCGTCGAAGACATCACGGCCGATGAGGCCCCGAAGGTGATCGCCGACTTCCTCGACGAACACCACAACGGCGTGGACATCGTCGTCCACAACGCCGGCGTCACGAAGGACAAGACGCTCGGACGCATGGACGAAGACAAGTGGTCGGTCCTGATGGACATCAACCTGTCTTCAGAGGAGCGCATCAACGATGAGCTGCTCGCCCGCCAGTTGGTCAAGGCCAACGGTCGCGTGATCTGCGTGTCGTCGATGAGCGGAATCGCCGGCGGCGCAGGTCAGACCAACTACTCGACCTCGAAGGCCGGAGTCATCGGCCTTGTGCAGTCAACTGCTCCCGAGTGGGCAAAGCATGGAGTAACGATCAACGCCGTCGCACCGGGCTTCATTGAAACCCAGATGACCGCCGCGATGCCGATGGGCCCGCGCGAGGTTGGACGCCGCATGAACTCGATGCAGCAGGGTGGCCTCCCGGTCGACGTGGCCGAAGGAATCGCCTGGTACGCCAGCCCCGCATCCACCGGACTCACCGGCAACGTCGTCCGCGTCTGCGGTCAGATGCTGATCGGCGCATAGGAGAAATCATCATGAGCAACGTTGAACTGAAGAGCGCCCCGGGCGCTGGCGGCCTGTACTTCAAGGCCGCCATCGGCATGACCCCGCTGGCCGGCACGCGCAAGAAGGAACTGCCGGACACCGTGGTGTCGTTGGAGCCGCAGGCAGTGGACCTCGATCGCCTGGCCGCATTCGGCCGCGTGACCGAGCACACCCTCACCGGCAACCTGCCGCCGATCTTCTTCAACGTTCTCTCGATGCCGTTGCAGCTGAAGCTGATGACGGGGGACGGCTTTCCTTTCCCCGTGATCGGCCTCGTGCACGTGAACAACAAGATCGAGCAGTCACGCAAAGTTGACGCTGCCGAGCAGCTGGGTCTTTCAGTGCGCGCGCAGGACCTGCGTCCGCACCCCAAGGGCCGCCAGTTCGACGTGATCACCGAGGCGCGCGTGGGCGACGAGCTCGTCTCCAAGGCCACAAGCACCTACCTGCGCATCGGCAAGCCGTCTGAGGACGCAGCTGCCGAGAAGACCGAGGAGATCGACTTCTCTGCGCTGCCGCAGATCGCAACCTGGTCGCTCCCTGGTGACCTCGGCCGTCGCTACGCGAGCGTGTCGGGAGACCGCAACCCGATCCACATGCACAACCTCTCGGCCAAGGCATTCGGTTTCCCGAAGGCAATCGCCCACGGAATGTGGACCAAGGCCCGCGCCCTGGCCGCCGTGGACAACAAACTTCCCGACGCATTCACGGTGGAAGTGGCGTTCAAGCGCCCGATCCTCCTGCCGTCGAAGGTCGGATTCCACGTCGCCGAAGTTGACGACGGCCTGAACTTCAGCGTGCGCAATGCCAAAAAGGGCACTCCGCACGTTGACGGCACGACGCGCGCTTCCTAGCCAGCGATAACTTGTCGCCATGAGAATTGGCGTTTTTGGAACTGGAATGGTCGGCGACGCGCTTTCGAAGGCGTTGTCAAAGCATGGGCATGAAGTAACCGTTGGCGCTCGCAGCGCAGATTCGGAGTCGCTGCAACGATTCGCGGACGAAGGCTTGCTGACGGGATCGTTCGCCGATGCCGCGGTCACCTCGGACCTCGTCTTCAATGCGACCAACGGCGAGCACTCGGTCGCGGCCGTCGAATCCGCCGCGGCCGAGCTTGAGGGCAAGACGGTGATCGATGTTTCTAACCGGCTCGACCACTCCAAGGGAATGGCCGGCGCTGCGCAGGCTTCCAACGAGAACTCCGTCGCTGCCGACATTCAGGCCGCAGTGCCCGGCGCCAACGTGGTGAAGGCGCTGAACACGATGAACTGCGACATCATGGTCGACCCTTCGCTCGTGCCCGGCGACCACGTCGTGTTCCTGAGCGGCGACTCAGCCGAAGCTAAGGCGCAGGCGCGCGAGCTGCTCACGCAGTTCGGCTGGAACGAGACGCAGATCATGGATCTCGGCGGCCTTGAGACTGCGACCGGCCCGGAGATGCTGATGCAGCTCTGGCTTGACGTCGCAATCGCACGCGGCGGCTTTGGCGTTGGACCATTCAACTTCGCAATCAACAGCTGAGGAATCATGGGCAAAGTTCGAGTTCACAACATGTCCGTTTCGCTCGATGGCTTCGGGACTGGCGAGGGCCAGTCGATGGACGAGCCTTTCGGCCACGCCGGCCACAGGCTGCTCGGCTGGGCGCTCGGCACACAAACCTTTCAGGCCCAGATCCACGGCGGCACAGGCGGCTCAGCGGGTGTGGACGAGGCGTTCGCGAGCAACTGGGGCGAGGGAATCGGCGTAGAGATCATGGGCCGCAACAAGTTTGGCCCGCAGCGCGGACCGTGGACCGACGAGGAGTGGAAGGGCTGGTGGGGCGACAACCCCGTCTTCCACACACCCGTGATCGTTTTGACACACCACCCGCGTCCGACGATCGAGATGGAAGGCGGCACGACCTTCTACTTCATGGACGCCACGCCCGAGGAGGCACTCGCCAAGGCGCGCGAGTTGGCGGGAGATCTGGACGTCCGGATCGGCGGTGGACCGAGCACTGTCCGCCAGTTCCTCGCCGCAGACCTGATCGATCACATGCACATCGCGATCGCCCCGATCGTGCTTGGGCGGGGCGAGAGTCTGTGGGATGGCCTCGAGGGGCTCGAGGACCGTTTCGACATTGAGGTGGTCAGCTCACCGAGCGGCGCAACGCACCTGACCTTCGAGCGCAAGCCGCGCGACTGAACGCTAAGCCTCATTTACTCCACAGTCGATCCTCCGGGGATCGAGTGTGGAAGATTTCCGGCTCAGGCACGCGCCGGTCCCGAAGCGCGTCTTTAGTTGAGCGTGCCGCGAAGGACCGACACGCCGGAGTGTGTCGGCTTGCCATTGGTCGGCTGCAGCGAGATGTCGACCACCGGGAATCGGTCCGTTGAAACTGCGACAGGCAGATCCAGCGTGGTCGAGCCATCGTTGCCCACGCGGAAGGTTCCGAGGCTGATGAATCCATCCTTCGGGTCCATCAGCCAGGCCTCATAGAAGTCTGATTCTCCGTTGACCGCGAGCCCACTGATCTTCAGTCGGATCGTCTGACCGTCCTGCTTGACGGTCGCCTTACCGGTGGCCGCGGGATCGAGCTCGCCCACAGGGCTGAGGCTCGCCTGCGTGGCTACCGGGCCGAAGGTGGTGGTGGAGTTGTCGCCACCGCTGAGCATTCCGACGCCGAAACCAGCCACGAAGATCGCAAGCACAGCGGCAAAAGCCAGCGCCGGGCGCAAAGCAAATGATCCGCTGAAGAAGTCCTTGATACGGCTGCGGCGCGCGGTCTCGCGGGCGGGGGCTGGCGGCTCGCTGGCTACACCATTCAGCCGAAGCGGCGGCGCCTCGACGTGATCCCAGGCCTCTGCCGGCAGATCCTCGAGCGTCGCGACAAGCGGGCTGAGCTCTGCAAGCTCGGTCGAGAGCTGCGGATCGGCTTCGATCTCGCGCAGCAACTCCGCGCGCTGCTCGTCGGGCAGTTCGCCCAACAGATAGTCATTGAGAATTTCCCTGCGATCCCTCATCGGACTGGCTCTTCCTCTTCGATCAGTTCACGCATTCGGCGTAGTCCGTCGACCATGCGCATCTTCACCGTACCCAGCGCAATCCCGCTCTCTTCAGCTATTTCCGTCTGCGATTTGCCCAGATAGAAGCGGGCACGGAGCATGTCCGATTCCTCGCGTGGGAGACGCTGGAGCAACTGCGCTACTTGCCATTGATCGTTCAATTCACTGGTGAATCCGTCGCCGTCGGTCGTTTCGGTTGGAAAATTGTCGTCAATCTCGACCGGCTCGGGTGTGCGTTTGCGCAGATTGTCGATTGCGCGACTGCGGGCGATCTGCATTATCCACGTGAGCAGGCTTGCCCGCTCCGGGTCGTACCCAGCGCCGCGCTTCCAGACCTCAGTAAACACCTGCTGCTGGACGTCCTCGGCGGCGCCGGGATCGCCGAGCGTGCGACGCAGGTAGCCGAAAACGACACGCCCGTACTCGGCGTAGATCTGTTCGATCGCGCCTTCATCGCCGTTGCGGAGTCCCGTGAGCACTTTTTTGTCAACCGCAGAAGTTTTTCCAACCGCTGCGGTGCTTGGCCCCGGATCACCGGTCGGCAGGCGATCAGCCTGAATCGATCTGGAGGACATCACAATGTCTATACGTACGAAAGGCCGCACTCGGATCTCTCGCGGCTCAATTGCTTTTATCACCGCAGCGCTTCTCGCGCTCGTAGCTCTGACCGGAAGCGCATCTGCAGCCGGCCTGAAGGGCAAGACGACCCTGGCGCTCGACCCCGGCGCAGGAGCCGCATTGACGTCTCTTGGCGTCTCCGTTGCACCCGTCGCACCGGCAACCGCTGGCCCTGACGGCATCGCATTTCCGGTCACTGGCCTCGGCGGCAGCCTCTTCCCGCTGACACTGCAGGTCAAGCACAGTGGCGGCCTTGCGCTGAGCGCTGGCGCGACCACGGTCTCGCTGACCGACTACACGATCGTCCTCGGACGCTCACCGAATCTCGTCGCGACGGTCAACGGCGGACCACGGGTTTCGATCCTGAAGCTCGACCTCGCCAAGACCCGCATCCGCCTCAACGGCTCGGGATTGAACGTAGGACCGGTCAAGGCCTCACTGACTGAGGCAGCA
>JAEMRJ010000143.1 GCA_016463365.1 Thermoleophilaceae bacterium | reverse complement strand
GCGTGGTCGACGAGGATGATCTTGCGCGGTCGCACCCGGGCGATCTGACGGCAGAGCTCCGAGCCGATCGATCCGCCGGCACCGGTGACCATCACGACTTCGCCGGCGAGGTATGCGCCCATGCGGTCAAGTTGCATGATGATCGGGTCGCGGCCCAGGATGTCCTCGACCTGGACCTCACGCAGCTGCTTGACGAGATTGACGTCGCCGCGCAGCAGCTCAAAGACCGTCGGCAGGGTGCGGACGGGGATGTTGCGCTCGCGGCAGGCCGAGACGACGTTCTCGCGCAGCGAGCCGGGCGCAGAAGGAATGGCGATGATCACTTCATCGGGCTCGGCTTCTTCGAGGATCTGCGGAAGCTGTTTGGTGCGGCCGAGCACCTTCAGACCGACCATGCGCGCGCCGCTCTTGCGCGGATCGTCGTCGATGAAACCGATCGGGGCCTCGCCGAGCTCGGGGTTCTTGAGCATCTCACGCGCAACCATCTGGCCTCCGTCGCCGGCCCCGACGATCAGGATTTCGCGCCCGCTGGGAAGCCTGTAGCCGCGCATCGGCTTTTCGACGACGCTGCGCACGAGGAAGCGTGAGCCGCCGATCAGCAGCAGCGTGAGCAGAAAGTCAAATGCTGCGACCGAGCGCGGGAGGGCGATGCCGCCCGGCTGGGCCAGGAACACACCGCCGACAAGCAGAAGGCTGCCGAGTACGACTGCCTGAACGAGGCGCCGGAAGTCGTGCGAGTCGGTATAGCGCCACCACTTCGAGTAGCTGCCGAAGATCGCAAAGATCGCGACCTTGCCCACGACCGCGAACGGAAGCACGGTCCAGAAGAGATCCTCGTAGCGCGGGGGCACGCCGTTGAGGCCGTAGCGCGCCGGGATTGCGCTGTTGAAGACCAGCCAGAACGCCCCGAAGAAGGCAAGCGAAACAAGCGTCGCGTCGGTGAGGATCTGCTGCGCGCGGTGCAGCAGCACCGAACGCCGCATCCTGCGGGTCAGTCGGGCTCCGGGCATGGAGTTGAGTCTACGGGGGGCTGGTCGGGATTTCCAGGCGGTGCACCCTCAGGTGCGCGTGACGGCGCCGAGCGCCAGCTCGGCCAGAAACCGCGGGTCGCGACGGATGCGATCGCTGCCGAAGCCCGAGCGCTTGACGATTTCGAGTCCGTCGAGGTCTTCGAGGCGGTTCAGGCGACCGTCGGCGAGCAGTTGCTCATCGACGGCGCCAAGTCGCCCGGCGAAGGTCGTCCACACCGGCGTGCCGAGCGCGACAGCTTCGCGGTTCATCGTGCCGCCCGCACCGATCACGGCATCGACGAGCGCGACCAACGACGGGCCGTCCACGGCGCCGTCCGGGATCACGATGTTTGAGTGCGCGGCCTTCACGAGTTCTTCGCGCTGCTCAGGCGTGCGCGGCAACGCGACGACCTGCACCGTCGCGTCGGCGGCGAGCAGCTCGATCAGCCGTGGGAAGAGATCGTTCTCAAGGCGGTGGTAGAGCGACACATCAGGCGGCGTGCGCAGCAGAACGAGCTTCTTTGACCGATCAAGGCCGAGCTCATCGAGCACACTGTCGTCGGGTTCGAAGTCCGCGAGGTAGTACTCCTCCTTCAGCCCCGGATAGCCGTAGACCTTCCCTTTCGCACCGTACGAATACAGCCGTTCTTCCGGGATCACGTCCGGCACGATCGTGCGAGCGGTGAAGCGACAGTTGATCGCGTGCTGAACCTTCGCCCATTCGTAGTCGAACATCGTCACGGCAGGGACTCCGCGCAGCTTCGCGGCGACGGTGATGTCGTTCGATCCGTGGCCGATCGCAAGATCGAACTTCTTTCCGCGCGACCAGCGCAACAGCGCGCCCGACCGCGAGAACAACCCGACGGCCTTGCTCGCCGCATGTCCGCCACGGTGATGGCCGATCGCCGTGTGCGGCATGCCGTAGCGCTCCAGCAACGCGAGTGTCTGGGCGAAATCGCGGGCCGTCACGCAGACCTCGTGGCCGTCGGCGCGCAGAACATCAATCACGGGTCGCAGCACCAGAACGTGCGGCGAGTTGGTCAGGTCAACCCAGACCTTCATTTAGCCGCGCACGGAGGCCAGCGCCTCAACCACAACCTGCACCTGCTCTTCACGCAACGTCGGGCTCATCGGCAGCGCGATGTTGCGCGCGGCGGCGCGGTCGGTCGCCGGCAGGTCAACCTCCTGCTCGGTGGCCGGCTGGCGATGAATCGGTGTGCGGTAGTAGCCGCGCGCCTCGACACCGTGCTCGGTCAACGCCGACGCGAGCCCGTCGGGGTCGTCGTCCTGCACCACGTAGAGATGGTGAACGGAAGTGGCGCCTTCGGGCGCGAGCTGCGGCGCGACGATCTCGGCGACGCCGGCACTGGCGTACGCGTCGGCTGCTGCTCGGCGGCCAGCGTTCCAGGTGTCGATGTACGGCAACAGCACGCGCAGAAGCGCGGCCTGGATCGCATCGAGCCGGGAGTTGAAGCCGACGAGCGTGTGCATCTGCTTGTTGGTCGTGCCGTGGTGGCGCAGCAGGCGGGCAGTCTCTTCGATCTGTGGATCGCTGGTGGTGATCATTCCGGCGTCGCCGAACGCGCCCAGATTCTTCGAAGGGAAAAAGCTGAAGGTCGCCACGTCGCCGAGCGAACCGGCGCGTGCGCCGTGAAGCTTGGCGCCGACGGCCTGGGCGGCGTCCTCGACGATCTTGAAGTCGTGCTCGTCCGCAAGTGATCGCAACTGATCGACCGGCGCGGGCAGTCCGAAGAGATGCACGGCGACGACGGCCCGGGTGTTCGGAGTCAACGCGGCGGCCACCGTCTCGGGCGTGACGTTCATCGTCGCGGGATCGATGTCGCAGTAGACGACGTTCGCGCCGATCGTCAGCGCCGCTTCGGCGCTTGCGTAGAAGGTGAATGACGGCACGACGACGTCGTCGCCGGCCTCCACCCCCGCCGCGAGCAGGGCGATGCTGAGTGCGTCCGTGCCGTTGCCGACGCCAATCGCAAACTCCGTGCCGACGTAGTCGGCGAACTCGTTCTCGAACGCAGCGACTTCCGGACCAAGGATGTAGCGGCCGCTGTCGAGCACGCGTTTGATCGCAGCGTCGAGCTGCGGACGAAGTCCGGTCAGGTTGGAAGCAGTGTCAAAAAGGGGAATCGATGTCATACTCGCCGCCGATGTTTTCCCCCACCACACTGATCCTCGCGTCGGTCACCGAGCCGATCGTCAACTTCGCGGTCGACGTGACCGAGAAGCTGGGGCTTTGGGGGATCTTCATCCTAATGGTGCCCGAGAGCGCTCTTATCCCGATCCCCAGCGAGGCGACGATGCTCTTCGCCGGCTTCAATGTTTCAATCGGGACCTATCCGCTGTGGGCGGCCGTGCTCGTCGGCGCCGTGGCCAATGTGATCGGCTCGTGGATCGCGTATGCGATCGGCTACTTCGGTCGCATCGATCTGATCGAAAAGCACGGCGCGAAAATCCATGTCAAACCCTCGCACCTTCAGTGGACCGACCGGTGGTTTGAGAAGCACGGCGCCTCCACCGTGTTCTGGGCGCGCATGTTGCCGATCGTGCGTACGTTCATCTCGCTTCCCGCCGGCGTCGCAAAGATGCCGTTCTGGAAATTCACGATCTACACATTCCTCGGCTGCCTCCCCTGGATGCTGATGCTCACGCTGATCGGTCGCGAGGCGGGCGACAACTGGGAAGACTGGAAGGACAAGCTGCACTACGTCGACTACGCAGTGGCGGTGATCATCCTCGGCGCGATCGCATACTTCGGGATCAAGTGGTGGCGAGCACGCGGAAGCGACGCAGATGACGACGCGGCGGACGATGTCGCGTGACGATGCCACGTTAGGTCTCGGCGAGGCCCTGGCATACGGGCTCCTGCAGGGGCCCACTGAACTGCTTCCGGTTTCGAGCTCAGGGCACCTTGTGCTCGCGCCCTGGATCCTGGGCAGCGACTACGTCGACCTCGACCCGGAGCTGCGCAAGTCATTCGAGGTCGCACTTCACGCCGGCACCGCAGCGGCGCTGGTGATCGTCCTTCGCGACGAGGTCCTGGAGGCCGCGCGCGACATCGACGGACGGCGGATCGGCATGATCCTCAGCTCGATGGCGCCAGCCGCGGCGGCGGCCCTCAGCCTCGAAAAGGTCATCGAAGGCAGGCTCAGCAGACCCGAGATCGTTGTCGTGGGCCTGGTCGCAGGATCCGCAGCGATGGCCTGGGCCGACACACTGAACGGCCGGCGCCCGCGCGGCGACGCCGACTGGCGCGACGGACTCTGGCTCGGATTCGCTCAGGCGATGGCCCTTGTGCCGGGCGTCTCGCGTTCGGGCTCGACGATCGTCGCAGCCCGGGCGCGCGGATTCGATGCCTTGAGCGCAAGCGAGCTCTCGATGCACGTCGCGCTGCCGGTGATCGCCGGGGCGACAGTGCTGAAGGGAGTTCGGCTGAAACAACGCGGCCTACCGCTCGGGATGCGCGCGCCGATGGCCGTCGGCGTACTCGGAGCATTCTTCAGCTCATTTGCCAGCGCGCGGCTGATCGCCTCGAAGAACCGTGGCCGCGGACTGATGAAGTACGTGATCTACCGACTGGTGCTGGCCGCAGGAGTCACCTGGTTCACGCGGCGACGCCCTCCGGTCAACTAGATTCACCCCCGTGAGCGAGCCTCAGGACGCATACGCCGCAGCTGGCGTCAGCACGACCAACGCAGATTCTGCGACCAGCGCGCTGGTCAGCATTCTCTCGACGATCGACACCGGCAGGCCCAGCCTCGCGCAGCTGCGCAACGGGCACTACGCAAACGTCCTGAAGGTCGGCGAGAACCTCGGCATCGCGATCGGCACTGACGGCGTCGGCAGCAAGGTGATCATCGCCGA
>JAEMRJ010000029.1 GCA_016463365.1 Thermoleophilaceae bacterium | reverse complement strand
GTACGAGTACGGCGTCCCCGGCGCCCGCCACGGAATCTTCAAAGAGCCCGAACCGGTGGTCGCGACCGTCGGTGCCCCGGTCGCCGATGAAACTTCGACCACAGACGGAGAGGCATAGCGATGGAAGCCCACGCAGCACACGACGACCACGGCCACATGCCGGTCGCCAACCATTCGGCGAACGTGAACCGCGAATGGCTCGGCATGGTCCTGTTCATCACCTCCGAGCTGATGCTCTTCGGATCCTTCTTCGCCGCATACTTTTTCATCCGCGTCGTCCAGGGCGACCCGTGGATGCCCGAAGGACAGGAGCTGCCGCTCTACGTGGCGATGGCCAACTCCGCAATTCTTTTCTCGTCCTCGGCGACCATGCACTGGGCGCTCGAAGGCATCAAGCACAACAACCGCCAGGCGCTGAAGACCGGCCTCGTGCTCACGATCCTGCTGGGAGCCACGTTCTTCGGCATCCAGATCAGTGAGTACGTCCACCTTGGCTTCCTGCCCAAGGACAGCGCTCAGGCGTCTGTGTTCTTCAGCCTCACAGGCCTTCACGGCGCCCACGTCGTGATCGGCCTGATCATCTTGATCGTCGTTGCCAACCGCGCCTTCAAGGGTCACTACGGCCCCGAGAAGGAAAAGCACTGGGGCGTCGAGATCCCCGGCCTCTACTGGCACTTCGTCGACGTGATGTGGCTGTTCGTCTTCACGACGCTCTACCTGCTTTAGAGTCCGATCTGGAGACGGGATGACCACCGATCCCGACAACACGCCTGTCGAGCCTGAAAACGCCGCTGAGAGCCTCCCTGAGGAACGATCGAAGCGCTTCGACCCGTTCACGAACGAGGGCGACATGTTCAAGATCGTCCTCGGGGTCGGTGCCGGCGTGCTCGTGATTGCGCTTCTCGCCGTGATTGTCGGGGCGATCTTCTAGCCCGACGGAGCCTGTTTCCCAGCCGGAGCCGTGGTGAAACCTTCCCGCCGCCCAGTCCGGCGGTAGTAAGGACGAAGAACCGCTTGAAAAGGCGTTACGACTTCCCTGCTCCAGCCCTCCGCGCCATGAAAAAGCCCGCCGACCATGAGGCCGACGGGCTGAAAGATTCAACCGGAGCTGAAAACCCCAGCTACTTGCCGCGGACCTCTTCGACGTACTTGGCGATCAGGTCGATCTGCTCGGGAGTGAGTGTGCCTCCGAAGGCGGGCATACCGCCCTTGCCCTTCTCGATCTGGGTGACCATCGCGGCGAGCGCCATCTTTGAAGTGTCGAGGTTGGGGCCGGTCGTTCCGGAAGTTCCTGCGTCGGCGAGCGTGTGGCAGCTGCCGCAGTTGGTCTTGAAGAGGCTCTTGCCGTCTGTTCCGCCACCGATGTCGGCGAGCGCGCCGGTGTCCTTGCCCGGGTTGGCGGCCGCATACGAGACGTAGGCGGCGACGTCGTTGACGTCCATTCCGGTGACAATGTCAGCCGGCATGACCAACGTCTTGGGGTAGAGCTTCTGTGACGGGTACTTGATCTGCCCTTCGACGACGCCCTGGATGGTGTCGCCCATGCCGTCCTCGCGCGCCTGACGGAACGAGTCGTCAATGTTCGGCCCGATCGTGCCCGCAGTGTTTGCGCGCTGCATCGTGTGGCAGCTGCCGCACTTGGCGATGAACAGCGTCTTGCCGTTGGCGAGGTCGGTCTTGGAATCGTTTCCGCAGCCGGAGACGGCGATGCTGAGCGCCACTGCTGCGGCGAGCGCAAAGGTCTTGCGGACTGTCTGTGGGGGTCGTCTGTGCATATCCGGCGGGAATCCTAGCCGACACTTTGGCGGCAGGAAAAAAGCTTTGTCGCGCTTGTGGCCTTCGTCACCAGCGCCGCTTCAGGGGCGCCGCAAAGATTGCGTCTGACCTTCGGCGGCCGCCGCCAGCTCGCGCGCCACGCGGGCCCAGGAGAAGCTCTTGTCCGCCGTCTGCACAAGTCGCGCTGAAAGCTCCGCGTACTGATCGGTGGACAACGTCAGCGCGCCCCGGACACGGTCGGCCAGAAGCTCGACGGCGGCGGGCGAAAGCGGGAAGCTGAGCAGCGCTCCAGAGGCTCCCGAAAGATTCTCGCGCAGCTGGGCAGTGACTTCTTCGAGGCCGGAATGCTCTGCGCTGATCGGCGGCACGCCGCAGGCAGCGGCTTCGGCGGCGACCATGCCGTATGCCTCGGGGAAGGTGCTGGGAACAACCTGACAGTCAGCCACGGGTATCACCCCGGTGAGCAGATCGTGCTCGAGCCGTCCGACAAAGGTGATCGAGTCGCGCATCCCACGCGCGGCTTCGAGGTACTGGGCACGGGCGTCCTCGTCCTCGTCAAGCGAGTCCAACAGCCCGGTCACAAACGTGAGCGGACCGGCCTCGCCGCCTTCGAACGCGCGTCCTCCTGACGCGATCCAGCGGGCTGTCACGAGATCACCCTCGGAAAGCGCCGCGATCAACATCTCGAGCCCTTCGCGGTACGCACCGAAGCCGGTGACCAGCAGCCTCGCGTCCGGGCAGTCCCTGCGCACGAGCGGCCAGGCTGCAGCCAACAGATCGACGCCCTTGGAAACGATCAACTTGCCGACGTACAGAACGGTCGGCGCATCGCCCGCCGCCACAATCGCACGCAGAGCGTCGCCGGCGGCGGCATCGATCCCGTCGGTCTCGTAAGTGGCCTGCATTCCGGTGATCTCGGCTGCGACATCCGCATAGCCCATCATCCCGTCCACCCGCGCCGCGGTGCGAATCCGGTCATAGAAGCCCTCAGTTGCGGATTTCTGACCCGGCCCGTAGCCCAGTCGCGGAAGCTCAAGCACCCGCTCGGCGACTTCGGCAAGGTTCTCGAGCGCGGCCTTCGAGTCTCTGGCCGGGCGAAAGCGTTCGATGTCAACGCCCGGCGGTCCGAGGAAGATTCGCTTCTCGAGTTCCGGAATTCTCAGCGTGTCCCACGTGCGCCCGGCAATGTGACGGGATCCGACAAGCACTGCCCGGGCCCCGCCGACGCCGGCGCGGGCGTATGGCAGAAACCGCGGGTGCGGGCGCACGATGTACTCCATCGCGCTGCCGTGAATCTTCGCGACGTACGGCACCTGACCACCGAGCGCCTGAGCAAGGATGTACGGACCCATCACCATGTGGTTGGCCAGTGCGTAGTCGGGCCGCTCGCGCTCGGCCACAGCCTTCACCGCCATCACGTTGCGCGCGATGTAGAACTCGAGCTCGGCGTCGTCGAACTGGTCAAACGTGCGCGCGTCAAATCCTTTGTAATTGTCCTGCACGTAGATTGGAAGGCGGTCGGCGATTGGCGGCACGAAGACCGTGCAGCGTCCGCGCCCCGGCTCGCGCCGCGCGCCCAGGTCTTCGACGACGAGCGCACCCGCGTTGTCCCAGGTTCCGACCGCATCGACCCATTCCAATTCCTTGGCCGACCGCTCCTGGCAGACGAGATCCACATCATGACCGGCTGCCACCAGCGCGCGTGCGAGTTCGGCGTTGTAGACGTTGCTGCCCGTCCCTCGCAGCAGATAACCGTGGAAAATCAGAATTCGCATCGTGGACGTTGGCAGCATATGTGTGTCATCGGCGTCCGTGACGGTTGCAACCACCCCGGTTGTTAGTCTTTTGTCCCGTGAGTGATGCACAGAAATACCGACTGCGTTCGGCCGGCTACAAGCGCGACATCGTCGCGACCGTCGACGAAGGTGACCGCTACGTCGACCGTGAGTCCGGTACCGACTTCGTCGTCGTCGGCGAAGTGCTGCCGGTGGGTCCGACCAGTTCCAACCTTCCATGGGCCACCGAAAACCTCCGTCTCTGCGGCTGCTCGCGCGAGCAGCTGTTGCAGAAGGACGTGAACGACTGTCCGTACTGCGACCGCCGGATCCCGGCCGCCCAGAGTTCAGCCCCTGATGCCGGCAAAGCATCTGATGGCTGATTCTGCCCGCGCGGTCGCTGCGATCGCGCTGATCGCCCTTGCGGCGGTGGTTTCCGGCTGTGGCGGCAGCGAAGTCCAGACCACCAGCACGAGTCTCGAAAAGCCCCCGCTCTCAGTTCCTGAAGGATCGATCGCCGCCAGCTCCAGCGCCAAGAAGGCCGGCGCAACCGGAACCACTTCGAGCACCGCCGACAGCAGCACCGAGAGCGCGGACTCCGGCACTGACACGAGCGGAACGGACACCGGCACTGACACCGGCGGCGCAGGCACCGACACCGACGCCGGAACGGGAACGGGAACGGGAACGGGCACCGGCACCGGCACCGGCGCTGACACCGGCGGCGCAGCCCCGGGCAACTAGCCTGCTTCCCGCAGGCAGCGCTGTCCGCGACTAAACGAATGTTGTACCCCCGACTGGCGTAATCGCCGGAACTGTCCCACAATGTGGCTGCGCCGAATCAGGCGCATGGGACAGGGGAAACAGATGGAACTGAGCGGATTCCCTCACGGGGAGCCCGGTGCGGCAGGGCATGTCGGCACCACAACAGACGTAGACGCCGACGAGAGCGGCTTCACGAGTATCGGCCTTCCCGCCGAGGCGGGCTGGTTTGTCTCTGCCGCGCTCTACTGGATCGGTGGACTTGCTGTGGTCCTGATCGATCAGATTGCTGCTGACGATCTGATCAGCCCGGTGATCGGCGTGCTTGGCACGATCGCGCTCGCAGCCGCGCCGTTGCTGCTGCTCGGCGCCCGCTTCGCGCCCGATGCACCGTGGGGGGCGCCGCTGCGCATCCTGATGCCACTGGTCCTCGCTGTGGTGGGCGGATTCGTGGTGGGCGGAGCAATCGGCGTGCTCGTTCTGATCCTGCTGTTTCCCGTCCTGGCGGTTGCATACATGCACAAGCCGATCATCTCGATCCCCTACTGCACCGCGGCGCTCGTGGCAATGAACGCGATGTTGCTGACCCATCAGGGGTCGAACTCCCAGATCGCGCGAGAGATCATCCTCACCGGCATCGCCGCCGCTCTGGTCACCGGGCTCGTCGTCTCCCAGAGCCGACTTCGCCGCGCGGCCGCGGCAAATCACAGCCGTTCGATCACGGATCCACTCACCGGACTGGCGAACCTCCGAGGCCTTCGCGCGCGGTTGCGCCAGGAACTACAACGATCCGCACGGGATCAGAGCGAGATAGTGATGTTCGCGATTGACCTCGACGACTTCAAGGAGGTCAACGACCGCTTCAGCTATGCACTCGGGGACACCGTGCTCAAAGCCGTGGCCAACGCGCTCGCCGAAGAAGTCGATCCCGGAGACCTGCTTGCCCGACGCGGCGGCGACGAGTTCGCGATCCTGACCGTCGCCACACCCGGGCGGCACATGGCCCGCTTCGGCGATCGCATTGCTGCGTCGATCGAGCGGACTCGTCGGGCGGTCTGCCCCGGGGTGAACCCCCGCGCAAGCGTCACTCGAGTCGCACACGAGCCCGGAGAAAGCCCCGAGATGTTCTTGCGCCGGGTCGACCAGGGCCTGCATGACGCCAAGATCGACGCCCACCCGGAGCGCTCCGGCAGCAACCCCGAGACCGTTGCCGACCACCCGCAGGTCGGCCTCGACGAACACAACTCACGCGCACTGGCTGGCGCTCGGCGCGCGCACCAGGGCCGCATGCGCCGCGGCGGTCACGCGCGCGGCGACGCAGACGTGGTCGACTGGCGGATGGCCGCCGCCGCGGCACTCGTGCCGGCTGCGCTGATCTCGATCGTTGTACTTGCGGGCCTGCTTCCGGATGCGAAGACGCTCTCGACGCTGCTCTGCGTGATCGGCCTGATCACCGTCGGAGTCGGAGCGCTCGTCACCGCTCGGAAACAGCTGGATCACGGTTGGTTGCATCTGTTCGTCGCGTCGACGCTGGCGCTGGTTCTCGTCTGCGTCTGGCTCTCGGGAGACGCTCGCTACTACCTGGCCGAGCTCTGCGTGCTTTGCGCGCCGCTCGCCGTGATGGTGTTCGGATGGCGCCCGGCGATTCCCTACGTCCTGGTTTCCAGCGGCGCCTACGCCTGGTTCGTGATCGCATCGGGTCAGCGCTTCGCCGTGATGCAGGCCGCGCTGCTGATTGGCGTGCTGCTCGTGTTGAATGTCCTGCTCCAGCGCGGCGATCGGCTTGCGGACGAGTTCAGCGCCGCGGCAGAGGCGATGTCGGTCGTGGACCCTCTGACCGGTGCCGCAAACATCCGCGGCTTCGAAACGCGTGTCGAGCAGGAGATCGCACGCTGCGAGGTGACCGGCGACGAGGTCTGCCTGGCGATGATCGATCTCGTTCGTTTCAAGTCTGTGAATGACCGCTACAGCCATTCCATGGGCGACGCTCTGCTGATCGAGACAGCGAGGGCGATTGAGTCAGTGGCGCGCGAGGACGAGTTGGTGGTCCGCCGCGGCGGCGACGAGTTCGTCGTCGTCTGCGCGCCGAGCCTGCGCCCGGACATGGACTCGCTGGCGACGCGCATCTCAGAGGCGATCCTTGGCGCGCGCATCCGCCTGACGCCGGACATCATCGCCGGCGCGACCGTGGTGATCGTCTTCCGTGAAGAGCACGAGGAAGCGCGACAGTTCATGCAGCGGGCGGACGAGGCGCTACGTGAAGCCAAGCAGCGCGAGCGCGTCACGGCTGCCGCGTAGGCACTATTTCTTCGAAGAGTTGGTCTTCGTCGGCGTGTCGACCACAGTTGCGTGGTAGAGCACGCGCGCACCGGTGAACCCGCAGTTGTACTGCTTGATCTGGTTCAGCTTTTCGTGCATCGTCGCTGTCGTCAGGTTGGTGATGTCCGTGCCCACGCGCGAGCACTTGCCCTTGGGCCGACTCGAACGCCACGTGCTCGTCTGATCCTCGGCGCGGAGCACGAAGTTGGGCAGCCAGCTGTCGGTGGTCAGCGCGATCATGTCACCGCGCTTGACCGGCAGCGGCTTGGGCAGAGCAAAGGTCGGAGCGCCACCGAGGTAGTTCTTGACATTCAGCTTGTCGCTCTGTGCGATCAGCGTGTAGCGGTACTTTGTGACGCCTTTGCGCGGCGTGCGGCGAAGAATCGAGATACGCGCGGTCGGGGCGCCGCTGAAGGTGGTTGAAAAATACGTGTAGTACTTGCTCACAACTGACGGGAGGTACATCGTGTAGGCGACGACCTGCCCGTCCCGCGGCACGCGCGAAACGTTGCTCTTGTTGCCGACCTTCAGCTGAAAGACCGTTGTGCGCGTCAGAACCTGGCAGTTGGTGTCCTGGCAGGTGGGTGCTGTGAAAAGCGTGAGCCCACCGACTTCGCGCACGGATCCGTACGCTACGGCGGTGATCACAAGCGTGAGCGCGGCAATCACGGATACAACGAAACTGCGACGCAGACCGGCCGCTCGGTAAAAGTTCTTCATCATGTGAGATTAAATACGCTTCAGCGGCCGGAAGTTGCGCTTTTGAATGCGATCTGGCAGCAATTGCCTCACTTCTACTAGTTCGACGTTCATAGAACTAGACTGCTGCTGATGACCCCTGTGATCGAAGTTGAGGGACTCGTTCGCGAGTTCAAGGGCCCGAACGGGACAACCCTACCGGCCGTGGACGGAGTCGATCTGGCCGTCCAGGAAGGCGAAGTCTACGGCTTCCTCGGCCCCAACGGTGCCGGCAAGACGACCCTCGTGCGCATGCTTGTCACGCTCCTGCGCCCCACGCGCGGCACCGCGCGTGTCGGCGGCAGCGACATCGTGCGCGAGCCGGGCAAGGTGCGGGCCTCGATCGGCGTCACGCTCCAAGAAGCCGCGCTGGACCCGTTGATGACTGGTTTTGAGCTGCTTCAGCTGCAGGCGACGCTGCATGGCCTGAGAAAGCGCGACGCCAACGCGAAGGCCGACGAGCTGCTCGAACGCGTCGATCTGGTCCGCGCCAAAGACGCTCGCCTTGGCACCTACTCGGGCGGCATGCGCCGGCGGCTCGACCTCGCCATGTCACTGATCCACGACCCCAAGGTGCTCTTTCTTGACGAGCCCACGACGGGCCTCGACCCGATCAGCCGGAAAGTCCTCTGGGACGAGGTTCGCGCGCTCAATAATTCCGGAACGACCGTTTTTCTCACGACCCAGTATCTCGAAGAGGCAGATGCGCTCGCCGACCGCGTCGGGATCATCGCCGGCGGAAAGCTTGTGGCCGAGGACACCCCGGCCAATCTGAAGGCCGACGTCGGCGCCGCCAGGCTCGAGGTGACAATTCACGATGACGCCCAGCGCACCCTCGCCGGAGAACTGCTCGCGCGGCACGGCAAGCTGCTTGACCCGCGCGCCGGCGTGAGCTTCTACCTCCAGCTGGCGCCCGGCGAAACCAGGCTCGCCCCCTACGTGCTCGAACTCGACCAGGCCGGTGTGACCGTCGACCGGATCGATCTCGTCGAGCCGAGCCTCGACGACGTCTTTCTGCTCAAGACCGGCGCCCACCTCGAAGGCGACGCTGCGGACAAGGCGTGAATCTCGCCTACTTCAGAATCGTCTGGGCGATCGGATCGCGCCAGATCACGCGCGTCGTGCGCAAGCCGCAGATGCTCACGCCGATATTCCTGGTACCGACGATGTTTCTGGTCGTCACCTCGGGCGGCGCCGCGCGCGCGATCGACCTCCCCGGTTTTCCGCAGGTCGACAGCTTCTTCCAGTTCGCCCTGGCCGGGGCGATCATCCAGTCGACGATGCTCGGCGGCCTGATGACCGGGATCGCGCTGTCGGTCGACGTCGACAACGGCTTCTTCGACCGCATGATCGTCGCGCCGATCCCACGCTCTGCGCTTGTGCTCGGTCGCGTGCTCGGTACGGCGGTAATCGCTCTGTTCCAGGCAATCCTGTATCTGGCCCTCGGGGTGGCGTTCGGCGCTCCGATCGAAGGCGGCGTGCTCGGCGTGCTGATCATCCTCATGCTCGCCGCGCTCTCAAGCGCATCGCTCGGCGGACTCGCGGTCGCGCTTTCGCTGCGCGCCCAGGCCCAGTGGGTTCAGGGAATGTTTCCCCTCGTCTTCGTGATCATCTTTCTTTCGTCGGCATTCTTCCCGCGTGAACTGCTGACCGGGCCGGCCGAGGCCGTCGCCTCCTACAACCCGATCAGCTACCTCGCCGAGGGCATCCGCGGTCCGATCATCGCCGGCAACAGCGGCAGCGTCGAGCTCAAGGCCTTCGCCGTCGGTATCGGGATGGCGGTGTTCACTTCGCTCATCGCGGTACTCGCGCTGCGCGTGCGCCTGGGCGGCAGCCGATGACCGGCGTGACCGAAGGTTTCCGGCTGGTCGGCGCGCTGGCACGGCGCGGCCTGAACGAGATCATCCGCGTCCCGGGCGCATCGCTTCCCGGCGTACTCGCGCCTTGCATCTTCATGCTCGGCACGTACTCGGTGTTCGGCGGACTCGCTCTGCTGCCCGGCTTCGGGGGCAGTGACTATCTGAACTGGATCCTGCCGGTCGGATTCATCCAGTCGGCTGCATTCACCGGCGCCGCCACCGGCGTGAACCTCGCCCGCGACATCGAAAGCGGGTGGTTTGACCGCATGCTGCTCGCCCCCGCCCCGCGTTGGGTGGTGCTCGGCGGGCTCGTCGTCTCGGCGGGC
The DNA here is from genome assembly GCA_016463365.1 of Thermoleophilaceae bacterium. Next base: position 9,970 of record JAEMRJ010000029.1, on the reverse strand, counting down.
GTGCGTGTGCTGCTCCCGTCGCTGCTGCTGGTGGCGATCGGCATGCTTGCCGGCCTCACCTGGCCCGGCGTCGGCGGGATCGTGATCTCGCTCGTCGCCGCCGCCCTGCTCGCTGCCGTCATGGCGTTCTGGAGCTGCGGCCTGGCGATGAAGTTCCGCTCGCAGGACGCCGCGCCACTGATGCAGTCCTCGGGCTTCATGCTGATGCAGCTTTCGGCCGTATACGCGCCGATCGCCCTGCTCGCGCCGTGGCTGCAGAGCGTGGCGCGCGTGAACCCGTTCACCTACGTGCTCGACGCCGTCCGTGCGCCGTACATCTCGACGACAACGTGGGACAGCCTCTGGCCAGGGATCGTCGCGCTGGTGGGCATGGTCGCGCTGTCAGCGTGGTTCGCCGTCTGGCGAATCGGGCGTATGAACGAGGTTTAGAGTCCGCTACACGGAGGCACGCGCCGCGTGCCGACCATCCGGTACAGCGCGTCCGCTACTTGTAGCGGTACGTGATGCGACCGCGTGAGAGGTCGTAAGGCGAAAGCTCGATCTTGATGCGGTCGCCGGGAAGGATCCTGATGTAGTGGCGGCGCATTTTGCCCGAGATGTGCCCGAGCACTTCATGGTCGTTGTCGAGCTTGACCTTGAACATCGTGTTCGGGAGGGCTTCGAGGATCTCGCCCTCCATCTCAATTTTTTCTTCTTTTCCCATCTGGACCGAAGGATACGCGGTCCACCGGGTGGTTTTTGGCCGGGCGGGCGCTCAGCGCAGGAGCTGGGCGACCGCGGGGAGACCATCAAACTGCGGCTCTCCCGGCGTCCAGGGCAGCCTCAGGGGATCGTCGGCATAGCGTGGAATCACGTGCATGTGGAAGTGAAAGACGGTCTGCCAGGCCGCACTGCCGCAGGAATTGAGCAGGTTCACGCCGTCACAGCCGAGTGCGTCGGGCATCCGCTTGGCGATCGACTGGGCCATCCTTGCCACATGCGCCAGGTCATCGGGGTCAATCTCCAGGACATCTGCCGCATGGTTGCGGGGGATCACAAGCGCGTGACCGCGCGTTGCAGGCGCAATGTCGAGGAAGGCGATCGCCACGTCGTCGGCCTCGATCACCTCGGCCTGACCGGTGCGCGTGGCGATCGCGCAGAAGATGCAGTCGGGATCGTTGCTCACTCGGGCCAGCCTACAACGCAGCCCTGGCCAGGGCAACCGCTTCGTCGGCGGTGCTTATCTCGCCCACGAATCTCGCCTCGGCGATCATCGCCAGCAGGCCTCCGAGCTGCGGACCGGGCCGGATTCCCAGCGCCGCGGCCAGTTCGTCACCGCGCACGAGCGGCGCCCGGGGGTGATTGCGGAAATCGAGCGCCGCGTCGGTGATCTCGACGGCCAGGTCAACGTGCGCTGCGATCGCCTCCTCAGACTTGCGACCACGAGTCGCCAGGCGGTCTGCAACCGAGAGCACCCCGACTTCGACCTCGACGGGCTCGGTCGTGACCAGATACCCGTAGAGCGCACGGCGCGACAGCGGACGCTGATGCACAAGAAAACCGAGGCGCAGGTGATGGCGGGTCAGTGCAGCGAGATACTGCGAGAAGCGCTGACTCGTGTTCAGCCGGGCGCAGATCGCCAGCACCATTTCGGCACCGCGCGTGTCGTGGCCCGGGAAGCCGACCCGGCCGTCCGCGGATTCGACACGGGTTTCGCTCTTGGCGATGTCGTGCAGCAGCGCCGCCCAGCGCAGGCCGCCGGCGAGCGTGAGCTCTTCGCCGAGATTCCCGCGGAGCAGTTCGGCGACTCCCGTCGCGTGATCCCCAAAGACGGCGTAATCGGATCGCTCCAGCTCGATCGTGCGCTCGAGCACCTCGAGCGTGTGCTCGTAGGCGTCAAGGTGGTGATAGTTCGACTGGTCGACTCCCTTCAGGGCGGAGAGCTCTGGAAGCACTGCCGCGGTCAGGCCGAGCTCGTCGAGCAGGCGCATTCCACGCAGCGCGCCGTCGCACCCGATCAGGCCCCTGAGCTCGGCGAAAACGCGCTCGGCCGCGGGCTCGTTGACGCGCGCCGCGTGCCGCCGCGTGGCGAGCGCGGTCTCCGGGTCAATTTCAAAATCAAGCGCCGCGGCCAGTCGCGGCAGCCGCAAAGGCCTGAGCGGATCATCGTCGTATGCGCGCTCTGAGACAAGTCGCATGCGCCTCCGCTGCACGTCGGCTTCGCCGTCGTAGGGATCGGTCAGATCGCCGCTGGCGGCCGCGAGACCGATCGCGTTGACGGTGAAGTCGCGGTGTGCGAGGTCCTGCTCGATCGTCTCACCGCGCAGGCCGGAGACATCAATCTGAAATCCGCCCGCCGCCAGCACGCGCCATGTCCCGAAGCGGTCGGACAGAGAAAAGATGTCGCCGCCGAGCGCCTTGTGCAGCGCACGCGCGATGGCGCGGGAGTCGCCGGCCACGGCAATGTCCACATCGGTGACGTCGATCCCGAGCAACAGGTCGCGTACGGCGCCTCCGACAAACCATGCTCCCGCCCCGGCCTCGGGCAGCGCTCGGCGCACGCTCGTGAGCGACTCGCTGGCCGCCGCCAGCTCGGCGATGTCGGCCCTGGGTTCCACGGGCCGGGCCTTAATCGTTGCCCGCGCCGTAGTCGCGAGCCGTTCGGGCTGTCAGGCCGCAGGTGATCTCATAGTTGATGGTCTGGGCGCGGGCGGCAACCTCTTCGGTGGTGATCGCAGCTTCGCCGTCGGCGCCGATCAGCGTGACCGGCGAGCCGAGGTTGATCGTGCTCTCGGCGCCCAGCTCGACGGTGATGCTGTCCATGCTCACCGTGCCGCGCTGGGCATAGCGTCTTCCGGCGATCAGGACCTCGCAGTTGTTGCTGAGAATGCGCCGCCAGCCGTCGCCGTAACCGATCGGGATCGTCGCGATGCGCGTGTCCTCGGCTGCGATGAAGCGACGGCCGTAGCCGACCGATTCGCCCGCCGCGACCGGCCGGACGGAGGCCACGTAGGAGTGCAGGCTGAGAGCGGGCGAAAGGCCGCGCGCCCGCGCGTCCTCACCGAAGGGATCGAGTCCGTAGACAGCGATCCCGGGGCGCACGAAATCGAAGTGGCTGGCCGGATCGCGAAAAATCGCCGCGCTGTTGGCAGCATGGGCAAGCAGCTCGGGTCGTAGATCACGCGCCGCCGCGACGAACTCTGTGAAGCGGGACAACTGCAACGAGAAGTAGTCGTCGCCGGTTTCATCGGCAGTCGCGAAGTGCGTCCAGACGGCGACAGGCTTGACGCGCGGTGTCTCGGTCGCGATGACAACGGCCGCCAACGCCTCGGCCGACTCGCGCGCTCCGAACCGCCCCATCCCGCTGTCGAGCTTCACGTGAAGACTGACTTCGAGATCCAGAAGCTCGGCGGCCCGCGCAGCCGACTCGACCTGGTCGCGTGACCAGACGGTGAGTTCTGCGCCCGTTGCGACCGCGGCGACGATCTCCTGATCGTTGATCGGCGCAAGCAGGATGATCGGAACGCCGAGGTCCAGACCCGCGACCAGCGCAGCCTCTTCGGCCGTGACGACGGCAAGCCGCGTCGCACCCCCGAGCACGGCTGCACGCGCCGCCTGGGCGCAACCGTGGCCGTAGCCGTCGGCCTTGACCACGGCGCAGAGTTCGGAGCCTCCGGTCAGTTGCGCGCGCAGGAACTCGACGTTCGAGGTGATCGCGCGGACGTCGACCTGCGCCACCGCACGGCGCAGTGTCGAGGTGGCTGAGGCTGGGTGGTTCACCACTGCCACTCTAGGCGAGCACGGCCGGCAGGAGCGAGATCACGTCACTGGCGATCATGTGGTCCGCCCCGCGGCGCTCGGAGGCCTCGCGGCCGGCCAGGGCGTGCGCATAAACCGCAGCACAAGCAGCTTCGCGGGCGCCCAGGCCCATCGCCAGATACGCGCCGGCGATGCCCGAAAGTACGTCGCCAGTCCCTGCTGTGGCCAGGCCGGGAGCCTTCAGCGTGTTGATCAGGGGCGATTGTCCGGGTGCCGCCACGACAGTGTCGGATCCCTTGAGGATCACCACCGCCCCGCTGCGCTCGGCTGCTTCCTGCGCGCGCTCCAGGCGAGCCCCCTCGACGTCGTCGCTGGAAACGCCGAGCAGCCGCGCGAGTTCGCCGGTGTGGGGCGTGATCAGGAGTGGCGCCTCGCGTCGCAGAGACTCAACGGCGCCCGAGAACGGGTAGAGACCATCGGCGTCAAGCAGCGCAGGCTTGTCGCTGCCTGCCAGAAGCGACGCGACCAGCCGTCCGGTGCCGGCGGCGCGACCGATGCCGGGGCCGACCACGAGAGCGTCGCAGCGTTCGCTGCGCTCGATCAAAGTGTCCAGCGCACCCTCGAGAATCGCGCCGTCCTCGTCGTCAAGCGGTACCGACATCGCTTCGAGCAGTCGCTGTTCGAAAACCAGATTCAGGCTGCTCGGCACGTAGACCGTCACGTAGCCAGCGCCAGTTCGCTGCGCAGCCATCGCCGACATGCAGGGCGCACCCGTGAGACCCGTCGAGCCACCGACCACGCCAAGTACGCCCGAGCTGAACTTGCTGCTGGCGTCATCACGCCGCGGCGCCAGGCGCAGTACGCGTGGACCGATCGTGCCGGCGGCCGGGGCAACATTCGCGCCCTCAAATGACTCGGGCGGGATGCCGATGTCTGCCACGCGCACTTCGCCGCAGTGGAAGCTGCCCGGTGCCACGAACTGCCCAACTTTGGGCGCATGAAGACTGATTGTGAGCTCGGCAAACACGGCGTCGCCTGCGACCTGACCGGTCGATGCGTCGACACCGGTCGGGTTGTCCACGGCGATCACGCGCGCAACAGACGAGCGCCGGTTGATCGCCGTGACGGCTTCGGCCAGCACGCCACCAGGTGCGCCGCTGGCGCCGGTTCCGAGCATCGCGTCGACGATCACGCCGGCCTGCGCGATCAGGCCGGCATCGAATGCATGCGGGGGGTCGCCGGGGAGTCGCTTCAGGTTCGCGGTGGCGTCTGGTGAGAGCTCTGCTGGATCCGCGAGCAGCATCACGACGACCTGCTTGTCGCCCAGCCGGTCGCGGTTCTCACGCAACAGGCGCGCCGCGACCAGTCCGTCACCGCTGTTGTTGCCCTTGCCACAGACGATCAGAATCGCGCCTTCCGGTGCTGGCTCAAGAGCAGCGCGGGCGATCGCTTGTCCGGCGAGCTCCATCAGCTCGAGCGAAGGGATCCGTTCGCGCTCGATCGCCCAGGCGTCGGCGGCGCGCATCGCCGTCGCATCGTAGAGTGGCCCTGCCCATCGCGGGATCGTGCCCACAGGCATGGTCAACGGCCTCCGGACCGTAAGGCGATCGCGACCGCCCCGGCGGTGAGATCGCTGTGAGTGAGAGAAATCTGAATTTCGGCACCGAGCGCCTGTGCGGCTTCGGCAGCGCGGCCGGACAGTCGCACGCGCGGGGCGCTGCCGGTCGCCACAACCTCGATGTCACTGAAGGCCCAGCCACGCAGGCTCAGAGCCTTGGCAACGGACTCCTTGGCGCAGAAGCGCGCCGCGAAATGCTGCGCCGGCCGCCGGTGGCGCTCGGCGTAGGCGCGCTCTTCGGCCGTGAAGATTCGCTCGGCGAGGCGCGGCCTGCGCGCGAGCGCCTCTTCCATGCGGCCGATTTCGAGCAGATCAATTCCGACGCCAATCATCCAGCCAGACTATTGGCCGCAGTCGTCGGACCGCCGGCGTTCACTCGACCGTGACGGTCTTGGCCAGATTGCGCGGCTGGTCGACGTTCAGTCCTCGCCTGGTGGCGATGTGGTAGGCCAGCAGCTGCAGCGGGACTACCGCCAGCAGCGGTTGCAGCAGCCAGTGCGTGCGCGGCACGTAGAGCACCTCATCGGTGAACTCGTGCACGTTCTCGTTGCCTTCTGTCGCGACGGCGATCGCATAGGCCTTGCGCGCGCGGACTTCGGCGATGTTCGAGGCGATCTTGTCGTAGACCGGCGAATCCGTGGCGATACAGACCACCGGCGTGTGCTCGTCGAGCAGCGCGATCGGCCCGTGCTTCATCTCGCCGGCGGCATAGGCGTCGGTCGGGATGTATGAGACTTCTTTCAGCTTCAGCGCGCCCTCCAAGGCGACGCCCAGTCCGACGTGGCGGCCCAGGTAGAGGAAGAATTCCGCTTCCCACCAGTGCTCGGCGATCTTGCGCGCGCGCTCGTCGTCCCCGGGGATCATCTCTTGCAGATAGTGCGGGAGCCTGCGCAGCTCGCTGATGATCTCGCGACGTTCGTCGGCTCCCAGCTCGCCCTTCAGCTCTGCCAGCTTGAGCGCAATCAGGTACATGGCGGCAACCTGCGAGACAAAAGTCTTTGTCGCGGCGACGCCGATCTCGAGGCCTGCGCGGGTGAAGAGCACAGCGTCCGAGTCGCGGGTCGCGCGGGAGCCCATGATGTTTGTGACCGCGACCACCTTCGCACCGGCCTCACGGGCCATGCGCATGGCGGCCAGCGTGTCGGCGGTCTCTCCGGACTGGGTGATCCCGATGACGATGTCGTTCTTGCGCAGCACCGGGTCGCGGTAGCGGTACTCGGACGCGACGTCCATCTCGACGGGCACGCGCGCCCAGTTCTCGATCACGTAGCGGCCGATCAGCCCTGCGTGGTATGACGTGCCGCAGGCGACGATCACGACCCGGTCGGCGGCTGCGAACTCCTCGTCGGAGAGAAAGTCCGGTCCAAGATCAACTGACTCGTCGTCGATCACGCGGTCGGCGATCGTCTCGGCGACGGCGTCAGGCTGCTCGTAGATCTCTTTGAGCATGAAGGTGTCGAAGCCGCCCTTCTCGGCGGTCTCCTCATCCCAGTCCACCTCTTCGGTGGCGCGTTCGACACGCTCTCCCGATGCAGTGAAGAACTCCGTGCCGCTGGCGCGAATCGCGACGATCTCGTCGTCCTCGACCATCTGTGTGACGCGGGTTTCCTTCAGGAAAGCCGGAATCGCCGAGGCGACGAAGCACTCACCATCGCCGACGCCGACGACCATCGGGCACTCGCGGCGGGCGGCGACGATCAGATCTGGCTCATCGGCTGCGACCGCAACAAAGGCATAGTGGCCGCGCAGCTCGTTGAAAGCGTTGCGTACAGCTTCGACGAGGTCGCCGTCGTAGTGATCGGCGATCAGGTGGGCGACGACCTCGGCGTCGGTGGCGGAGGTGAAGCGGTCGCCGCGCTCGACGAATCGGCGGCGCAGCTCGGCCCAGTTCTCGACGATCCCGTTGAGCACGATCTGTACGCGACCGGTCGGGTCCGAGTGCGGGTGCGCGTTCTCTTCGGTGACCTCACCGTGGGTTGCCCAGCGGGTGTGACCGATGCCGGTCAGAGCCTCGGCCTGACCGCTCCAGGTGCGACCGGAAATCGCCTCCCGGAGGTTCTCGAGATTGCCGACGGCGCGGATCGACTGAATGCCCGACGGTCGGACGAGCGCGATACCGGCGGAGTCGTAACCGCGGTACTCGAGCTTCTGGAGACCGTTCACAAGATGGTCCCGGGCCGGCCTGAAACCGACGTATCCGACGATGCCGCACATTCAGGTGAGTGTATGGACCGCGATCAGGGGTCAGTCCGAGCTGCCAAGTTCGCTGCGGATCAGGCCGACCAGGTGCTCGCAGACGCCGTCTGCCTCGTCGTCGGTCGGAGCCTCAACCATCACCCGCACCAGCGGCTCGGTGCCCGAAGCGCGCACGAGCACCCGGCCACGACCCTCCAGTTGAACGTTCGCCGCGTCCACCGCGCTCCAGACAGTTTCAGCGCCGGCAATCGCCGCGCGATCGGCCACGCGGACATTGACGAGCGTCTGGGGCAGCTTCTGCATCGGGATCACATCGTGCAGCCCCTTGCCGCTGGCGCTGAGCGCTTCGAGTGTCAACAACGCGCTCGCGGTGCCGTCGCCGGTGGGAACAAACCCGCGATCGATCACGTGGCCGGACTGCTCGCCGCCGAGCGCCCAGTTCTTCTCGAGCAGCGCTTCAAGCACGTAACGGTCTCCGACGTCGGTGACCTCGACTTCGATGCCGGCCTCTTTCATCGCCTGGTGGAAGCCGTAGTTGGTCATCACCGTTACTGCCACGCCGTTACCGGGCAGTCGGCCCGCCTCGCGCAGGTGAAGCGCGGCAAGCGCGATCAGCTCGTCGCCGTCGATCACGCGCCCCTGACTGTCGACCGCCAGCATGCGATCACCGTCTCCGTCGAACGCGAATCCGGCCGTGTAATTACCGTGCTGGATCTCGGCGATCAGTCCTTCAAGGTGGGTCGAACCGCAGCCCTCGTTGATGTTGGTGCCGTCAGGCTGATCGGCGAGCACAGTCACGTCAGCGCCGAGTTCGCGCAGGATGCGCGGGGCCACGCGGTAGGTGGCGCCGTTGGCGGTGTCGATCAGCACGCTCACCCCGGAAAGGTCCAGCTCGGCAAAGCGCTGTGCCAGCGCGCGCACGTAGTCGTCTTCGGCACCGTGAAGTTCGCTGATCGCGCCGGGGGCGACATCTGCGGGAGGAGCATCGATCAGCTGTTCGATCGACGCTTCGACAGCGTCAGTCAGCTTGAGGCCGCCTGCGCCGAAGAATTTGATTCCGTTGTCTGCGTAGGGGTTGTGCGAGGCACTGACCACTGCCACCAGCTCGAACCCGAGTTTCTCGATCAACACGGGCGCAGCAGGGGTGGGCAGCACGCCGGCAAGCTTCACATCGGCCCCGGCGAGCGAGGCGCCGCGGGCGAGGGCGCGTTCGATCCGCGGACCGGACTCGCGGGTGTCGCGCAGGATCGCCATGCGGGTACCCGATCCGCCGAGCACAGACACGGCAGCGCGACCGAGCTTCTCTACGAGTTCGTCGGTGAGCAGGTCCGCAGCGTCGCCACGGATGCCGTCGGTTCCGAAGTACTTGCGCATACGAGCGCTGGAGGCCGTAAAGCGGCTTTTAGCGCTTGCTGAACTGCGGACGCTTACGGGCCTTCTTGAGGCCTGCCTTCTTGCGCTCCTTGACACGAGCGTCTCGTGTCAGGAAGCCAGCTCGCTTGAGCTCGCCGCGGAGGTCCGCGTTTGCCTCGAGCAGCGCGCGAGCGATGCCGTGGCGCACTGCGCCGGCCTGAGCGGCGACGCCGCCGCCGTGGACCTTGGCGATCACGTCGACCTTGTCCAATGAATTGACCTTCTCGAGGGATTCCTTGGCGGTCATCTGCAGCGTCGGCCGCGGGAAGTATTCGTTGAGTTCACGGCCGTTGACCGTGATCACGCCGGTGCCCGGCTTGAGGATCACGCGAGCGACAGCCGTCTTGCGCTTGCCGGTCGCTGTGTAGCGCGCATCGGCGGCCAGAGCGAGCACCGGGTTGAGAACCGGCGCCTCTTCGACAACCTCAGCAGCCTCTTCTGTCGGGGCATCTGCTGATGGAGCCTCTGCTGCCGGCGTCTCGTCAACCGTGGTCTCTTCTGCGTTGTTCACTTCTTCGCTCACTTGAAAACTCTTTCGATTTAGGACTGGGTCTCGAGGACGCGCGGGTTCTGTGCCTGGTGCGGGTGCTCGGTGCCGGCGTAGACCTTCAGCTTCAGAAGCTGAGAGCGGCCCAGTTTCGTACGCGGAATCATGCCCTTGACGGCCTTGCGGATGACTTCCTCGGGACGACGCTCAAGCTGCTCCTCGAGGGTGCGGCTGCGCAGTCCACCGGGGTAGCCGGTGTGGCGGTAGTAAATCTTCTCGGTCAGCTTGTTGCCGGTGACCTTGATCTTCTCTGCGTTGATCACGACCACGAAGTCGCCGGTGTCGATGTGCGGCGTGTACTCCGGCTTGTTCTTGCCACGGAGCTGGTCCGCGATCTGTGTCGCGAGACGGCCCAGGGTCTGTCCCTCGGCGTCTACGACGACCCATTCACGATTGCGGGTCTCGGGCGTGGCTACGTATGTCTTTGACATTTGGTCTTGGTCTCTTCGGAGGAAAAC
>JAEMRJ010000142.1 GCA_016463365.1 Thermoleophilaceae bacterium | reverse complement strand
AGCGCGTAGGTGCCGAGCATGATGCGACGCTTGACCTCCGGGCCGAAGCCGTCGCCACGCGTGCGCTCGTACATGTCGGTCAGGCCGGTCGGATCTGCGGCGCGCTCTCCGAAGCGGACGCCGTCAAAGCGTGAGAGGTTTGCGCTGGCCTCTGCGGGAGCGATCACGTAATAGGCACTGAGTGCGTAGTCGGCGTGCGGCAACGGCACTTCGACGATCTCGCCGCCGGCGGCCTCGATGCGCTTGCACGCAAGATCAAACACTTCCTTAACGCCCGACTGCACGCCGTTCCAGTCGATCGGCGCGGGGATCGCAAAATTCTTGCCGGCCAGCGAATCGGCCGACGGCATCGCGACTTCCTCAGTCATGCCGGTCGAGGTCGAGTCCATCTCGTCCTTGCCCTGCATGTACTTGAGCATCAGGGCGGCGTCGGTTACGTCGCGGGTGATCGGTCCGGCCTGGTCCAAGGAAGAGGCGAAGGCGATCATTCCGTAACGGGAGATGGCGCCATAGGTCGGCTTCAGACCGACCAGGCCGCAGAATGCTGCCGGCTGGCGGATCGATCCACCGGTGTCGGTGCCGGTCGCCCACGGCGCAAGCCCGGCCGCCACGGCAGCAGCAGAGCCGCCGCTGGATCCGCCCGGTACGCGTGACTCGTCCCAGGGGTTCTTGACGGCGCCAAAAGCCGAATTCTCGTTGGACGAGCCCATCGCGAACTCGTCCATGTTGGTCTTGCCGAGGTAGCTCGCGCCGGCGTCCTGAAGCTTGGCGATCGCCGTCGCGGTGTAGGGCGGGATATAGCCGGTGAGGATCTTTGAACATGCGCGGGTCTCGATGCCTTCGACGCAGAAAAGGTCCTTGACCGCGATCGGCACGCCCGCCAGGGGCTTGCCTGCGCCGTCCGGAACAAGCTCATCGCCAACAGAAACAAACGAGTTGATCGACTCGCCTGCGGCGCGCTCGCGGTAGAGCGAGTGCAGCTCGGCAGCGTCGACGTCGCCCCGTCCGAGCGCCTCGACGGCCTGCGCCGCCGTGAGCTTCAACAGCTCGGCCACGATCAGCTTCCCGCCGCCGGAACTCCGAAGCCGCCGTCGGCTTCGTCGGGAGCATTCGAGAGCGCCACCTCGAGCGGAAGGCTCGGGCGCGGGGCATCCTCGCGCAGCACGTTGACCAGATCCACCACGCGGGCGGTCGGCTCCACGCCATCGAGCGAGAGTTCGTTCATGTGCTCGACATAACCGAGCACGGCGGAGAGCTCGCGCGTCATCCGCTCCTGCTCTGCCTCGCTGAGCCGCAGCCGCGCGAGTCGCGCGACGTAGGAAACGTCTTCTGGAGTGATCACGCGGGAGAGTCTAGGGATCGCTACTCGACGTGAATGAGCTCGGGCCGCGGCGCCTTGTCAAAGCCCTCCGGGACGGACGTGTCCCGGATTGCCCAGCAGGTGCCCGCGAGCAGCGCCGCTGAACCGGCGAACGCGAGGTAAAAGCCGAGCTGCGCGCTCGCGAAAGGGCGTGGGGAGTCAAACAGGCGCACCAGCAGGCACAGGAACGCAATGCTGCTGGCGACCACGAGCGGCGTGCAGAGGATGATCGACCACTCCGGCGTCCGCGAGAGCAGCGCTGCGAGCACCATGCAGACGCCGAGCAGGATCGCCAGGTAAACCCACCAGCGCGCGAATCCGAGATCCCAGACATTGAGGTTGATCGCGCCGTCGTCGCCACCACCGACGAGCCGCGCGCCAGGCGCAGTCCGGGCGATCTCTGCTGCGCTGGGAAGGGCAAACCAGGGAAGGAACGTGGCCACGAACATGACCAGCGCGCCCGCCAGCGCGATCCATTCAGAGGTACGAAGCTTCTCGGACACTTTCAGGAACTCACTCTTGCTTCGGCGGCCTTGAGCGTGTTCTCGAGCAGGCAGGCGATCGTCATCGGGCCGACGCCGCCCGGGACGGGCGTCACGGCCCCCGCAACGCCGATGACTGAATCGAAGTCGACATCACCGACGAGTCCGTGCTCTGTGCGCGAAGTCCCGACATCGATCACGATCGCTCCGGGCTTGACCATCGAGCCATCGATCAGATTCGGCGCGCCGACGCATGCGATCAGCACATCTGCGCGCCGCGTGACCTCGGCGAGATTGCGTGTGCGCGAGTGGCAGGTCGTGACGGTCGCGTCCTGCGCCAGCAGGAGCGATGCGACCGGACGGCCGACAAGATTGGAGCGGCCGACGACAACGGCCTCGGCGCCGGAGAGCGTGGCGCCGGCCTGTTCAAGCAGAATCATCACGCCGCTCGGCGTGCACGGAACGAGGGCTTCGCGGCCCTGAACGACCCGGCCGGCATTCAGGGTGGTCAGACCGTCGACATCTTTGCGTGGATCGATCAAGCCACTGAGTGCATCGTCATCGAGGCCGCTCGGCAGCGGCAGCTGCAGGAGGATCCCGTCGACGTCGTCGCGCCTGTTGAGCTCGTCGATCAGGCCCGTCAGGTACTCGGGCGAGGTGTCGGCCGGCAGACGCTCATCCGAACTGTCGATGCCAACCTCGGCACAGGCCTTGTGCTTGTTGTTCACGTAGACGTTGGAGGCCGGATCGTTGCCGACGAGAATCGTCGTCAGGGCCGGCGGGCGGCCGTGCTGCTCCTTGTAATCGGCGACGCGCGAAGCGACCGTTTCGCGCAGGCCTTCGGCCACGCGACGACCGTCAATCACGCGCGTTTCGATGCTTGTACCGGTCATCATTGTCCTTCGCCTCGCAGCAGTTCGCGAATTCTTTCCCACGATTCTTCGGTGCTTGGTATCACTCCGGTTTCGACGAGGATCAGCGCCGCGATACCGAGAAGGATGCCGATGCAGCCGAAGATGATTGCAAGCCGGCCTTCCTTTTTCTCGCCGCGACGATAAGAAATGACCCCCATCGCGACCGCGATCGGTCCAAGGACGACCTGAAAGACAAAGATTGATATGACGCCGAGCCACAAGGCGATGCGCGCGTAACGTTGATTTGCGGTCATCGGTGCCTTCGGCGCATCCGTTGCGGACCCGCCGGACGGCTGAATCATCGGTGGTGCGCCGTATTCGGTCCGCGGCGCGTCGTCGCCATGCCTGGGCAGATTCGCTGGCGCTGCCGGCAAAACTGGAACCACCGGGACGACTGGCACCCGCTCCGAATCGGTCAGGAACGGCGCCGGGTCGCCGGGGTCAGCGCGAAATGGTTCGCCGACCGACTCGGGTGGCTCGAAGTTCTTGCCGGCATCGGACATCAGGCGCCTGCACCCACCCGCTTGGTGATCGGTGCGTAGTCGGCGATGAATTTGCGTTCCGAGCCGTCGCCGGTGAAGCGCACGACGATCATGTTGCCGGGCTCAACGCCGATGATCACGCCTTCGCCGAAATTCGCATGCTCGACATCGTCGCCGATCTTGAACCGGGCCATCGGCAACGATCCGCCGCCGCTGGATCCCATTCCACTACCGGCGGACGCGCGGAACCCGCTCCCGGAGCCGGAGTTCTGCCTGGAATAGGAACCACTTGAACTGGTCTCGACCACAAGGTCGATGTGATCCTCGGGGATCTCGTCGATGAATCGTGAGCGGTCGTTCCAGCCCGACTCGCCGAAGAGCATGCGGCGCGACGCGTGCGTCATGTAGAGGCTCTCGCGCGCCCTGGTGATCCCGACGTAACAGAGCCTGCGCTCTTCCTCGATGTCGCCGGAGTCGACGGCGCGCGAGTGCGGAAAGATGCCCTCTTCCAGCCCGAGCATGAAGACGACCGGGAATTCGAGGCCCTTGGCGTTGTGCAGCGTCATCAGGGTGATCTGACCATCGTCGTCGTCGATCGCGTCCTGATCCGAGAACAGGGCGACCTGCTGGAGGAATGCTTCAAGGCCTGCCTCGTCGTCGCCGATCGCGTTGAGGTCGTACTCGCGGGCAAGACCGACGAGCTCCTGCAGGTTCTCGAGGCGGGTCAGCGCCTGCGGGTCGCCGGCGCTCTCGGCTTTCAGGTGGTCGAAGTAGCCGCTCTGGTCGAGGACTGATTCGAGCAGGTCGCCGACATGCTTCTCGGAGGCCGCCTTTTCGCGCATCGAGGCGATCGCCTCAGAGAACCGCGCCAGTGCCTTGAGCGCGGCGCCGCCAAGGCCGGGCACTTCTTCGGCGCGGCCGACCAGGTCGAGCACCGGCTCGCCGGTGGTGTTCGCGTAGGCCAGCAGCCGATCAACCGTGGTCTTGCCAATTCCGCGCCGCGGAGAGTTGATGATGCGCTGCAGCGAGACGGCGTCGTTCGGGTTGGCCAGGACCGTCAGGTAGGCCAGCGCATCCTTGACCTCGGCGCGCTCGTAGAAGCGCGTGCCGCCGATCACCTGGTAGGGCATGCGGTAGCGGACAAGCGTGTCCTCGAGTACGCGTGACTGCGCGTTGGTCCGATAGAACACCGCGACGTCGTTGTTGGAAAGGCCGGCTTCGGTCAGGCGCTGAATCTCGCCTGCGACGTAGCGGGCCTCTTCGTGCTCGTCGGTCAGCTGGCGAACCTTCAGCTTGTCGCCCCTGGGCCCGTCAGTCCAGAGCTTCTTGCCCTTGCGGCCGCTGTTGCGGGAGACCACTGCGTGCGCCGCATCGAGGATGTTGCCCGTCGAGCGGTAGTTCTGCTCGAGCTTGATGACGGCTGCGTCGGGGAAGTCTTTCTCGAAGTCGAGAATGTTGCGAACGTCGGCGCCGCGAAAGCCGTAGATCGACTGGTCGTCATCGCCGACGACCACAAGGTTGCGGTGCTGGTGGGCGAGCAGCTCGACCCACTTGTACTGCGCGGAGTTGGTGTCCTGGTACTCGTCCACGAGGATCTGCTGGAAGACGTTGCGGTAGCGGGCGAGCACGTCGGGGTAGGTCTGGAAGAGTTCGACCGATCGCAGCAGCAGGTCGTCGAAGTCCAT
>JAEMRJ010000028.1:7276-19673 GCA_016463365.1 Thermoleophilaceae bacterium | reverse complement strand
AAACGCTCGAAGAATCAGAAGAGCTCGCTCCCCGCACCAATGCAGGGCGCATCAGACAAAAGTCTAAAGCTCTACCTGAGGTTGATGATCACTACCTGATCGCCCTCGCGAAGTCTGGAAACAGCGAGGCATACGAGATGGTGTGCAAGCGCTACTACGGATTTGTCCGTTTGAAGGCGTCGTCCTATTTCCTGATCGGTGGAGACTCCGATGACCTGATCCAGGAGGGCCTCGTCGGCCTCTACAAGGCCATTCGTGACTACCGCACCGACCGTGAGAGCAGTTTCCGCAACTTCGCGGAGCTGTGCATCACCCGTCAGATCATCACGGCAGTCAAAACCAGCACGCGTAACAAGCACACGCCGCTGAACCAGTACGTCTCGTTCAACTCGCCCCCGGGCGCAGGTGACGACGACGGCGACCAGACGCTCGACGAAATGCTCCCCGGAAGCCACGTTCACGACCCGGTCGTCCAGGTGATCAGCTCGGAAGAACTCACCAGCCTCGTCGGCTGCCTGTCGACCACGCTCAGCGAGCTCGAGGGCGATGTTCTGCGCTTCTACCTCGACGGCTACTCCTACGAGGAGATCGGCGTGAAGATCGACTGCGACGCAAAGACCGTGGACAACGCCCTCCAGCGCGTCAAGCGCAAGGTCGGTGGGCACCTCGACGAGCGCAACGTCATCCTCTAGAACTGCATACCTGAGGCTTTTTCGGGTCGTAGCGCGCCTGGGCGCAACGACCCGGAATCAGCCGATCGCAGCTTCGAGCCGCTCGACCGTGTCCTCGACGCGGTCGCCGGTCACGAACTCTCGGCCGATGGCATCGACCACGCCGACGCGATCGAAAAGTTCGATCACCGGTTCGTGGACCCGCGCAAGCGCGAGCGGGATTCCCGCGGCCCGGAGGCGCTCGGCAAGCCGGATCAGTGCCTCGCCAGAAGGCACATCTGGGTCGTTGGTCGCCTCGAGGTCCAGCACTACTCCGCGCGGAATGTGCGGCCCCGCGGTTGCATCGGCGTAGACCTGCTCGGCAACCGCGTCAGCATTCGCGAAGAAGAGTTCGGAATCCAGTCGCACCACAAGCACGATGTTCTCCGCACGCGCCTCCGGGTGCTCATCGAGGTCGGCAAAGTGCCCACCGGGCATTCGGCCCAGCCGTCGCACCGGCGCCCGCGCCGCGCGCGCAACCATCAGGCCGATTGACAACGCCACAGCGAAGATCAGGGCAAAGAGCGTCTCCAGCGACATGACTGCGAGCGTCGCAATCACTGCCAACCCGAAATCGGGCATGTTCAGGCGCCGCAAGCTGCTGATCCGCCCCAACCGGATCATCCCGCTGACCGCCACGATCACGATGCCGGCCAACGTCGCCTCGGGCAGACCTTCAAACAGGCCGGTGAGGAACAGTGCGACCAGCGCAGTCAACCCCGCCGCGACGATCCCGGCCATCTGGGTGCGCATCCCCTGTCGGTATGCCGCCGACGACTTCGAGAGGCTCGCCCCGATCGCGAACCCCTGGAAGAGCCCGGCGCCGACGTTTGCTGCGCCCAGGCCGAGCAGTTCCTTGTTCTCGTCCAGCCGTACCCCGTCCTTCTGGGCGAACTCACGCGCGATGCTGCTGCCTTCGGCAAAGTTGACCAGTGCGATTCCGACCGCAGAGGCGAAGAGCAGCGTCACGTCGGTGACCCCGACATCCGGAATCTGCGGTGCAGCCAGGCCGCCGGGGATCTCGTTGATCACTTCGACGCCGTGACCGGCCAAGTCGAACAGCCGCGAAGCCAGCAGTCCGAACAACAGCGCCGCGAGCGCGGATGGCAGGCGGCTTGCAACGCGCTCGGTGGTGAGCATCACCGCGATCGAGAGCGCGCCGAGGAGCAGCGTCGGCCCGTGCACGTCCCCGAGGTGCACAATCACATCCAGCAGGCGCTCCCAGAAATCGCCCTTTCCAGGCTCAATTCCGAGCAGGCTCGGCAACTGCTTGACCGAGATCAGCAGCGCCAGCCCGGTGACGAAGCCGACGAGGACCGACGGCGAGAAGAACTGGGCCACGGCGCCGAAGCGGAAGACGCCCGCGATCATCGTGATCAGTCCGACGAGCAGGGCCAGCGCGGCAGTCAGCTCCACATACTGGGCCGTCCCGACGGTCGCGACCAGACCGATCGCACCGGCCGAAAGCGCTGCCTGGGTCGATGAGACGACCACCACCAACTTTCGCGAGCTGGCGAAAATCGCATAGAGCAGCAGCGCCGGCGGGGCAACATAGAAGGCGGTCTGTGGCGGCATCCCGGCGATCTGCGCGTACGCCATCCCCTCCGGGACGAGCAGGCAGGTGATGATCACGCCGGCCAGGAAATCCGGTCTGAAGTCCGACTTCTTGTAGGACGGAAGCCAGCCGACGATTGGAAATACGCGACTCAGTCGTCCCCGGGGATCGGCTGGCGCAGCGTCCATCAGCCGACGTCGCGCCGCTCAAACAGACCAGCGCCGATCGCGGTCAGCACTGCGGCGATCGCCAGAAAGGCAAAGAACTCGGGCCAGACGATGCCCTTGTTGATCCAGTCGCTGTAGTAGTGGAAGATCGACAGGCCCTTGGTGTCATCAAAGAACTCGATGAATCCGGCAAGGACATTCATCAGATACATCACGACGATCACGCCGGCAGCGATGGCGGTCGCGATTCCGTGTCTGCGCGACGCGCCGACAACCAGCACGGCGATCGAACCTCCGAGCGCGCCGATCGGCAGCAGGCTCAGCGCCGATCCCCCGATCTCGCTCAGCGTCAGATCCACGCCGGCGATCCAGGCGGTCACCAGTCCCGTTGTCATCATCGCGATGATCGGGATCGTCATGCCGATGGTTGCGGCGATCGACGCGGCGACGATCAGTTGCCAACGCGCGATCGGAGCTGACAGAAGTGCCTCCAGATAGCGATCTTCTTCGGCGCGTGAGGTCATCTTCACGATGATTCCGACGGGAAGAAACACGATCGCCAACGGCAGCATGAACCCGAAAAGCTCGGTGTTGATGAAACCGATCGCGGTCGTGAGCTGCTTGACCGTGTCGTCAAAACCGAATGCGCGCAGCAACTCCTTCGGGTACTGCTCGAGGATCGCCTCGAAGTCGATGCCCTCGATCGACGGGAACATCGCCACGTACGTGACGATCAGTCCCGCGAGCGAGAGCGACCAGGCGAGCAATGACATGCGGCGCAGCCGCAGCGCCTGCCCGATCAGCGTCGAAACTCCGCGGAGCATCAGTCGTCACCGTCCGCAGCGGGGCCGTCTTCGTAGAGCTGGACGAACGCCGCCTCAAGGCTCGGCCGTTCGCAGACGAAGTCAACGATCTCGAGCTCGGCAGCCGCACGTACAACGGCGTCAACGTTGCCGCGCACCCGCAGTTCAAGTGCGTTTCCATCTACGCGAGCTGCGCTCACGCCATCGATCGACGCGAATCGTCCGAGTGACGGTGGAGCCGCGAATATCGCGTGGACTTCTTTCGGCGAACGTTCCAGGACCGAGCTGACCGTCGCGATTTCAAGCACTTTCGCCTGATGGATCATTGCCACTCGATCGCAGGCCCGCTCGACCTCGGCCATGTTGTGCGACGAGAGCAGGACCGTGCGGCCAAGCGCGCTGATCTCGGCGAGGATGCGCAGAAACTCCTCCTGCATCAGCGGATCGAGCCCCGCGGTGGGCTCGTCCATGATCACGATGTCGGGGTCGTGTGCGAGCGCAAGAATCAGGCCGATCTTCTGCTGGTTGCCGCGCGAGAGCTCTTTCTGAGGGCGATCGAGATCGGCATGCAGGCGCTCGGCCAGCGCGTCAGCCCGTTCGTCGACGGGGATCCCGCGTAGTCGCGCGAACAGTTGGAGCACCTTGCGGCCGGTCAGCTCCTTTTCGTATGCGAAGTCGCTCGGCAGTACGCCGATGTGCCGGTGCGCCTCGACGCGGTCGTGCCAGGCGTCGTGTTCGAAGATGCTGCAGGTGCCCGAAGTCGGCTTGAGCAGGCCCAGCAGGCACCGCAATGTCGTCGACTTGCCGGCGCCGTTGGGGCCGAGCAGGCCGAACACCTCGCCGCGCTCGATGTCCAGCGTCACGTCCTCGATCGCGCGACTGCTGCCAAAGCTTTTGGTCAGGCCTCTGGTTTGGATGACAGTCTCGGGCGACACGGCGCAAGTATTTCAGACGGCGGGATGCTCCAGCGCGAAGTAATCTCGCACCTGCGCCGGGATAGCTCAGCTGGTAGAGCAACTGCCTTGTAAGCAGTAGGTCAGGGGTTCGAGTCCCCTTCCCGGCTTCGCTCCACGTAACCCGGTGGCGACGAGCGTGTACAACTAACCCATGAGCGTCGACGAGTCCACAACCGCCCCGCCGGAGCAGGATGCAGCATCCCGCGCCGAGCGTCCACCTGCGCCTGAAACCGGGCCGAAGACGCCGGTTGTCGCGCCGCGGACCCAGGTCGAGGACGAGCCGGAACAGCCACCCCAGGCCGACGCGCTCCCGCCCGACTACTTCTTCAAGTTCCATGAGCGAGCCCGGACCAGGGGCGTGAACATGTGGCTCTACCGCTTCATGCGCTTTTTTCTGCTGCCGTTCTTCTTGATCTATTTCCGCCTCGACCGCATCGGTCGCGAGCACGTGCCGAGCGATGGTCCGATCATTTTCGCCAGCAACCACCGGAGTTTTCTCGACCCGTTCATCATCGGAGCGATGACCAAGCGGCCGCTCTTCTACGTGGCCAAGATGGAGCTCTTCAAGAAGCCACTCCAAGGATGGTTTCTGAACTCGCTCGGCGCGATCCCGGTGATGCGCGAGCAGTCCGACCAGGAGTTGCTGATCACCGTACACGCGCTGCTCGACCGCGGCGACAGTCTCGTGATCTTTCCGGAGGGCACGCGCATCCGACCAGGGTCGCTGGGTCGGCCGCGCCGCGGCGTCGGTCGATTTGCCCTGGAGACGGGCGTGCCGATCGTCCCGATCGCGCTGATCGGTACGGAGGACGTGCGCAAGGGTTGGCGCGTGCGCCCGCACAAGGTCTCGATCCGTGCCGGCGATCCACTGGTCTTCCCGCACACCGTCGACGCATCGCAGGATCTAGCTGTCGAAGTGACCGATCGGATCTGGCCGCGCGTCGAGCTTCAGTGGGAATGGCTGGGCGGGCTTCCGCCGATGCGCCGAGCTGCAGTTATCGGCTCCGGGGCCTGGGGAACCGCAGTGGCCGTGCTGCTGGCCAAGGCTGGAATGGAGGTCGAGCTCGGTACGCGCGAAGAAGAGATGGCGAACAAGATCGAACACGAACGGCGAAACGAGCGCTACCTGCCCGAGGTCGACCTGCCGCCAGAGCTGAGCGTGAAGGCCGCCGCCACTGTCGAGCTTTCGGGTCAGGACCTGATCGTCTTTGCCGTCCCGTCCAAGGAGCTCCCCAACGCAGTCGCACAGGCCGCAGACCGGATCGGCTCGCGCAGCGCAGTGCTGGTACTCAGCAAGGGACTTGTGCCGCCGCTCGGAACGCTGCCTTCTGAATACGTCGGCGCCCGCGTGCGGACGCGTGCGATCGCCTGTCTCGGTGGCCCGGCGCATGCGGCTGAGGCCGTTCTGCACGGCGCGTCCGTTGTGCTTGCCACACCCGACGACGCGCTTCGTCGCCAGCTCGGCGACACGCTCGAGCAGGCTGGCCTGGGGGTGGAGCGTTCAAAAGACCTGGTCGGGACCGAGCTCGCAGGCTGCGCCAAGAACGTCGCTGCGCTTGCCGCCAGCGCCGCCGGCAGCGCCGGCATGAATGCCGCCGGGGCAGCCGCTGGGCACGCCTTCCGCGAGGTCGAAGAGTTCGCCGGAACATACGGCGCCGACCACGAAACGTTTCTCGGGCTCGCCGGCACCGGCGACCTGGTCGCGACCGTCCTGGCCGCCGGAAGTCGCAATCGTCGCGCTGGCGAGCTGCTCGGTTCGGGCGTACCCGCCGATCAGATCAAGACAGAGCTCGGACACGTCGCCGAGGCGGTCGACACAGTGCCGCTGCTTGCGACCGTGATCGAGAACGCCGGCTTCGACGCACCGACGGTGTTCGCGTTGCGTGATCTCATCAACGGCGAGATTGAACCTGCAGAGTGGGTTTCGATCGTGCGGCGCGCCGCCTGAATCAAAGTAGGCTGACCGTGTGGGCGCACCAGACACGTACAAAATGGACAAGAAGGAGCTCGATCGTGCCTTCACCGAGCTCTACGAAGCGAACCTGCGTGACGTCTACTCGTTCCTTTATTACCGGCTCGGAAATCACCACGACGCCGAGGATGTCTCCGAGCAGGTGTTCCTCCAGGCCTACCGTCATCTGCCCAAGGCGCTCGCCGAGTCCAACGGAAGGTCGCTGCGACCGTGGCTCATCCGCATCGCCCAGAACCTTGCGATCAATCTCTATCGCGACCGCTCCCGCAAGCCGCAGTCGCCGCTCGAAGCGGCCGGCGAGTTGGCCAACACGCACGACACCGAGGACCTGGTCGAGGCCCGCGAAGAGCTCGACATGGTCTTCGCAAAGGTCGCCGAGCTTTCCGACGACCGGCGGGAGGCGCTGATCATGCGTTTCGCACTCGGTATGGACAACGGAGAGATCGCCCGCTCGATGGGCAAGACAGAAGGCGCCACCAAGGTGCTCCTGCACCGCGCCATCAAGCAGCTTGAAGAGGCGCTTGCCGAGGACGAAGTGGAGGCCGCGTCATGAGCGATCGCAGCAACTTCGAGTACGAGCCGATCGAAAGCATTCTCGGCCGAGCGTTCGCCCCGGTCGAGCCACCCGCACGGATGTACGACGAGGTGCAGTCGCGCCTCCAGGAGATTTCATTCAGCGCCGCCGAAGAACTCGCCGACTGGGAACTCGCCGCGATGGGCGATCCACGCAACTGGGTCCGCCCGGCAGTGGCGCTCGCAGCGGGCGGGGCTGCAGCGGGCGCGCTGGTGGTGATCGGTCTGCGCCGTCGCAGGCACGACGATGACGCCGGCGCTGCCGCTGTCAAGGCACTGACCGACGCGATCGGCGACGCTGCAGCGGACGCGCGGGACGAACTCCGCCGCGCCGCACGCGACTTCACCAGCTGATCAGCCGCTCCCGCCCCGGGCGCGTTTACTCTCTGCGCCCAGTGGAAGCCTCACAGCAAACTTGTTACCGCCACCCGGGCCGCGAGACCAACGTCTCCTGCTCGAACTGCGGAAATCCGATCTGCACCGACTGCATGACGCCCTCGCCCGTCGGTATGCGCTGTCCGGACTGCTCCAGCGAACGCCAGAAGGTCTACACGCGCGCAGACATCACTCCGGGACCGGTCGCCGCTGCCTGGCGTGATGCTCCGGTCACGACCGCGTTGATCGCGATCAACCTTGCCGTGTTCCTGCTTCAGATCGCCACGGGTGCGCAGCTCGGACTGATGACTTCAAGCGTCCAGGGCTGGGCGACTGAGCAGGGCGTGTTCTTCGGGCCGTTGATCGCCGACGGCGAGTACTGGCGGGTGATCACGCCCGGCTTCCTGCACTTCGGCCTTCTGCACATCGCATTGAACATGTATCTGCTCTACGTGCTCGGCCGCATGCTCGAACCAGAGCTCGGGGCAGTGCAGATGCTTGCGATCTACATGACTTCGCTGATCGCCGGTTCGCTCGGCGCGATGATCCTCGAACCGGAAACTCCGTCGGCAGGGGCCTCGGGCGCGGTCTTCGGCCTGATGGGAATGGCGCTGGTCGTGGCCTGGTCGCGCCAGAACAGGGAGGCGCTGCAGCAGATCGGCATCCTCGTGGCGATCAACCTTTTCATCACGTTCGGGAACTCCTCAATTTCCAAGGGCGGCCACCTCGGAGGCATGCTCGGCGGCGTGATCTGCGCGCTGATTCTGTTCAAGGTGGGCGAGCGTCACGGGCTGCTGGGCGTGCACGGAAAGCGTCGCTGGATCGGCACGACGATGGTCGTGTCGTTGGGGCTGATTCTCTACGCCGCCTGCATCTTGCTCGCACGCAACGAGTACCCGCAGTTCGTCGGCTGAGGCTTCTCGCTCAGGTCGTCAGCGGAATCATCGCGCCGGCTGCCGGCTCAGGGAACAGCGTCGGGTGGAGCGTGTGTGCCAGCAGCTCGATCCCGTCCACGAGCCGCGGGCCGGGGCGGCTGAAGTAGGCGTTGGCATCGGTCGCGAAGATTCGCTCGGCACCCAGTGAGCTGAGCTCCTGGGCGAAATCTTCCGCCTCATCGGCGCTGCGCGCGGCGTCGTATCCGCATTGCATCAGGATCACGGTGTTCGGCTCTGCGGCTCGCACCTGGTCCCAGTCGGACTCGCGCGAGGGCTCTCCGGGCAGCCCGAGGAAGTCCATCCCGCCGGCCAGCTCGATCATCTGCGGCACCCAGTGGCCGCCGAGGAAGATCGGGTCGAGCCACTCAAGCGCCGCGACATTGATCCGATCGGGCCCGGAATCGCGGCCGACATCTTTGAGCGCGATCTTCACATCGTCGATGCGATCGGCCAGCAGCCGGACCAGGTCCACGCCCAGATCCTTCTCGTCGGTCGCCTGCGCGATCGTGCGAATGTCGCCGAGCACTTCGCCGATTGTCGTCGGGTCGAGCGAGATGACCTTCGGCTGCGACTCCATGCGCGCGGCCACGGCCTTCACGTCTTCGTAGGAGACAGCGCAGACATCACAGAGCTGTTGGGCGATGATCAGGTCGGGCTCTTCTTCTTTGAGCAGTTCTTCGTCGAGCGTGTACAGCGCTTTGCCTTCTGTCACGAGGCCGCGCACGAGGGCGTCGACGTCGCCCGGAGGCAGTTCCGCAGGGATCACGCTGGTGGTGAGCTGTGGGAGGTCAGCGGCCTGGGGTGGGTAGTCGCACTCATGGGTGACGGCGACGACGTCGTCGCCGAGGCCTATGGCGAAAAGCAACTCGGTGGCAGATGGGACAAGGCTCGCGATGCGCATGGCGCAAGGTTAGGCCGCGGGGCGTAGGATCGGCGCATGAATTCGGGGTGGGAGCACGTCCAGACGGGCGGCGGTGACAAACTGGTCAAGGAATTTGACCGCGGTGACTTCAAGGGAGCGGTCGCGTTTTTGAATGCGATCCTCCCGGTCGCCGAAGCCGCAGGTCATCACCCGGACGTCGGAATCAGCTGGAAGACCGTGACCGTGACGCTGACCACGCACTCCGAGGGCGGCGTGACCGACAAGGACTTCGCGCTCGCCGATGCGATCGACGGGCTGGCCTGACCTGCTGCTAGCTTGGACAGGACTTATGGACGTCCCCGAAGACGCGCCTCCTCGAAGTAGCCAGCCCAAATTGCGCCCGACGCGGGAGGCCTCTGCATGACCTACCTCCTTCTGCTCGTCACGCTGCTGCTGGTGCTGATCAACGGCTTCTTTGTCGCCGCTGAGTTCTCGTTGGTGCGCGCGAAGGCGTCGCTGCTCGAGAATCCGGACGAAGAAGGCGTGAATGAATCGCGTCGAAATCGCGCAGCTCTCACCGCGATGTCGCAGATCGACTCTTACCTTTCGGCCTGCCAACTAGGAATAACGCTTGCCTCTATCGGGCTCGGTTTCGCCGGCGAACCGGCGCTCGGCCACCTGATCGAAGGTTGGCTCGGGGACTCCCTGAGCGCGAATGCCTCGACCGCGATCTCAATCACAATCGCTTTCACGATCATCACAGTGCTGCACATCGTGATCGGCGAACTGGCGCCAAAATCGATCGCAATCGCCAAGCCCGAACAGACCGCGCGGTGGCTCGCGGGGCCACTCAGCATCTTCAAGCGCATCTTCTCACCGGCGATCGTGGTGCTGAACGGCGCCGCCAACCGGCTGGTCGGTCTGTTCGGGATTCGGCCCGCTTCCGAGATGGAACTCGGCGCAACCGGCGAGGACCTGCGCGCCCTGGTCGAACACGGCCGTTCGCACTCCACGCTTGACCCGGGGGAGGCGCACATGCTTTCGGGCGTTTTCGAGCTGCACGAGAACGAGGCGAGAAACGTGATGACGCCGATCCCCGCCGTGGTCACGATCGACGTCGACGACACCGTCGAGGTGGCCCTGCGCCGCTGCACATCTTCCGGTCACACCCGGCTGCCTGTGACCGAGGATCGCTCGACCGACAAGATCAAGGGCGTGCTGCATCTGTCCTCGCTGGTGCGACTGATGCTCTCCAAGGGTGAGGATGCGACGATCGGCAAAGCCGTCAAGGACGCGTACGTCGTGCCCGAGACAAAACCTCTGGATGACCTGCTGGCCGATCTGCAGCGCGAGCGCATGTCGATGGCGATCGTGGTTGATGAGTACGGCCGTACGGTCGGAATCGTCACGGTCGAGGACATCGTCGAGGAGGTCGTCGGCGAGATCGACGACGAGACCGATTCAGCGCTCAGC
Source organism: Thermoleophilaceae bacterium (assembly GCA_016463365.1). The sequence goes on along the minus strand of JAEMRJ010000028.1, from coordinate 9,292 downwards.
GCGATGCGTCGACTTGCAAACGGCGACCTGTTTGTGCGCGGCCACGTGCCACTGGTCGACCTTGAGGATCACGGGATTGAGTTGCCGGTGGACTCTGACGCCTACAACTCCGTCGGCGGGTTTGTGTTTGCCGAGCTCGGGAGGCTGCCCAAGCGCGGCGACGCGATCCGTGCCAACGGCTACGTCATCCGGGTCGAGAGCGTGCGCGAGAACCGCATCGAAGCCGTCCGCATCGCCGAAGTGGGCCACGGCGAGACGGCCGAAATCGCAGCCGTCCCCGTCGACTAGCCAGAAGTTGCATCAACATACGTCCTGCCGCGAGCAGGCAGGACGTATGTCGATGCAAAAAAATGTTGCCAAGGGGGGGTAAATGACTCTTGCCCAAACCCTTAAGCAAGTGGAAGGTTATTTCTACTTGGAGGTTCTGGATGGCCAGTGGGGTGCAGTTGAAGCCGCGAAATGCGGCGAATCAGACGTTCCAGGTCACGTCTCATGGGGTGGGGACACTCAAGCCGTTTCTGCGAAACATCGACAAACGGGAGTTCCTCGGTCGGCTCTCCTGGTACCTGAGTCCAACGGTTACTCGCGATGCCCAGCGGAGGCCGTACCTGAAGTTGTTTGATGAAGTTGCGGTCCTGGCGTACTGCATCCTCGACAACCACTTCCATCTGGTCGTTCACCAGTACTCGGCCGACGGCATGAGGAAGTTGATGACTCGCGTTCTGACCGGGTACGGCAAGTACTACAACCGTGAACACAACTGGCGTGGACCGGTCTTTGATGCGCGCTATGCGGCCGATCCGCTCAGATCTCCGGATCACATGAAGGAGATGCTCGGCTACGCGATCCTCAACGACCCGATCCAGCAGCTGGGGAATGAGTTCTGCAGCAACGCTGTCCACATCGGTGAACGAAACTCGCACTGGCTCCGTAACGACTTGACGATGGACGTCTTCGGCGGTGAGAGCGGTTACCGCGAGTACATGAATCGCACGGGTCCAGCGAGGGTCGAATCAAAACTCAAGCGCTGGGGCATCGATCCAGCACTCCACCCATACCGCCCGATCTGATTCCCAAGCGAAAAAACGCATCAACATACGTCTTGCCGACGTGCGGCAGGACGTATGTTGATGCAGAATTTGGCATAGAACCGCTCGCCGAGCGCAGCCGACGGCACCCCCGACTACTTGTTGTAGTCGTAAAACCCCTGCTTGGTCTTGCGGCCGAGCTTGCCGGCATCGAGCAGAGCGCGGCAGTTCGCCGGAATCTCCACACCGATCTGCTCGCCGATCGCGATCGAGACGTCCAGGCCCACGTAGTCCAGAAGCGCGATCGGGCCCATCGGGAAGTTCGCGCCCAGCTTCATGGCCGTGTCGACGGCCTCCGGTTCAAGTCCAGAGGTCTCCAGGAACCGCGCCGCGTCAAACAGGTACGGGAAGAGCAGGCGGTTAACGATGAAGCCCGGGGTGTCCGGCACTTCCACTCCGACCTTGCCGATCGCCTCGCACAACGCACGCGAGCGCGCGCGGACATCTTCCGAAGCATCATCCGCGTAGACGATCTCAATCAGCTTCATGACCGGCACCGGCGAGAACACGTGGAAGCCGACAAAGCGCTCGGCAATCCCAGCGGCAGCGGCCAGCTTGTTGACGCTCAGAGACGAAGTGGTCGAAGCCAGAACCGCATCTGCGGAAATCACGCCGGCAAGCTCAGCCAGCAGCGGGTTCTTCACTTCGTAATCCTCGCTGACAGCCTCCACCACGTAGGTGCGATCTGCGAGATCGGAGAGCTCCGTGGTGTGGACAATCCGCGCGACAACCTCTTCGGGATTGTCCAACCGCGAAGTCGCCTTGTCAATCGCAGCCTTCGCTTTTTCAACCGAAGCCTCCGAGCGCGCACGGATCACAACGTCTCCTCCAGCCGATGCAGATGCAACAGCGAGGCCGGTCGCGATCAGACCACTTCCGACGATTCCCAACTTTTCACTCACGAGATTCCCCTCAAAGATTGAAACAA
>JAEMRJ010000028.1:0-7176 GCA_016463365.1 Thermoleophilaceae bacterium | reverse complement strand
CTTCCGACGATTCCCAACTTTTCACTCACGAGATTCCCCTCAAAGATTGAAACAATGAACAGCAACAAGAACGGACTGGTTCAAAACCTGAGCCAGCGAGCGACAAGGATAGGCATCCAGAACATGAGTATGCAGACGGGCAGCAGCCGCGAAGTCACGATCATCGAAGCAGTACGCACCCCGGTCGGCCGCGGGCACAAGGAAAAGGGCTACTACAAGGACACCCACCCGAACGAGCTTCTCGGCTCCGTCCAGAAGGCAGTGCTTGAACGCGCCGGTCTGGAGCCGACGGAAGTCGACAATGTCCTCGCCGGCTGCGTGCAGCAGATCGGCGAGCAGTCCCTCAACATCGGCCGCAACGCCTGGCTCCAGGCCGGCCTGCCGATGGACGTCCCGGCCACCACGCTTGACCTCCAGTGTGGATCGAGTCAGCACGCCACGAATCTCGGCGCGGGTCTGATCGCCAGCGGCGCCGATGACATCACCGTCGCCTGCGGCGTCGAGCACCTCGGGCACGTCCCGATGGGCGTGGGATTCCAACCCGGCATCAGCGACCTCGTCGGCGTCCCATTCACCAAGGAGCTCTACGACCGCTACCAGCTGATCCCACAGGGCCTCAGCTCAGAGATGATCGCCGAGCAGTGGGAGATCCCACGCAGCGAACTCGACGAGCTCGGTCTGCGCAGCCAGCAGCTCGCCCAGCAGGCCACCGACGAAGGTCGCTTCGAGCGCGAGATCCTTCCGATGACCGTCGGCAACAACGGCGACAGCGCCACCTACGCGACTGACCAGGGTCTCAGGGCGACCACCCTTGATTCGCTCGCCAACCTGAAGCCCGCCTTCAAAGAAGACGGCGTCACCACGGCCGGCAACTCCAGTCAGATCTCCGACGGCGCGGCCGCGATTCTGCTCGCCGAGAAGACAAAGGCCGAAGAGCTCGGCCTGACGCCGCGCGCGCGGATCGTCGACCAGGTCACGGTCGGAGTTGACCCGGTGATCATGCTGACGGGTCCGATTCCGGCCACCAGGCAGATCCTCGAGCGCAACAACATGACCGTCGACGACATCGATCTCTTCGAGGTCAATGAAGCCTTCGCGTCCGTGGTCGCGGCCTGGCGGCGCGAGCTGAATCCCGACTGGGACCGCGTGAACGTCAACGGCGGCGCGATCGCGCTGGGCCACCCGCTGGGCGGCAGCGGCGCGCGCCTGATCACAACGATGCTGCACGAGCTTGAGCGCGCAGACAAGGAATGGGGGATCGTCACGATGTGCTGCGGAGGGGGCATCGGCACCGCCACACTGATCCAACGCGTCTAGGTGCGCGCGGGCCCGCCTGAAATATTTGTTGCAGTTCTAAAGCTCGCGGGCCGGGATTCCGACCCGCGCGCAGAACTGACCATCAAGTAACCGACCCAAACCCGCGTCGCCGCCGGCCCCGGCGATTTACGGGATCATCCAAAGAAATGTCAACAAAGGATCGATGCGCGAACGACGCGACATCGATTCTTCGGCAAGAATCAGGTGCCAGAGAGCTCAGGAGTTCTTATGCAGGCGACCGACGCTGAAACTCGGATTCAAAACGTCATCTCTGTAGGTGCTGCCTACCAGTCCAGCCGCGACACGCGCGAAATCCTTGGCACGCTGTTTGCTATCGGCATGCTTGGAGCAAGCATTTCCGCGATCATCTACGCAAGCATCACGGACCGCTGGACGTCCGAAACAATCACCCTGGTCTCGTTGACCGCGATCGCCGCCGCTTTCGGCACGTTTGTCCCGTGGGAGCGCCTTCGCCGCGAATGGCAGCTGACGATGTACTGGGTCTCGCTGCTGGCGATCACCGCTTCGGTCTACGCATTTGACGTCGCGACGCTTTCGGTTCTGTTGCTGGTGCCGATGATGGCGCTCACCTGCTTCTTCTGGGACCAGCGCAAAATCGTGTTCATCAATCTCTTCGGATCGGCGCTGGTCTTCGCACTGCCGGTTGCCACCGGCCAGGTCAGTGACGCATCTTCGGCGCTGATCATCACGCTGCCCGCGATGTTTGCCGTTGCGCTTCTGACCGGTGTGCTTGCCGCCCGCTTCAACACGATGCGGGTGAATGAGCGCAGCCGCTACAAGGCAACGATCGAGGCGCTCTCGACGGCGCTGACCGCGCGCGACGGCTACACGGGAGCGCATTCCCAGGAGACGCTCTGGCTCGTGACTGCGATCTGCGAAGAATTGCGGCTGACGAGCAACGCCTGTGAGTACGTCGCCGACGTCGCACTGCTGCACGACATCGGAAAAATCGGCATTCCCAATGACATTCTGCACGAACCGGGCAAGCTCAACGACGAGCAGTGGGAAGTGATGAAGCAGCATCCGGTGATCGGGGAGCGCATCGTTGTGACTGTCCCCGGGCTGGAAGAGGTGGCCCGCGCGATCCGCCACGAGCACGAGCGATGGGACGGTGGGGGCTACCCCGACGGCCTGAAGTCCGGCGAGATCCCCTTGGCCAGTCGCATCGTGCTCGTCTGCGACGCCTTTCACGCAATGACCAGCGATCGTCCGTACCGCAACGCGATGAGCGTCGATGAAGCGCGTCTGGAACTTTCTCGCAACGCCGGAACCCAGTTCGACCCGACGGTTGTCGGCGCCCTTCTTCATGTGCTCGACCGCCGCGAGCCGCCCGAGCGTGACCGCCGCGTGCTGGCTGCCAGCAGCAATTTCAGCACGCCCGCCCGGATGACCGCAGCCACGGTTTGATGCTCCTGAGCAGACATTTGCGCACTATCGCGCAATTGCCGTAAATACCGCGTTTTCGGCTTGTTTTTGTTTGTAACGAATGTCATACTTGTCGCACCTTGGGGGTAGAACTTCGGGGAGGGAAGCGCCGAACGGGTCTGGGGAGGCTCAGGCGGTGCAGGAAGTTTGAGGACACGCTGTGCATTACGAAGTCTTGGACAAAGGCCAGATGGCCAATGATGATTCAGCGAGTTGGCAAGGCCTGAAGGCCGAAGCCCAGCAGACGTTCATCTGGGTCGGGCGCCTCGCTGCGTTCGCGTGGTTGCTCGGCACAGTCCTGGCGTCGATCTACATGGTCTCGACCGACGTGATCACCGCTGATGCGTTGATTCTGCTCGGTCTTTGTTCGCTCGGCTTCATCGCTTCGCTGATCATCCCGTGGTACCGGGCGGACCGCTGGTGGGTACTGCCGATGATCGCCTACGCGACAGTGGTGATCGCAGCTGGGACCGTCGTCCTGAACAAGCCCGGCATCTCGGCTTTCCACCTGTTCGCGCTGCTCTTTCTGGCGTTTTTCTACTGGGGGCGCTGGGATGTGATGATCACCGGCTACCTGCTCTGGAGTGCGGTCTTCATCACAGCCGAATTCCTGAGGCCCGGACCGGTGAACCTCGAGCAGCTGCTCGTGGCGATGCCCACGTATATCGCCACGTCAGCGATGGTGGGAATCCTCGCCAACCGGGTGCGCGGGATCAGCCGCACTGAGCGCCGTCGCTTCAAGGCCACCGTCGAAGCACTCTGCGCTGCGCTCTCTGCGCGCGATGGATACACGGGCGAGCACTCCGCAGAGACGCTGGAGCTCGTGAACTCCGTGACCGACCAACTTGATCTGCCGCTTCACGAGGTCGAGACGATCTCCGATGTGGCGCTGCTCCACGACATCGGCAAAATCGGGATTCCCAACGAAGTTCTGCATGAGCCCGGCAAGCTCAACGACGCGCAATGGGAGATCATGAAGCAGCACCCGGTGATCGGCGAGCGCATCGTCGCACGCATCCCGGGGCTCGAGTCAGTGGCACAGGCGATCAGGCACGAGCACGAGCGCTGGGACGGCCACGGCTATCCCGATGGCCTGAAGGGCACTTCAATTCCGCTGGCCAGCCGCATCGTGCTCGTCTGCGATGCCTTCCACGCGATGACCAGCGACAGGCCCTACCGCGAGGCGATGCCGGTCGAAGAAGCCCGCGCTGAGCTCGTCCGCCACGCCGGCACCCAGTTTGATCCCGTGATCGTCAATGCGCTGCTCAGCTCGCTTGACATTCAGGCGGACAAAGACGCCGCAGCGACTGACCCGGCGGCAGCGAAGTTGATCGACGACACGTTCGAGTCGTCGGGCGCTCTGCAGTCGGTCTGAGCTAGTTGTACTCGGCGAAGAACTCTCCTTCGCCGATCGGGATTCCCGGCTCGATCACGATCTTGGTTTTCTTGTTGCCGACGACTACGTAATCGGGTGTGTTCATCTCAATAGAGATCGTGTTGTTGCGAATCTTGTGAGTGCGGGTGAGCCGCTTCTTACCTTTGCGTTTCGTGATCGACTTGAAGGTCTTGATTGAGTCGGGAACCAGTCCATGTATGGCGGTTTTCCCTTTCTTCGAACCTTCGGAGTACAGAACACTGCCGTGTTTCTCGAACGGTTTGTCGATCGGGATTGCGAACGAAACGCCAGACGGCCCGCGACTCTTCCCGTCGAATTCGACCGCTGAAACGGTTCCGTCAGCCGAGGGAATCAACCACTGATGCAGTTTTCGGCTGCCGTCGGAGGACGAATACGTCGGCCTTGCAAGGGCAATGTTCATCCCGAAAAGCGAATGTCCGGTGGCCGGATCGACTTCGGCGATTTCTTGCACCGCGAGTGGCGGGACGACCGGTGTCGTCTCGTTGAAAGTCGCGAACACTGCTCTGGCCCGATCGGGAACGCTCGTGGCCACCGGCTTGTAGAGGGGTAGGAGCCCAGGGTTGACGGCTCCGGATCCCGCCGACACGAACACGGCGAACAGGCAGATTGCGGCGAGCGCGGTCAACGATTGAGAGAGCCTCGTCAGCATGGTGCGAACAAGCTATTCGCGGCACGCGCCCCGAATGTGAAAATCGTGTAGCCCGAGGGGAGGGCTAGCTCTGGTTCAACGGCTCAAGGTCTGAGCCGGAACCGCGTTGGCCTTCGACGGCAAGCTTCTCAAGCTTCGCGATCTCGAGCTCTGCGAGCTGTCGCGCTGGATCGTCTGCGGGCAGCGGAGCGACAAGCCGCCTGAGCCGATTGCGAACCTGGAGCGAGAAGTGCGGCGTGGCCGCGCCCGCGAGTGCGCGGACATCGTCGACGCTGATGTTCTGGCCCGCGGTCTTCAGCCCTGGATTCTCGAACTCGCTCATCAAAAGCAGTGTATGAACTACGGCGTCGGTGCGGTCGCGCCGTCGCCCGTGGCGCCGGTGGCGCCGTCGGGCTCGAGCTTGGTGACCGCGAGCAGTTTGTCGAACGTCGCCTGGATCCCGGGCGAGAGCTGCGCCTCGTCGCCCAGCAGCCAGGCGCGGTTGTAGACCGCGTTGGCGGGGTTGTCGATGTAGGCGGACTGCTCGTCGAGCAGGTAGTTGCGCAGTTCGCGGTCGACGACCTTGGCGTTGCTGTTGAGCAGCAGTGGCCCGTAGGCGGCGCCGGCCGACAACGTTGTCGCAGCGGCCACGTTCATCTCGTTGTGCGAGTTGGTGATCACGAAGCCGTGGCCGGGATCAGTGATGCCCCAGCCCCATTCTGTGGCGGGATCGGAAAAGGTCGCGACTTCAACGGCGTTCTGTGTCGGGTTCGGGCCCGCGATGCGGCGGACCGTCCCGTACTTGCGCAGCACGGTGAGCAGCTGATCGCTGATCGCGAATTCCGGACCGACCACGTAGATCGAAGGTTTCTTGTGGTCCTGAATTGCGCGCAGGGTGGCGAGCGGCACAGTGTCCTTGTTGACGAAGAACACCGGGCTGCCGGTGTTTGCGGCGAGCGGCCCGGCGGGCAGGGCGTAGCGCTTGAGGTTGGGATCGGCTGTGGTGACGATCACCTGCTTGGACGGCTTGCCGCCGGTCAGGCGTATCCAGAGTCGATCGACCGCGAGCGAGAGGTTCTCGTAGGTGTCGTCGACCAGGTTTACGCGTGGGGTGCGGTCAGGCAGCTCGAGGGTGCCGGCGGTGAAGGCCTTCGGTCGCAGCGTCTGCCCAGGAATCACGACACCGCTGGGACTGAGGGCGGCCATCGCCGACTTCGTCACGTCTGGCATCGAATCCGATCCGCTCAGAAGCAGCGGCGCGCTCAGCGGTGGTGCCGACAGAACGCTCATGGCGATGGCCTCGCGCCAGTCGTTCTCTTCGACCACAGACACGGCCGTCGGGCGGGTGAACGAGCTGCTCGACGGATAAACGGTGATCGCCGCAGCAGCAGCGTTTGCAGCCGGATCGGCGCCGGGGATACGAATCGTGTTTCGTGTCGTCAGCGCCGGAGAGCCGGACCCGCGCGAGAAATCTTCGACCGAAGTCGTGCTGTCCAGATTTGTCTGCTGGAGGCCCTGGTCGCCCAGCGTGCAACCGGAAAGTGTCAGCGCGACCGTCAGCGCGAGCAGCGATGCAGGTAACAATCGGCGGTTGTGGCGGCGGAAGGGCGACATGCAACGGGCACGATACTCGTGCGCGGGGCGTCCTGGAGGTGGCTTAACCCGGTCGCAACTGTGGCCCAAATGCTGTTGAACGTGCACCGCGCGGATACAATTCTTCCCTGCACGCCGCATACCCATAGGACGCCCGCGGCGCAATCCTCTCCCAATTTCCTAACAGGAGCCAAAACGTGGAATTCGGTTACACCCCTGAGCAGCTAGCGCTCAAGGAACGCATTCATAAGTTTGCCGTTGAAGAGATTCGCCCCGTCGCCATGCAGCACGACAAGGATCAGACCGTGCCGTGGGACGTCATGAAGGCAGCGGCCAAGGAAGGAATCGGGACCCTTGAATTCATGATGTCGATGGGAACTGACCCCCAGGGCCAGTTCGCCACGATCTACGCCGAAGAGATGCACTGGGGATGCGCAGGCATCGCCCTCTCGATCGCCGGTTCGGGCCTCGCGGCAGCCGGAATCGCCTCCTCCGGTACGCAGGAGCAGGTCATGCAGTGGGTGCCCAAATGCTTCGCATCCGGGGACGACCTGCACCTCGGCGCCTACGCCGTGACCGAGCCGTCGGCCGGATCCGACGTGAAGTCGCTGCGCACCACAGCAAAGCTCGAAGGCGACGAGTGGGTCCTCAACGGCTCGAAGGTCTTCATCACCAACGGCGGAATCGCCGACGTCACGGTTGTCGTGGCCAGCGTTGACCCGGAGCTCGGCACCCGTGGCCAGGCTTCGTTCATCGTCCCGAAGGACACGCCCGG
>JAEMRJ010000027.1 GCA_016463365.1 Thermoleophilaceae bacterium | reverse complement strand
TCTGCCGTCAGATCGCCCGGGTGCGACCGCGCAAGATCATCCTCGTCGACCACGCAGAGGACAATCTCTTCAACATCCGCCGCGAACTCGAGGACGACCGCCATTTCGGCAGCGTCGAGGCGGTGTTGGGGGACTGCAAGGACGTCCCGCGAATGCAGCAGATCTTCGAAGAGTTCAAACCTCAGGTCGTCTTTCATGCCGCCGCCTACAAGCACGTGCAACTGATGCAGGAGAACCCCGTCGAGGCGATCCGCAACAACGCGATCGCCACACGCTCGGTCGCAGAGCTGGCCGGTCAGGCGGGAGTGCGTCGCTTCGTGCTCGTCAGCACCGACAAGGCGGTCAAACCCAAGACCACCATGGGCGCTTCCAAGGCCCTCGCCGAGTGGGCGATCGAGTCAGCACAGTCGCGACACGAGGGGACGACCTACTGCTCGGTGCGGTTCGGCAACGTCCTGGGCTCGAGCGGCAGTGTCGTGCCGATCTTCAGGCGCCAGATCGCCGCGGGCGGTCCGGTCACGGTCACCCACCCAGAGATGACCCGCTACTTCATGACGATCCCAGAGGCCGTGCAGCTGATCATCCGTGCCGGCGACCTGGGTCGTGGCGGCGAGGTCTTCGTGCTCGAGATGGGCGAGCCGGTCAAGATCATCGACCTCGCCCGAAACATGATTTCGCTCGCCGGGCTCGAGCCCGACGTCGACATTCCGATCGTCGTCACCGCGCCTTCACCGGGCGAAAAGCTGCATGAGGACCTCTACAACCCGGACGAGACTCCGCAATCCACAGCGGCCGAAAAGATCGTTCGCGCTGAGCGCGAAACGTTGGACCCGGCGCGAGTCGAGGAAATCTTTGATGAGGTAGAACGCCTGATGGTTATCGGAAAGCCGCAGGCGCTGGCGGATCTCGTTCAGGCGGCGGCCGGTCTGACGACTGAATCCGCGTTACCCGAGTCCTAGACTCCAACGATCAGTCGACGCGCCCTGGCGCGCGTCGGCCAGATGCAACTGTGGGCGAACTCAAGGACATACTTCTCAACTTTGGCGCGATTGCCGGCTTTGCCGGAATCATCGGCCTTGCCGTTCTCGCGATGCTCTACTTCTCGCAGGCGCGCGACGTGCGCCGATTGCGCGAGTGGGCCGGCCGCGAGCCCGAGCGAGCCGGCGAGGTCGAGCTGCGTGCCCAGCAGATCGCCTCACAGGCGATTGCCCAGGCCTATGAGTCGATGGCCATGAGGCAGTCCGAAGCCGCAGCTGCGGCGGGGATCGCCCAGGATGCCGGCGTGGACGTCTCTGCCGCGCCGCTCGTGGTTCCGGCGGCCGCCACGCCAGAAGTCTCCGAGGTGGCCGAGGCCCCGCTCGTGCAGACCGATTCGCAAGAGACGCAGGCCCACGACGTCGTCGGGCAGGAGTTCGGCGAAGAGGCCGAGGTCGAGGCAGACGAAGAAGCAGAAGCAGAAGCCGAAGCCGAAGCCGAAGCTGACGTCACGGACGACGCCGCCGAAGAAGCCGAGGGTTCCGCCGAGCAGGCGCCCTACGAGGTGGCCGCTGCAAGCGCCGGAGCCGGCGACACGATCGTCCACCCGGCCCCACCCGAAAACGATGCTCCCGAACCTGTACCGGCCCAGCCCGAGCAGAACCTGCCCCTGCCGTCCACGCCGGCCGCGGCCCGCGCCGCGGCGCCGCTCCCGCCGCTCCCGCCGCTCGACACCTCTGAGTTCACGGCCGTCCGCAGCCCGGCGACCCCGCCGATCCCGGACTACTACCTCTCGACCGGAGCGACGGGTTCAGGCCACTTTGAGGCGCTCGATCCGCCAGCCGAGCACCGCAGTCGAGTGCCCTTTGCCGTCGCCGGCGTGTTGGTCGCCATCTTCGCGGTGATTCTGATCGGAACGCAGTTGCTCGGTGGCGACGACGCCGCGACCACCGGCAAGGAGTCGAGCGGATCTGCCGCCAAGGAGACGCCGAACACAGCGACCAATCGCGACCCGCGGATCAACCGTGCCGCCGTCACGGTCGCGGTGCTCAACGGCACCGACACGGCCGGTATTGCCGCGACTGCGGCGACGGGCCTGAACAAAGCAGGGTTCACCGACACCACGACCGGCAACCTCAACGACGGAACTGTCCATCCGACGAGCATCGTCTACTACGCCCCCGGCAGCAAACAGGAAGCGACCGAAGTGGCCAAGGAACTGGCAGTCACCGAAATCAAGCCGGCAAACGATGACGTGCTCGCGGCCGGCGGATCTGTGCCGGTGATCGTCGTGCTCGGCGCGGACTTCGATCAGTAGTTCGCACGGCGTGACCCGCGCCACGCAGATCTCACGAGTTGTCTTCGGCCTGCTCGTGCTCGCCACGTTCTTCGCATTCTTTGTCGCGCAGCGACTCAAGAACACCGATCCGCTGGTCTACTCGGTGAACATCAAGCGCTACATCTCGCCCAACGCCGACGGTTTCGACGACAAGGGCCGCGTGCGCTTCAGAACCAAAGAGGACGACGTCGTCACGGTCGAGGTCGTCGACCGCACCGGCCGCGCCGTACGCGCCCTGGCTGACGACGAGCGGCTCCCGGCCGGGCCGCACACCTTCTACTGGAACGGTCGTTATCGGGGCTTCGTCGATGCTGCCGGCGACAAGAACCGCGGAGCGGCGGTCGCCGACGGCGCCTATCGCGTGCGCATCACGCTCAGAAAGAGCGGTCGCACGTTCGTGCCGGATCAGTTCTTCGTTGTCGATTCAGTGCCGCCGAAGCTGACGGCCAATGTGCAGGGCGGCCACAGCGTTTCGATCCTGCGTGGACGCAAACCGGTCACGGTGACCTACTCCGGCGTCGGGACTTCCAAACGCGCCGAGTTTCTTGTCTATCGCGTGCGCGGTCAGCGAACCGAGGCGAAGCCTGTTGCAGCGTTCGTGAGTTCCCAGGGCAAGAATTCGGGCAGCTGGGATCAGTCGATCGGCAACTTCCAGCGCTGGCGCGAGCAGTGCCTCGGAGTGAAGACGACCGGCCGGCCCCGGCCGGCCCCTGTCGGCAGCTACGTGATCGTCGCGCGGGCCTGCGACGCCGCGAGCAATGTCGGGACCAGCAGCACCGAGCTGCCACCGCGCGTCGGGACCACGCGCGGACTCGCCGGCGTGACGCTCACGGGCGTGCAGATCGCCCCTCCGGTCAGGCCCGTTGTGATCGGCACGCGCGCGAGCTTCCGCGTGAACCCGCCCAGCGGCGGCTACTCCTACAGGCTCACGCGCGTCGGCGGGCCGACGATCGCCAGCGGCCGCGCGCGCGGTGCGACGCTGCGCGTGAACGTCCCGCGCGTCAGCGGCGGTCTCTACACGATGCGCATCGCTGCACGCAGGCCAGTACGCGGCGATCGCGGCGTGGCCCGCACGCCGGTGCCGATCACCGCCGGTCGCAATCAGAAGCTGCTGATCGTGCAGCCCGCGATCGCGTGGCAGGCGGCCAACCAGGTCGACGTCACCGGCGACGGCTTTCCCGACCCGTTTCAGCAGCTGCCGCCGGGCAAGCAGCTCCGGGTTCAGTTGAACCGCTTTCTCGCACTGCAGACCGGCACGCCCGGCTTCGCCCAGAACGAGGGCGCGCTCGCCGCGTACCTGACGAGTTCGCAACCCGGTCTTGGCGCGCAGACGACAACCGACGCTGCGCTCGCTGCCAACCCCGTCGCTGCGCTGAAGAGTCACGACGCGATCCTCTTCACCGGCGATGAACGCTGGATCACCGCCGAGCTGGGCGTGGCGCTGCGAGCGTTCGTTCAGCGTGGTGGCAGAGTCGCGTTCTTCTCGCAGGACGCGTTCCGCCGAACGGTTGCGCTCGGGACCACGCAGCTCTCGGGCCCGTCCGATCATCGCCAGCGCGACATCTTCGGCGAAACGGTCGAGAACGTCACGCAGGCGCCTGCGCCGGTGATCGCCTTCAAAGACGATCTGGGGCTGCTGCGCGGACCGACCGGTCTGTTCACCACCTTTCAGCAGTCTGTGCAGCAGGCGCGCGGCGCAGCGATTCTCACCGCGGCCGGCCGCGAGGCAGGCGCACCGGCACTGATCGGTTACAGGCTCGGGAAAGGCACCGTGATCCGCGTCGGCGTGCGCGGCTGGAGCGGGCAGTTGGACGACCCGGCGCAGCCGAACGTCGCCTACACCACGGCCGCGATCATCGAGGTGCTGACGCGATGACGCAGCTGGCGGTGGCCAACGCATTGCAGAGCCTCGGACTGGTTGCGCTGGCCACGTTGCTTGCCGGCTGGCTGCTGGCCTCGAGTGAACGCCTGCGCTGGATCAGCGCTGTGCTCGTGCTGGCGCTGGCCCCGCTGGTGCTCGCGGGCTCAGTGGTGGGTGACGAGCAGTCGAGCCTGCCGCAGATCTCCGCACCGCTGATCGCAGTCGGCCTGATCGCGGGCGCGATCGCCCTTTCTGCGGTTGCCGCAGTCTTCGTCCGTTTCCCCCGCGCGGTGATACCCGCCGCCCTTGCCACGCTCGCCTTCCGTGTGCCGATCGAGATCGGCGGCGATTCGGTCAAGCTGCTGCTGCCGCTCTACCTGACGATCGGCGGCGCGGTGGTCGCGCGCGCCTGGAGCTACTGGCGCGGTCGCGCGGTCGACGACCCGCGCCCGCCCAAGCTGCTGGATCTGACAATCGTCGTGTTCCTCGCGCTCTACGCCGTGCAGAGCGTCTACGCCGGCGACATATCGGTGGCGACACAGAATTTCTGCTTCTTCTATGCCCCGTTCGTACTGCTCTACGGTCTCGCAGCCGCGCAGAAGTGGGACGCGCAGTTGCTGCGCGCCTGCGTCGTCACACTCGTGACAGTCGCCCTGGTGCTGGTCTTTGCGGGGTTCATCGAGTTCGGTCGCGGGCGCTACCTGGTGACGGTCGGCGGCTCGCAGCCGTCTGACTTTGATCCCTACTTCCGCGTGCAGTCGCTCTTTTTCGACCCGAACATCTACGGGCGGTTTCTTGCCATCGTGATGCTCGTCGTCACTGCGGTGATGCTCTACACCGGGAAGACTGCGCGCGTGCTCGGCGCGGCGCTGCTGCTGGCGATCCTCTGGTCCGGGCTCGTGCTGTCGCTCTCGCAGTCGAGCTTCGCGGCGCTGCTCGCCGGGTTGATCGTGCTCGCCGCGCTGCGCTGGAAAGCCAAGCCGGTTCTGATCGCGACAGGGGTGGCGCTGCTTGCCGGGCTGATCTTCGCCGTCGCCTTCCCGTCGGTGACCGGCATCGATCTGACCGATGGCAAGAGCGCCGAGAAGTCGACCAGTGGGCGCTTTGACCTGGTCACAGGCGGGTTCTCACTGTGGGGCCAGAAGCCGTTCTTCGGGCACGGCTCGGGCGACTTCTCCGAGTCCTACCGCGCCAACAAGCTGGCCCGGCGCACGGTCTACGGTCCCGCGAGCACGACCAAGTCCCACACCGCGCCGCTGACAGTCGCTGCCGAGCAGGGCATCGTCGGGCTCGCGGCGTTCATCGCGTTGCTCATCGCGGGCTTCGGCGCCGTTTTCCGACGCGTCGGCAAAGAGGACGGGCCGCGCGGCCGGCCGGGGCTGGTGGCGCGCGTGGCGGTGGCAGCGGCATTCACCGCGATCTTCGTGCACTCGCTCGCCTACGCGGCCCTGCTGGAGGACCCGCTGACGTGGGCGCTGCTCGGCGCAGCGGTGTCGCTCGCAGCGATTCCGCGCAACGGAGCTGGTGAAACATCGTGATCGGCTACCTGAGGCGCCTCGCCCGCACCGGCAGCGCCTACACGGCGTCGAGCGTGCTGGCCAAGCTGATCGCGCTGTTCACGCTGCCGATCTACACGAAGTACATCTCACCGTCGGAGTTCGGCCAGGTCGAGATCATCGCGACAACGGTGATCGTGCTCTCGATCCTCTTTCGTCTGGGCGCGATCGAAGCTCTGCTGCGCTTCTATTTCCTCAATGACAAGTACGACCCGCGTCAGGTCGTGCGCACGGGTTTCTGGGGCCTGACGATCACCACGACTGCGGGCGTCCTGATCTGCTTCGCGCTCGCCGGTCCGCTCGCCGCGCTCCTGCTGCGTGACGCGCCCGGCGCGGACGCCCTTGTTCAGATCGCGATCGTGTGGTTCTGGTTCGCAACCTTTTACGAACTGCTGATGGCGCTCTTTCGCGTTGAGGAGAAAGCCGGCTCATACGCGCTCGCGAGCATCACCAACGTCCTGATCACCGTGCCGCTCTCTCTGTGGTTTGTGATCGGCCAGGACATGGAGGCCAAGGGTCTGGTGCTCGGCAACGCGATCGGAACGAGCGTCGTCGTGACGGGGCTGATGATCCTGCACTTTGCCGCCGGGCGGATCCCGAAGCCCGGGCTCCCGCTGGCGGGTCCGATGCTGCGCTTCGGCCTGCCCACTGTGCCCGGCGAGATTTCGCTCTACGCGCTCAACTGGGTCGACCGCATACTGCTGGTGAACATCCCGGCCTCGCGCACGGCCGGTCTGGCGGCTGCCGGCCTGTACTCAATTGCCTACAAGCTCTCGCAGGGAGTGACGATCTTCGTCCGTGCCTTCCAGCTCGCCTGGCCGCCGCTCGCGTATTCGATCAAGTCGGATGCCGAGGCCAAGGTCGTCTACGGCCGCGTGCTCACCTATTACCTGTTGATCACGGGCGGGATCGTGACTGCGCTGACGCTGCTTGCCGGGCCGCTGGTGCGCCTGCTGACCTCACAGCCAGATTTTTACGCCGCCCAGCGCGCGGTGCCATATGTGGCGACCGGCGTCGTTTTCTACGGCGCGTATCTGGTGCTGGTCTCGGCCGTCGCGCGCATGGGCAAAACCGGCTCGCTCTTCCCGGTGGCATTCGCCGGACTGGTCGTGAACGTGATCCTCGGTCTGCTGCTGATCCCTGACCACGGAATCGTCGGCGCCGGTATTGCGCTGGTGGGCGCCTACCTCGTGCTGCTCGGCCTGATGTACATCCGCGCACGCCAGACGCTCGGGCTGGTGCTGGAGTGGCGGCGGATCGTGCAGATCATTTCGATCGCCGCGCTCGTCGCAGTGGTCGGCGACAACCTGCTCGATCCGACCGGCACGGCCGCGGTGATCGAGCGGATCCTCTGGTGGATCCTCTATCCGCTGCTGCTGCTGGTCACCGGGTTCTTCAGCCGCGTCGAACTTGCTCAGATCCGCGACGTCCGCGCGCTACTCAAGCGCGCGCGTGACTCGAAATCCCTGGGCGATCGCCCGGATCTGGTGCAGGAAGTGCACGGCCCCGAGTAGGGCCAACAAGATTCCCCGCGCCCAGATCGACTCAACGTAGGGTTCGCCCCACGAGAGCAGCATGTCGATGATCGACGCCGCCGCCACAAGATTGATGTAGCCGGGAAAGACGATCAGCTGCCCGAAGTTCGTGTACCGGCTCCAGAGCCAGCCACGCCCAGCGCCGCCGGCCATCGCCTCTGCGCCCGACGCCTCGAGGTTCAGCGCGGCGGGGTCGCCACCCATCCGCGCCATCGCCGCGCGGACCATCGGCTCAGAGTCGCGCAGCTCGGGCTTGTCGCGATAGACACCCCACATGATGTGGTCGCGCGCGCTGTAGGGAACGCGCACCAGCGAGAGGATCACGATCAGCGCCGCCGCCAGCCACCACCAGTCGCCGGTTTCGTGAAAGATCGCCCAGCCGAGCGCGCCGGTCATCAGCGCGGGGATGTAGTAGTGCCCGACCCAGTCCAGGTACGCGCCGCCGGCGCCGGAGCTCTTGCCCTCGACGACGCGCTCGAAGCGCGCGATCTCGCCGTCGCAGAAATCCAGCACGAAAGAGAGCTGCAGCAGCAGGATCGCGGTGATCTGCGCCCAGAAGTAGTTGTCTGCCAGGAGCGCCGCACCGACGAGTCCGATCAGGATGCCGAAGACGGTCGTCTGGTTGGCGCTGATGCCGGTCGGCAGCAGCACGCGGGTGATCCGGATCGAGAGCTTGCGCACGCCGCGCGCGTACAGGCGCCGCAGGTCGCGCGGCTCGCCGGGCGCGCCTGTGCCTTCGCCGCCGCAGATCGCGATCAGTTCCGGCAGCGGCGGCAGGTTCTTCCTGGATACGTCGTCGGGCATGCCGCGCACATTACTGTTGACGGCGATGACAGAGCTTCCTGTGATCTATCTCGCAGCCGGCCGCGGTTCGCGGCTCGGCGACCTGACCGCCGACATTCCCAAAGCGTTTGTCGAGGTCGGCGGCCGCTCGCTTGCCGAGCGCTCCTTCGAGTATCTGCGCGAGGCTGGATTTGACCGCATCGTCGTCCTCACCGGCCACCAGGCCCCGGCGTTCGACGACCACGAGGTCGAGCAGCTCTTCAACGAGCGCTGGGACACCGAGAACAACATCACCTCGCTCTGGCAGGCGCGCGAGATCGTCAAGGGCGGCTGCGTGATCGTCAACTGTGACCTGCTCTTCGAGCCTGAACTCGCGCGGCGGCTCGCCACGGCAGAGGGCACCGCGATCCTTGTCGACGATCAGCTCGCAGTCGACGAGGAATCAATGAAGGCCACCGAGATCGAAGGCCGCCTCGACCGCCTGCACAAGTCACTTCCGTTTGAGAGCTCGGTCGGCGAGTACATCGGACTCACCAGGATCGACCCTGCCGACGGTCCGCGCATGGCCGAAATCCTCGACGAATTCATCGCCGCAGGCAACACGCAGGTCTACTACGAAGACGCGATTGAAGCCCTGGCCAAAGAACGCCGCGTCAGACTCGAGCGCATCGGCGGCACGAAGTGGGTCGAGATCGACGACCACGAGGACCTGGCCCGGGCACGAAATGAAATCGCACCTGCGATCGACGGCAGGGCGGCAGTAAGTGGCTGAGGAGATCGATCAGCTGATCGCAGCGATCGCATCGACGCGCCAGATCAGGCTGCCGCAGTTTCTGCGCAGCGTCGAGGGCAGCGCAGCGCTGGCCGCCGAGCTCGCCGAGGTTCTGAGGGCAGTTGACTCCGGCTCGCCACTGCTGGTCTCAGGATCGTCACAGTCGGCCGCAGTCAGCAACGACCTCGCGATCCGCGGCGCCGAACGCGAAATCATCACGGGCAACACACGCGCAGAAGTCGAGCGAATTGCCGCCACCGCCGCGCGCGACCACGACGCCCTGATCGCGGTCGGCGGCGGCCGCCCGATTGACGTGGCCAAGTCTGCGGCGCTGATCGCCGATCTTCCTGTGGTGATCGTGCCGACCCAGCTCTCGGCCGACGGCATCGCCTCTCCGATCTCCGTGATCGCGGAGGCCGGCGGCGAAGTGGTCAGCGAACGCTCGGCGCTGCCGGTCGCCGTCGTCGCCGACCTCGAAACCGTCGCCGCTGCGCCGATCGGCTTTGCGCGCGCCGGTGTTGGCGATCTGCTCGGCAACCGCAGTGCCCTGGTCGACTGGCAGATCGCTGCTGACGCGGGCGCGGACACCGTCGACGATTTCGCCGCGTTGCTCTCGAGCTGCGCCCTGCTGCTGATTGAGGGGCTCGACCTGACTCCGCTCGGACGGGGCGAGCTGCCGATCGAACTCGCCCGCCGTCTGCTCGACGGACTGGTGCTCAGCGGACTTGCGATGGAGATCGCGGGGTCGTCGCGCCCCTGTTCTGGCTCCGAGCACCTGATCAGCCATTCGCTCGACCGGCTCGAACCGGGCACCGCTTCGCACGGCGAGCAGGTTGCGTTCGGCACGCTGATCGCGACAAGCCTTCAGGGCGGCGATGTCGTCGCCGTCCGCGAGCTGATCGCCGCCGTCGGAATGAACGCCGCGCTCAGCGGATTCGGCCTCGGCGCGGTTCGCCTGGCCGATGTGATCGCCAATGCGCCCGCCACGCGCCCCGGTCGCCACACCGTGCTTGACCGCGAGCGACCTTCAGGTCAGCGGCTTCGCGAACTGCTCGCTGAGCTGATCCAGCTCCGGTAGCTCACTGACACTCATACGTTCGGCCACCAGGGAGGGGGGCCGTGCTCGCTGCCGAATCGACGCATAAGCAGGCGTGTTCTCGTTCGTAGCTGATTCTTCCTTACTCAAGGGTCACGCGCGGGACGCCGACAGAAGGTTGTTGGTCAGAAATTCACGAATTCTGGGGTAGACGAGTCCGTTGATCGGGCTGGGCATTGAAGAAAACCATTAAGGGGATGCAGGAAATGCACGAATGTGCAAGGAGCCGCAGTGGCTTCGAGGACTGTTCTGAGACAGTCCGACCGAATCAATCGGCAGGTGAAAGGGTTCATATCGGCGTGACACGGACGTCGCGAACCGCTCTTCAGCTGCTGACTGCCCTGGTCGCGGCGTGCCTTTTTGTCGCCCTCTTCGCGCAGCATGCCCGCGCCGACGTCACGCCGTCGATCAACGCCACCTACAGCAACACCGCCGCCGGCGCGCACCCCAATGTGACCCAGGCTATTTCCTTCACGACGCCCAACAACGACGACCCGCGGCGTCTTGTGATCGACTTCCCCGCCGGCCTGCTCGGCGACCCGAACGCGATCACGCCCGCCAACCGCTGCAACGTCGACTACACCGGGGTCACCGCAGGCAGCGGTAGCCCGAACTACGACGCCTGCCGCACCGCATCACCGAGCAGCAAGATCGGCACTATCTCGGCGGTGGCGTCCTCGACGCTCTCGATCTGCGGAAACATCAACCTCAACAGCGGCAACGCCGGCATATACCTGCTGCGCAACCGCCCGGCCGCAAACCCCGAAGTCCCTGCTTACCTGGGAATCCACCTCGAGGGCAACGCGCCCTTCTGCCTGCTGTTTCTGGGCGTCAACATCAACCTGACCGCGAAGATCACGTTGCGTCCGGATGACCAGGGCCTGCAGGTCGAGATCGTCGACGACCTTCCGCGCACGGACCCGATTCTCGGCGGGGACATCCGCCTGGTCTCGATGTCTCAGACGATCAACGGCATGGCGCCGGCGCCGAGTACGAAGCCCTTCTTCACCAGCCCGACCCGCTGCGACACCTGGACCACGCGGGTCAGCACCCGTGCCTACAACTCGAACGGCAACGTCGACGTTGACCTGAAGCCTGCGTCCGTCTACCCGGAAGCGCCCGACTTCAAACGCGCGAGCTCGAACACGACCCCGAACTGCAGTTCGCTTCCCGCCTATGCGCCGAGCTTCTCACTGACCCAGTCCAACACCCAGGCCGGCCGACCGGTCGGCTTGCGCGCGGTTCTGACCAATCCCGTCGTCACGACGAACGTTCCGCAACCTTCGTACGCCAAAGAATTCGACATGGCGCTTCCGGTCGGCATGAAGATCAACCCTGCGGTCGCCAACCGCCTGGGCACTGCCGGTTGCACGGAGGCCGAGTTTCGAAGGCCGGTTGCGCCGACCGGGACGTTCCCGGTCTCTGACCTCGCTCCGACCTGTCCACCAGGAAGCGAGGCCGGCACTGTTGCCGTCGCTGCACCCGAGGTCACCGGTGACCTGATCGGCAAGATCTACATCGGCGATCCGCTGCCCGGCGACGAGGCCGCCGGCATTTACAGGATTTACATCTATGCGGTCCGCGCGGGCCTGATGGTGAAGTTCGTGGGTACCGCGACTACTAACGCGGCCACCGGCCAGGTGACGGTGTCGCTGAAGAACATCACGCCCTACAGCGCCGGCCTGCCGCAGTTCAACTACAGCGCAGTCACGCTCGATTTCAACTCGGCGTCGACAGGCGTCGGATTCAACGACCTCGGAGCGCCTGTCAGCAACCCCGTCGCAAACCCCAACGACGCGCAGCAGCTGCTCGTGAACCCGCAGGTCTGCGGTTCATACAACGCGTCGGTCTCGATCACGCCGTGGAGCGGTCAGCCGGCGAATGTCTCCAACAAGTCGCTCAGCGTTACCGCTGGAACCAACGGCAGCTGTTCGTTTGATGCCTTCGCGCCGACCTTCAGCGCGAATCTCAGCAACACTCAGGCCGGCCAGCACCCTGACATGACGCTGTCTGTGACGCGCGGGGACCGGCAGGACAACCTCAAGAACCTCCTCTTCAAGCTGCCGTACGGCTTCGCCGGCTCGGCCGTCGCTGTCCCCACCTGCAGCGGCCTGACGCAGAGCAGCCTCGGGACCTGCGGACCGGCAAACGTCCTCGGTACAGCGTCGGTGAGCGTCGGGCTCGGGACCGATTCAGTCGCGATGCCGGTCAGCAACATCTACAACGTCGTGACCGATGACGCGACGCAGACCGCGAAGCTCGGAATCGCCACGCCAGCGGTCGTCGGACCGTTTGATCTCGGCTACGTGATCAGTTACTCGATCCTCAGGCTCGACAACCCCTCCACTTTCCGTCTCACCGCCTCAACGGACCTGACCCAGTCGATCAACGGCATCCCGGTCAACTACCGCAGCCTCTCCTTCACCCTCAACGGAATGGCCGGAGCGGTGCCGTTCCTGCAGAACCCGTCGGCGACCTGCGCAGCGCCGCTGGCCTTTGACGCCAGCATCCAGTCCAACGGGGACCTGTCGGGCCCGGCACTTCCGGGAACCGGCTCGACCTCGACGGTCGTTCTCAGTGACACAAACCAGAATCTTGACTGCGCCACGACCCCTCAGGCCTTTTCGCCGACGGTCGCTGTGACGCCGACCACTCTGGCGACGGCCCAGCCGACCGGGCTGAACCTGACGCTCAGCCAGCCGCAGGGGGCCGCGGCGACGCAACAGTCAACCGTGAAGTCCACGACCGTGACGATGCCCGCCGGTCTCGAAATCAACCCTGGTTTCGCGTCCTCGGTCACCGCCTGTCCGACGGCGACGATCGACTCCGACATCACAAACTTCACCAACGGTTGCAATGGCACGGCGACGAAGATCGCCGACGCCACAGTGACCACTCCGTTGCTCGGCACGCCGGTCACCGGACAGGTCTACCTTGAGCAGGCAGGCGCCACCCCGGCGACGCGCTACCGGGTCGTCATGTACCTGAACATGCCCGGCGGCCTTCTGATCATCCGCGGCGGCGTGACCTTGAACGGCTCGACCACCGGCGGCGTTTCCGGCAGCACGGGAGCCGTGAACAGCGGAACCGGTCAGCTGATCGCGACCTTCTCGGGACTGCCCGACGTCCCGTGGTCGTCCTTCGCCCTGGACTTCAACAGCAGCACACCGATGTTCGTCAACTCCGACACGATCGGCACGCAGACATTCAACGCGAGCTTCGTGCCGCACTCGACCAGCTCGCCCAATCCGGCAACGTCCAACGCGAGTTACCTGACCAACTACAACGGCACTGTCGGTTCTACGGGCACCGACCCGTGGGCGCCGACCTTCACCCAGACGCTCTCCACCACTGCGCCGAACGCCCACCCGGACCTGACCACGACGGTCACCCGCCCCGAGAAGAACCAGCAGCTGAGTTCGGTCACGTACGCGCTGCCATCTGGCCTGACCGGCGCAGTCGCGGCGGTGCCGACCTGTAGCCAGGTTCAGGCTGACGCCGCCACCTGTCCGGCAAACACGCGCATCGGTTCGGTCACCACCAGCGTCGGTTCGGCGCTTGTCGCCTCGCCGGGAGTCGGCCTGGCCAGCCTGGGCGGAAGCCTCCACAACACGGCTGCCGCAGGCGCGCTGGCCAAGTTCACGGCGATCGTTCCGGTCGTGCTGGGACCCTTCAACCTCGGGTCAATGTCGCTCCCGGTCGCCGTTTCGATGCGCCCGGCCACGGACCCTGATCCCTACGGGCTGAACGCCAGCGTCACGCTTCCCAACCGCTACGAAGGCGTGAAGATCCGCTACCGCAGCCTGCAGGTCCTGATCAACGGTGTCGCGCCGGGCAACGGGGCAAACTTCCTCACCAATCCGAGCAACTGCGGTGCGACCAAGACCACCACCGCGACGATGACCTCGGCTCTGGCCAACGTCGTCACCGGCACGCAGAACTTCACCGTCGGCGCCTGCGCCGGCGGCTTCGGCGCGATCCCGCCGACCGCAACCGTCGCGACCAACCCGGCAACGCCTGCGACGCAGTCGCCCGTAGGCCTGGCCGTGAACACGACCAACGCCGCCGGTAACGCCACGATGAAGCAGCTCAAGCTGACCTTCCCCGCCGGCATGTCGGTCAACCCCGCCGTCGGCAACTACCCCGCCGGATTCACCTGCCCGACCGCCACGATCAACAGCAGCGCCGGCGGTGCAGACGCATGTTCGGCGGCGGGCAAACAGGTCGTGGGAACAGTGTCGATGACGACGCCGCTGATCTCGGGAACCTTCACCGGCAATGTCTACCTCGAATCGCCGGATGCGGCGGGATCACCCGACACCCGTTTCCGCGTGGCGATGATCGTCGCGCTTCCGGGTCAGAGCCTGGTCATCCGCGGCAAAGTCCGCGTCAACGGCGACACGACCGTTCCGGTGGGCGCCACAGGCAACGTGGACTCCGGCACCGGCATCGTCACGGCTGACTTCGACAACCTCCCGGACCTTTCATTCAACAACCTCACCGTGAACCTCGCCACCGGCAGCAAGGCGTTGCTGGTCACGCCGACCGCCTGCTCGGCAACCAACACGATCGTCGCGCAGATGTACCCGTACAACAACCCGAGCAGCGCGACGACCAACAACTCGAACTTCAACACCAACAGCCCGTGCGTTGCGACAAGCTTCAACCCGACGTTCTCCGCGAGCGTCAGTGACTCCAACGCCAACGCCAACCCGACCCTGACGATGACCGTCACCAACCCGGGCGCCACAGTCGACTACCTGCGCTCTGTGAACTACCACCTGCCCACCGGTTTCGTGGCAAACACAAACAACGTTGCGCGCTGCTCGCAGGCGGTCGCTGCGGCCGGCACGTGTGCCACGCCGGCGGTCGGAACGGTGTCCGCTTCGGTCGGGACCAACGCAGAGCAGTACGCGCTGACCGGATCGGTCTACAACGTCACGCCAAACGCCTCCGAGCCTGCACGCTTCCAGGCGGTCATCCCGGTCACGGTCGGCCCGTTCAACCTTGGAAACCTCTCAGTCCCGGTCACCACCAGCCTGCGCGCTGACCTTGGCATTGACGCCACGGCCCAGCTGCCGCAGAAGTACGAAGGCATCGACATCCGCGTCCGCACGCTGACCGTCACGCTCGCCGGCACCGTCGGTGGTCAACCATTCTTCGAGAACCCGAGCGTCTGCCAGACCGTGAGCAACTTCAACGCCGACATCAGCAACGGCGTCACGCCGCAGAACAAAGTTTCTGCGTCCTTCCCGATCAACGGCTGTGCGAAGCCCTTCGGTACCGACCCGACGCTCAGCGTCACCCCGAGCACCACGCAGGCAGCCGACCCGGTCGGCCTGACCTTCAACGTCGGCACCGCAGCGAGCAACCCGACGATGAAGCGCGTCCAGCTTGATTTCCCGACCGGCATGGAGGTCAACCCGGCATTCGCCAACGGCCTCACGCCGTGCACGACGCCGACGGTCGCCGGCTGCGCGTCGGCCAACTCGATCGCAACTGTGTCACTGACGACCCCGTTGCTCTCGACCAGTCCGATCAGCGGAAACGTCTACATCGTGGCCCCGGGCAGCACCGCGGGCACGCGCTACAAGGTCGTGATGATCGTCGACCTGCCGGGCACGAATGAACTGATCGTTCAGGGCGCCGTGACCGTCAACGGTTCGACCGACATCCCGACCGCCTCGACCGGCGCGACCGGATCGATCGACACCGGCACCGGCAGGATCTACGCCGACTTCAACAACATCCCGGACCTCGGCTTCACCGCCCTGACGATGACCTTCAACAGCGGCAGCCGCGCGATGGTCGTCAACCCCGAGACCAACGGCACCAAGACCTTCACCGGCACCTTCACCAACAACGCCAACGGCGCAGACAAGACCGCAAACGCCACCTACTCGGTGACTGGCGCGAGCACCGCGTTCAACCCGTCCTTCACCGCGAGCGCTTCCAGCTACGTCGCCAACGCGCATCCGACTTTGACGATGAACATCGCCCGCGCCGACAAGTCCAAGCAGCTCAAGGGCCTGTCGATCCACCTGCCGGCAGGTCTGACCGCCAACACCGGCACCGTTCCGCAGTGCACCCAGGCCAGTGCGGCCGCAGCGTCATGCGCCACCACCCAGCCGACCTCGCAGGTCGGAACTATCCCGAGCGTCACGATCGGCTCGGGCACAGAGACCTACAACGTCACCGGCGGCAAGATCTTCGCCGTCGTTCCAGGCGCAACCGAGCCCGCCCGCTTCCAGGCGATCATCCCGGTCACGGTCGGTCCGTACAACCTCGGAAACATGACTGTGCCGATCAGCGGTTCGTTGCGCGGCTCGGACTACGGAATTGACCTTGCGACCACGTTGCCGACGCGCTATGAGGGCATCGCAGTTCGCATCCAGACGATGCAGATGGTCATCAACGGCACCGTCAACAGCCAGAACTACATGAACAACCCGAGCAGGTGCACGGCCGGCACGATCAGCGCCGACATGACGGCCGCCGACTCCACGCCCGACAGCTCGACCGCCAACAACTCTTCCGCCTACACGGCAACCGGCTGCCCGGTCGCCTTCGGCACCGCGCCGACGGTCGGCATCTCGGGCATCAGCACGAGCACGCAGACCCCGACCGGGATGACCGTGGCGATCAACTCCGTTGTCGGCAACCCGTCCATCGGCGCGGTCCAGTTGACGATGCCGGCCGGAATGTCGCTCAACCCGGCGGTCGGCAACAACGCTTCCAACACGACCTGCGACACGGCGACGATTGACGCGATCACCACCGTCAGCGATCTCTGCCCGGCTGCAGCCCAGCAGGGAACGGTCTCGCT
The DNA here is from genome assembly GCA_016463365.1 of Thermoleophilaceae bacterium. The sequence continues at coordinate 3,111 of JAEMRJ010000027.1, read as the reverse complement.
GACCAGCCCGTTGCTGAACGGCAGCTTCACCGGCAAGGTCTACCTCGAGTCGCCCGGCGCCACCGCCGCGACGCGCTACAAGCTTGCGATTGTCGTCGCCCTTCCGGGTCAGATGCTGATCGTCCACGGCGGCGCAACGGTTGACGGATCGACCACGATTCCGGCTGGCGGCACCGGCGCGAAGGACTCCGGAACCGGCGTCGTCGTTGCAAGCTTCCTGACAATTCCTGACCTTACCTTCAGCAACCTCACGCTGAACCTCAGCACGAGCAGCCGCTCCATGCTGATCACGCCCTCGACCTGCCAGGTCGGCTGGGTGGTCGGAACGAGCGTCTCGCCCAACGGCGGCGGCGCAGCAGCCACCGGCTCGCAGAACTTCACCACCTCGAACAACTGCACGCAGGACTTTGCGCCGACCTTCAGCGGCACGCTGAGCACTTACGCGGCCGGTGCCAATCCAGACCTGAACATCGCCGTGACCAACGGCGGCAACACCGTCAATTCGATCCGCAACCTCAACATCAAACTGCCGGTCGGCCTGGTCGCCAACACAACCGCTGTCGCGCGCTGTCCGCAGGCAGACGCGACTGCTGGAACATGTGGCACAACCACCCCGAGCAGCGCCGTCGGAACGATCACCACCGCGATCGGCGCCAACGCCGAACAGCTTTCGCTTCCTGGCACGGTCTACAACGTCGTCCCGGGCGCCAACGAGCCGGCACACCTCGCCGCGCTGATCCCGGTGCTCGTGGGTCCGTTCGACCTCGGCAATCTTCCGGTGGACATTTCGACCGCGCTGAATGACGGCTCGGTCGACTCGGCCCGTACCTACGGCGTCGACACCTTCTCGCAGCTTCCGACCAGGTACGAGGGCATCGACGTGCGCGTCCGATCGATCAACCTGTCGATCGACGGCACTGTCGGCGGTCAGCCGTTCATGATCAACCCGAGCGAGTGTCTGGCCGGTTCGATCGGTGCCGACATCATCTCGCCCGACCCGGTGACCGTCGCCGGCGCCACGCCCGCAACCTTCACCGACTGCGACCGCGACTACGTGACTGACCCGACCCTGGACGTCACGGCGTCCACGACCGAGGCCGGCCAGCCGGTCGGTCTGACGTTCGACATGGGCACCACGCTCGCGAACCCGACGACCAAGGCGATCAGGCTGACGTTCCCGACCGGCTTCGAGCTCAACCCGGCCGCAGGCACGGGCCTCAACTACTGCAGCGCCGCAAACCTCGCCACCACCCCGGGTCAGACGATCTGTGACGGCAACGGTTCGCGCCTGGGCACCGTCACCCTGACCACACCGCTTCTTTCCACCCCGCAGGTCGGCGCCGTATACCTGGAACAGCCGGGCAGCACCGGCACGACGCGGTACAAGGCGGCGATCATCGTCAAGCTTCCGGGCAAGGATCTGATTCTGCACGGCGCGATCAGCGTTGACGGTTCGAGCACGATCCCGACCGGCGGAACCGGGGCTGTCGACTCGGGCACCGGCCAGGTAGTCGCCGACTTCCCGGGCATCCCGGATCTTGGTTTCACGAACATGCGCGTCGCCTTCAACAGCGGCAGTCAGGCGCTGTTTGTCAACCCACAGAGCTGCACGCTCGCAACCTTCAGCGCCCGCTGGACGCCCAATGGCACCGGCGCAGACAGCACCGTCACGGATGGCTACACGCCTGACACCAACTGCAGCGACCCGTTGGCCTTTGCGCCGACCTTCAACGGCAGCGTCTCGACCACGGCGTCTGCGGCCAACCCGAACCTCACGCTGAACTTCGTCCGCCCGGACAACAATCGCAATCTGCGCAACATCACCGTCGGCCTGCCCACCGGACTCGTCGCGGCGACCACGGCGACTTCGCTCTGCTCGCAGGCAACTGCCGCGGCCGGGGACTGCGCCGCCAACCAGATCGTCGGAACTGTCTCGACGACGATCGGATCGGGCGCTTCGACCTTCCCGATCAGCGGATCGCTCTACAACGTTCAGGCCAACGCCAATGAACCCGCACGCTTTGCCGCGGTCATGCCGGTGGTCGTCGGACCGTTCGATCTGGGCAAGCTGAGTATTCCGGTTGCGACGACGCTGCGCAGCGATCTCGGCGTCGATGCAACGGCGCAGCTCCCGACCAGGTACGAAGGCATCGCAGTGCGTGTCCGCTCGCTCCAGCTGCAGCTGGCAAGCACCGCCAACGGCAACCCGTTCATGATCAATCCGAGCAAGTGTCAGAGCAACGCTGTTGCAGCATCGATGGTTTCGGACGGAGCCTCACCGGCAACCGTCGCCGGCTCCTTCAACTTCACGACCACCGCCTGCGCAGGGTTTGGCACCGCTCCGAGCCTCGCAGTCGCGACCTCCTCGACCGTCCCGGCCGACCCGGCGGGCCTGACCTTCACGATCAACTCGGCGGCAGACAACCCGACGATCAAGCGCGTGCAGCTCACTTTCCCGAGCGGCATGGAGATCAACCCGGCGTTCGGCACAGGCCTCACAGCCTGCGCGACGGCGACGATCAACGCCGGCGGCGCCGGGTGCGCTGCAAGCTCTGAACTCGCAGACATTTCGATGGTCACGCACCTGCTGGCGAACAACCCGACCGGCAAGCTCTACCTCGAGTCACCCGGCACGACATCAACCACGCGTTACCGCGTCGCCATGGTGATCGATCTGCCCGGCCAGAAGCTGATCGTGCGCGGCGCGATCAACATCAACGGTTCGAGCACGATCCCGACCGGTGGCGTCGGCGCGGTCGACACCGGCACCGGTCAGATCAGCGCCGACTTCGACAACATTCCAGACCTTGGCTTCACCAGCCTGTCGATGGCCTTCAACGGCGGCGACAACGCGATGGTCGTGAACCCCGAGACCTGCGCAAACAGCTTCGGCGCGACCTTCACGCCCAACTCAAGCACCGGCGCAACCAGCAGCAGCGCGCCGTCCTACCCGCTGAGCGGCTGCGGAACCTTCCCGTTTGACCCATCCTTCACCGCATCGGTCGACGACACCACGCCGGCTGGTCACCCGAACCTGACGCTGAACGTCACCCGCAGCGACAAGCAGAAGACGCTCAAGTCGATGGCGATCCACCTGCCGACCGGCCTCGT
>JAEMRJ010000141.1 GCA_016463365.1 Thermoleophilaceae bacterium | reverse complement strand
AGCGCCTTCATGCGGTCGTGCTTGGGCGGGTCCATCGCGATCGGCTGCATGCGCATCAGGTCTAGCGGTACGCCCATGTCGTCGACCAGCATGATTCCGCCGCGCTCTGAAGAGAAGGTCTCAAAGTCCATGCTGACCGTCTTCAGGTCTTCGTGGCGGACGACCGACCAGAACCCGGCCTCTTCGGGGAACTGCGAGATCGGTGAGAAGTGCATCGGGCGCTCGGCGCGCAGCTTGGCGAAGAGCTCGTACGGGGGGTCTTCGCGCCAGAGCGCGTGGTCGGAGAGGTCGATACTGGCGAGATCTGGAATGGTGGCGGTCGGATTCATGCCGCCACCATACCAGATAGATAGACAGAGTGTCTATCTATATTGTCGCCGCAGCAGTTTCTCCTGAGACCGGTTTCGCAGCCGAGCCTTCGTGGCCGATTCTGGGAATCCACTCGAGCCAGCCCGGCAGGTACCAGTTGCGCTCGCCGAGCAGCTTCATGGTGGCCGGCAGCAGGACCGCGCGGATGATCGTCGCGTCGATCAGGATTGCGGCGCTGAGGCCGACGCCCATCTGCTTCATGGGCAGGAACGTCAGCGAGCCGAAGATCGCAAACACCGCCACCATCACGATCGCCGCGCTGGTGACCACGCCGGCCGTCGACCTGATCCCGAATCGCACAGAGTCGTCGCTTGACATGCCGCCGTCATAGGCCTCCTTGATCCGCGAGAGGATGAACACGTGGTAGTCCATCGAGAGACCGAAGAGGATCACGAACAGAAACATCGGCAGGAAGGGCGCAATCGCGCCGTTGGGCTCAAAGCCGATCAGCTCGTGTCCCCAGCCGTTCTGGAAGACCAGCACCAGGACGCCGTAGGCGGCGGCCACCGACAGCAGGTTGAGGATGATCGCCTTGATCGGAACGACGATCGATCGGAACGTGACCAGCAGGAGCAGGAACGCCAGGCTGAGCACGAAGCCGAAGATCAGCGGCGCACGAGCTGACAGGTTGTCGCTGAAATCGATCGACGACGCAGCGTCGCCGGTCGTGGTGACGCTCGCGCCCGGAGCAGTTGCGAGCGTCTCCGGGATCACGTCTTCGCGCAACTGACGCGTCTCGCGGATCGCGACATCCTGGTCAGAGCCGCCGATCAGCGGAACCTCAATCTTCACGACCCGACCGTCCTTGCTGTACTCGATGTTCTCTGGAGCAGCGAATCCAGATGTGCCGGCCAGCCGCTCGCTGAAGTCGGCGACTGCTGCCTTTGTCTGGGCCGAGCGGACGTTTTCGCTCTTGAGGACGACGGTGGCGGACGCGGCTTCACTGGGGAATGCCTGCTCCATCTTGTCGTAAGCCTGAATCGTCGCCAGGCTCTTGGGCAGGTCGGATACGCCCATGTCCTGCGTCTTCATGTTGATCGCCGGCAACGCCAGCGCCACCAGCACCGCCGTTGCCAGCACCGCCGAGATGAGCGGTCGCCTGAGCACAACGTCGACCATCCACGACCAGACGCCGCCTGTCTCGCCCTCGACTTCACGGCGCTCACGACGCCTTGCGACAAACGGGATGCGACCGCGATTGAGGCCGTCGCCCAGGGCGCTCAGCATCGCCGGCAGGACCGTCAGTGACCCGACCATCGCGATCGCGACGACCATCATCGTTCCGATCCCGAACGAAATGAACGTCTTGTCGCCAGAGAGCAACATGCCCGCCATCGCGGCGATCACCGTGATGCCGCTGATCAGAACGGCGCGGCCCGAAGTCGCGGCGGCGGCCTCGATCGCGGCGGTCTTGTCGCGACCTGCCGCGCGCTCCTCGCGCTCTCGCTTGATGTAGAACAGCGAGTAGTCCACGCCGACTGCCATTCCGATCAGGACGATCACCTCGGCGACCGATTCGTCCATCGGACTGAGCTGGCTGGGCAGCGCGACCAGGCCGATCGTCGCCATCACCGCGGTGATGGCCAGCAGCACAGGGATGCCGGCCGCAACGAGCGCACCGAAAGCGAAGAGGAGGATGAAGAGCGTGATCGGAAGCGACAGGTTGCGGGCCTTCGCAAGGTCCTCGGCAAAGAGTCCTTCGATCTCCTTGTCGATCGATGCGTCACCGAGCTCGTAGACCTTGACCTGCGGGTGCGCAGCGGCCGCCGCGTCGACCTGCTGCATGATCGCGTCGATCTTCTTTCCCGCGTCCTCGGCCGCACCGGCGACGTCAAAGGTCAGCCGCGCCGTGTGGCCGTCCTCGCTGACAAAGCCTGCCGGACCCGCGCGTGAGAACTGCGACTGGACGTTCTCGACAGCCGGAAGGGCTTCGAGATTCGTGACGACAGCTTCGACGGCGCTGTCGAACTGCGGGTCGCCGGCCGAGTACTGCGAGCTCTGGAAGATCACGGACTCGCTGGCGCGAGCCTCTGCGAAGTGCTGGTGGATCGTCGCCTCGGCCTTGGCGCTCTCGCCGGTGAAGACCTCGAACGGCTCGAGGTTCTTCTGGCCGACCGCGCCGCCGATCATGAACGCGGCGATCACAAAGACGAACCAGCCAAGGATTGCGGTCTTCTTGTGGGTTGCGCTCCAGCGCCCGGCGCGCGCCGCGATGTTGCGGTCGTTGGCGGGGTCTGGAACGTAGGCGTTGGGAGCTTTCTTGTTGAGCGACGAGCGCATGGGAGGTGTCTCCTGGCGAGTTGGATTCCTGATGCATCCAGACTCCCCGTTGCGAGCGCAAATTCCAATACGGCCTCCGGCCGAACCCAGAGCTGCTGCCTGCAATCCAAACCGTCGGGTTATCCCCCCGGCGAAGCGGAGGTGGTGGGGATCAGCCGGAGTGTCGGAGGTAGTCGATCACGGCCAGCACCCGGCGGTGATCTTCGCCGGAGGGCGGAAGATCGAGCTTGTCGAAGATCTTGCTGATGTGCTTCTCGACTGCGCCCTCGGTCACAAACAGCTCGCCGGCGATGCCCTTGTTCGACCGGCCCTGGGCCATCAGGTCGAGCACGTCGCGCTCGCGCTCTGTCAGTTCGGCGAAGGGGCCGTCCACCGCGCGCGCCGGTGACATCAACTGACTCACCGCCTCGGGATCAAGCGCCATTCCGCCGGCGGCGACGCGCCGGACGGCATCGACGAAGTCACCGACCTTCGCCACGCGGTCCTTGAGCAGATACCCCACGCCGCCATCGCCGTCGGCAAGCAGCTCCGACGCGTACGTCTGCTCGACGTACTGCGAGAGGATCAGCACCGGCAGACCCTTCCAGCGCCCGCGCGCCTCGATCGCCGCACGCACGCCTTCATCGTTGAAGTTCGGCGGAAGCCGCACGTCGCAGATCGCCACATCCGGAAGCTCGCTCTCGAGCGCGGCAAGAAAATCCGGCACATTGTCGACGGCGGCAACAACTTTGCAGCCGTTGTCTTCGAGCAGCCGCGCGAGGCCGTCGCGCAGCAGCGCAAGGTCCTCGACGATCGTCACGCGCAGCGGCGCGCCTTCTAATGGAACGGAAGCCATGCGTCAATGATTGTCGGGCCACCGGCCGGGCTGTCCACCATCAGGCGGCCGTCGACTGCTTCGACCCGCGCGCGCAGGCCGCGCAGTCCTTCGCCGTCCGCATCGGCGCGCCCGGTGCCGTTGTCGCTGACGCGCAGGTAGAGCCACTGCTCGTTGCGCCAGGCATTGACGTTGATCTTCTCGGCACCGCTGTGCTTGATCGCATTTGCCAGCGCTTCGCTGACGACGAAGTAGGTGGTTGACTCGACGCGCTCGCCGGGCCGCTGGTCCAGATCTATCGTGATCTGGACGGGGATCGGGCTACGCGCGGCCAGCGGCACCAACGCCGCCTCAAGACCGCGGTCGCGCAGGATCTGCGGTCCGATTCCGCGCACCAGGTCGCGCAGATCCTGCAACGTGCGCTGGGCTTCATCGCGAGCCTGACCGACGAGCTCCTTTGCCGCGGCGGGGTCATCATCAAACTTCTGCTCAGCGCGACCGAGGTCCATCGCCAGTGCGACCAGCCGCGCCTGCGCGCCGTCGTGCAGGTCGCGCTCAATCCGCGACATCTCGGTGGACTGCTGGGTGAGCGTCTCCTCGCGGGTGCGTTCGAGCTCGCTGACCCGGCCGCGCAGTCGATCCTCCTGACTGGAGCCGAGGCAGACACGGGAGAGCTCCCTGAGTGCGTAGCTCGTGGCTGCTCCTGTCCATGTGGCGACGACGATCATCACAAGGCCGAGCGGCACCATCAGGAGAGATTCAAAGAAGTTGACGTTGTCGCCGATCAGCGGGCCGATCGGCGTTGCATCACCGGGCAACGCCCAGCCGTAGAGCGGGTAGATCAGCCAGCCGAAGGCGACCAACCAGACGCTCAGCGCGATCAGCGCAACCGCCAGGCCGATCGTCGAAAGAAACACGAGCCAGCCGAAGTCTTTCCAGGTCTGCTTGTCCGTGGCCAGCGCGATCGTCTTCTGGATCCGCGAGCCGTCCTCTGCGGCGTAGACCACTTCGAGCGGTCGCTCGTCGATCAGCGTGAGCCGCGATCGCTCCCACCCGGCGCAGCGCCGGAAGAACCAGAGAATCATCAGCGTCACCGGCAGCCCGATGATGATCAACGCCATCGCAAGCCCGACCGCGACACCGACTGACCAGACGATCAGCGCCGCGACTGCCGCCGGCAGCGTGCTCAGCAGGTAGATCGTCTCGCGACGCGTCTCGGGCTCAAACGGGCGCGCGGCGGCGCGCTCCATCATCTCATTGTCGAATTCGATCTCGTCGAAGATCCGCCTGGGGTCAAATGCCATGGTGGCATCATCGCCGAAGCGCGAGCAAAAGCCAATACGGAGGGCTGGCGAATGCAGCCGGGGGATAACCCGACTGCATTCGGCCCTCTGAACGGACTATCCGTGCCCGAAGCGCACGTTCGGCAGAAGCCGATCAGCAAACCGCGGCAGATACCACGCCCAGGGGCCCATGATCCTCAGAAGCACGGGCATCAACAGCAGGCGGATCAGCATCGTGTCAAGCAGCACCGCGACGCCGAGAATCACGCCCATCTCTTTCGG
>JAEMRJ010000026.1 GCA_016463365.1 Thermoleophilaceae bacterium | reverse complement strand
TGGCCGAGATCATCCGCGAGCGCCAGGGCGGCGCGCGCGCCGAGGTTTCGATCGAGGCCCGCTACCCCGAGCACAAGCCTGCGCCCGTCAGCGGCGTCAACACGCAGGAGATCTACACGATGTTCGGTACTGCAGTGGCGTCGGCCCGCGGCACGCGCAAGCTGATCGGCGTGCAGGCGCAGGGCATCACAGCCTGCCCTTGCGCGCAGGACCTGGTCGCCGAGCGCTCCCACGCCCGGCTGACCGAACGCGGCTACGACGAGTCGCAGATCGCCGAGATCTTTGATGCTGTGCCTGTGGCCACGCACAATCAGCGCGGCCTCGCGACGTTGCACGTGGGATGCCCCGAAGAGTGGGCCGGCTCGATCGACGCGGCCCGGCTGCTCGAGATCGCCGAGAACTCGATGAGCTCCGAGATCTACGAACTGATGAAACGCAGCGACGAGGTCGAGGTGGTCGAGAAGGCCCACCGACGTCCGCGGTTTGTCGAAGACTGCGTCCGCGAGATGATCGCCGGGGTCGTCTCTGAGTTCGAAGGCCAGCTGGGCCCGGAGTCGTTTGTTTTTGCCCGCCAGGAGAACCTTGAGACGATCCACCAGCACAATGTTGTCGCCGAGCGTTACGGGTTGATCGACGAAGTCGCCGGCGAGCTGCGCGGCACGGCGCTCGACTCCGCGCGGCACCTGACGCTGCGCGAGTGGCTCGACCCGCATTAGCCCCACCCCTAAGCCAACCTGGGGGCGGCACCAATATTCGTACTTGCGTCTTAGTATTTCCTGTACTATCTTCGGAGCAATGCTCGTGGATTTTCACGTGGCATCGGAATGACTCGGCAGTTCCCTCGCGATCGGAAATGATTTCCGGATGCGAACTAAGGATGCGCCCTGCTCGCTCGGCGCTCACATTGGAGGTCGCATGTACGAGAAATCGCTCGATGAACCTGCCCCTACTAAGAGCGATGCTCCGCGCGAGCAGACACGCAAGCAGGCGGTCGACAAGCACAGACCGATTGCCCGCCACCCCGAGATTGAACGCATCCACCGCGCGAGCGCTTCTCGCAGTCGCGGCATGCTCGTCGATACTCCGATCAAGGATCTCAACGGAAACGGTCTGCTCACGAGAAGTCCGCGTGTGAGCGTGGTCGTGCCGGCGCGGAACGAGGCAAGAAACCTCCCATACGTCTTCGAGCGAATCCCTCGGGACGTCTACGAAATTGTGCTCGTCGACGGCGACTCCACCGACAGCACGGCCGATGTCGCAAGGTCGCTCCGTCACAACGTTCGGGTCATCGGCCAGGAGCGCCCCGGCAAGGGCAACGCGCTGATCTGCGGATTCAATGCCTGCCGCGGCGACATCATCGTGATGATTGATGCCGACGGTTCGATGGACGCCGGCGAGATTCCACGCTACGTCGCGGCACTGGTCTGCGGAGCGGATTTCGTCAAAGGATCGCGTTATATGCAGGGCGGCGGAAGCTCAGACATCACGAGAATCCGCAGCTTCGGAAACCGCACGCTCACCTCTGTCGTAAATCGCCTCTTCGGTACGCGATATTCCGATCTTTGCTACGGCTACAGCGCATTCTGGAGATGGACATTGCCGCACCTCCAGCTCGACACCGACGGATTTGAGATCGAGACGTTGATGAACATTCGCGCAAGGACTGCAGGCCTCTACATCACAGAAGTTGCAAGCTTCGAATCGCCGCGAATCCATGGCAACAGCAACCTGAGTGTCGTGCGGGACGGGCTGCGCATCGCCCGTACGATCCTCGCCGAGCGTGCCAGCCCCAGGTCACCACGATCATCAGAAGCAGAGTCGAAATTAGACGCGCCGGTACTGCACTGAGCGTCTCAGATGTCGTCGCCACGAGTACTGATTGTCAACGCCTGGCACGATGACAACAAGGGCGACGCCGCGATCACACTTGGCGCAGTTCTGGAAGCGCGCCGTCGCTGGCCCGATTGCCACGTAACTGTTGCCGGGCTGCTCAACCCCTTGCCCGAGGGTGCTTTCAGGCACGTCGCCGCCGGGAGCGGAGGGTCGGTCACGACCGTCGGTTCATTGGTTCCGGCGCTGGCAGTCGACGCGTCGCCGCTTGCGACGGGCCTGTGGGCGCTGAAGATCAGTGGCGTCGCAGCACTCTCGAAAATCGGCTGGTCGCCGCGCAGGCTCACGGCCGCGCTCCGTGACACCGACACGGTCATCCTTTGCGGCGGCAGCAATCTGTTCACGAGTGGCCGTCGGTCGGTGTTCGGCTCACTTCGACTCGTTCAGCTGCTGCTGCCCGCGCGTGTCGCAGCCCGCCGCAGGATCGACGTGCGAGCCTGGGGCCACAGCCTCGGTCCGTTCGCCAGGCGGCGGGACTGCAGGCTCTTGGGCTCCGTGCTTTCGGGCTGCTCAGAGGTCTGGCTGCGTGAATCGGCCTCGTTGGACGCGCTGGAGCGTTGCGGGGTCGACCGATCGTGCGCGCTGGTGCGCCGTGACCTTGCCTTCGAGCTCACGCCCGACGACTCCGAACGCGTTCAAAGACTGATCACCGGTCTCGGTCGATTCGTCGCCGTCGCGCCGCGAACCCACCCCTATTCGGATCCGGCATCCGAGACCCGGCTCGTGGGCGAACTCGCGCGCTGGAGCAGGGAGCTCCTCGACCGCGGCCTCGTCGACAACGTCGCGGTGGTCGCCCAGACGCTTGGACCGACCGAAGTCGAAGACGATCGCCCGGTCGCGCGGCGACTTGCAGAAGCGATCGGTGAGCACGCGCGGCTGATCGAAGAAGACCTCTCGCCGATGGAACTGAGCGCGCTGTACGGGCACTCCTGCGGGACGGTCGGCGTGCGACTCCACGCCGCGATCCTGGCGCTGAACGGCGGAGCGCCAGCGTTCGCGATCTCCTACTTCTCGCCGAAGACTCCCGGCGTGATGGAACTTGAGGGACTGGGCGGCTGCTGGGCCGACTATGCGGAAGTCACGGCTGACGATCTGCGTCGCTGGTATGACGAGGAAGACTCGCTCAAGCGGGATGCCTCTGCCTCGCTCACGGAGTGACTGGATCCACGATCGCCGCCGCGCGCACTTTTGGGTGCCGCACGAACGCAATCACGTACGGCAGCACCACGATCGCCGCCACCCCGTTGGCGATCGCCCATGACCAGCCGACGCCATTCACTCCATGGCTTTCGCTGAGCGGGATCATCAGGGCCAGCAGCAGGGCCAGATTCATGATCCGCACTGTCATCAGCCGCGCGCCTGCGCCTTGCAGACGTGCAGTCGCGTCAAAGAGAAAAAGCGTCGCACGAAAGACGCTCCCCAGTGCGAGCAGTCGCAGCAGCGTGGTCCCGTTGTCCACGTAGTCGCTGCCGAACGGAAGCAGCAACAGCGGCGCTGCAACGATGATCGCGGCTGCGGCAGGGAGCTGCACGATCAGCATGCGCCGGACCGCGAGCCGCGTCAGCTCGTCCACCCGGGCCGTGTCTCGAACGGCCTCCACGGTCAGCGAGGACGCGACTGCGTAGAACAGCCCGTCAAACGCGATCACAAGTGTGAACGGCACGTAGAAGTACGCAGCGTCCGCGCTTCCGAGCAGCGCAATCACGAGCACCGGCAGCGACATCGTGATTATCTGCCCGGACAGGCTGCCGAAGAAATCCTGAAAGAGGTAAGCCGACAAACCCTTCCAGCCAAAAGTGGAGACGACGCCGGCTGCATCCTTCTGCGCTTCGGCCGCAGTGGGAAGCGCGATGCGGCCGATCAGCAGAGCGATCACCGGAACGATCACCAGGATCGGTGCCATCCAGGCGAGAAATATCCCGGTGGACGCGGCCATCACCGCGGTCAGCGGCAGAAGCAGAATCTTGGCGACACCGAAGAAGCCGTTTTCCAATGGCACCCAGACCGCCCGGCCGAGCGCGACCAGCACAGCGTCCTCGAGCACAAACAGCGACCACAGCGATGTGAACACCACGAAGCCGGCAGCCAGAAGTTGATCCTCGCGCAAGAAAGTGAATTCCTGGGACAACTCCGGCACCACCAGGACAAAGACCAACGCCCCCAGGGCGGAGATGGCCGCCGTGGCGAAGTAGGACTGGACAATGCGGATCCCGATGGCACTGCTCAGTTGCGGCAGGAAGCGGATCACAACGTTGTCGAGGTTGAGCAGGCAGATTCGCGAAACGACCGCTGAAGCGACAATCAGTGCGCTCGCCCTTCCGACCTCCTCCGGTGTGGATGTACGAGCTGCGATCGCCCAGAAGGGAAATCCCAGTGCGCCGGTCACCAGCGTGCTGGCGATCAAGCTCGATGAGGTGCGGTGCATCGGCTCATCGAAGGAGCGGCGAATCCGCTGAACAAGCGCTCCCATCACTTCGCCGATTTCGCCGCCAGCATGTAGACGGACGCGAGCTCCGCGGCGACCACCGATGGACTCATCGCTTCGCCCACCCAGCGTTCTGCGTCTGCCAGCCGTTCGAAGTCAGGACCGGCCTCAAGGAATGCCCTCAGCTGGCCTGCCGCTACATCAAAATCGGGATCCAGCACCAGACTGGCGGCCGCAAGCCGGGCGGGGAGCGACTCGCCAAGCTCCGACGACACCGCGACCGGCGCGCCGAGCGAGAACGCCTCGCACACGGAGATCGAGAGCCCTTCCCATCGGCTCGGCTGCAGGTAGATCGAGCAGGTGGACAATGCGGCGCGCTTCGCATCTCCTTGAACCGGTGCGGCGAGCGACATGTTCGGCGGCAGGTCTGCGCGCAGGGCCTTGAGCAACTCGGGCTCGTTGTGATCGGCCTGCCCGTGTACGACGAAATCCATCTCAGGCACCAGTGCGGCGTATCTTGCGATTCGATCGAGGCCTTTTTGCGTCACGTCGAAGCGGCACAACGTCACGGCTCTCGGTCGCGATGCGTCGCCCGGCCGCGGCGGCGTCCAGCGACAGCTCGCAGCCAGTTCGCTCTTGGCCAGCGGATTCGGCACAACTGCAGCTGTCTTCGACGAATCCACTGCGTGGACTTCGCGCCGTTCAGCTTCGGTCAGGCAGATGATCGCGGCGGCCCCGCCGATAAACCTGCGCTCACACGCGAACATCCAAGCCAGCTTGCGCAGCCTGTATCGCCTGAGCGCTCGCGGGCCGAGCGCGGAGTGCGGCTGTACGACGTACGGCACGGAGGCCCGCCGCAACATCCAGCCGAGCACGACGTGGGCCGGCCGGAACAAGCTGTGGATGTGAACGATGTCCGGCTTGCCTCTGCGGAGCTCAGCGCGCATCGCCCTGATCGCTTCAAGCACGCCGTCCGCCGGTACGTGACTCGAGACCTCGGGGCCGGCCACGGCATCGCCGCCCATCACCGTGACCTCGTTCCCAGCGGCGATCAGCGCCTCGACCTGGGCCGCCAGCGCTGATCTGATTCCGTCGACGCTCGCCTTCGTGCGCGGCGCGACGTTGACATGGATCACCTTCAACGCTCTTGGCGCAGCAGCGACGGTCGTCAGCTCAAATTCGCGTCGTCGTGCGATGCCGGCGCGAGCCCGCGAGCGCTTGGAAATGCATCCTGCCAACCAGCGCGCCGGACCGAGGAAGACGCCTCGTATCTCGGCGCCAAGGATCGCTGACGAATCGATCGACCGAAGCTCGACTCCGTTGGCTTTGTGGAAGCCTCTCAGCAGGTGCACCACGCCGAGCGGGAGCACGGCGAGCAACCGCTTGCGACCGGGTCCGACGACGGCCCGCTTGGCCAGAACGGCCGAGAGTCCAGATCCATAGCCGTGCATCTGGCGAACGAGCTCCGCGTTCTGGCTGTGCGACGGGTGGCGCACGTAGGCGCTTGGTTCGTAGACGATCCTGCCGCCCGCGAACAGCGTGGACAGGAATAGGTCGAGATCCTCTCCGCCGCCCGAGGGCGTGCCTATCCCGAGGCTGGTGTCAAAGCCACCGATCGACGCGAGAAAATCGCGTCTGAAGGCAAAGTTTGCGCCAGTTCCATAGACGCCGACCTCGAATGGAAACAACGGTCCGTGATCCTCAAGGTTTTCCAGCGAAAAGGTTCGGCGCACGTAGCCCTTGAGATAGGCACCGCGTGATTCGAACCATCGTTGCGCGTCAGTGTCGATCGCCGAAGGAAGTACCAGTCCCGTCACGCAACAAGCTGAGGCATCCCCTTCGAAGACCGACGCAACAGTCGAGAGCCAGTTCGGCGAAGGGATCGTGTCGTCGTCCGCGAACGCCACGATTTCGCCAGCCGCCGCTCGCAGGCCGGCGTTGCGCGCCGCGGACGATCCGCGCTCAAAAGCCGGTATCCACCTGACCCGGCTGTCGGAGCGCGCATGTTCTTCCACCAGCAAACGGGTTGCGGCCTCTTCCGGCCGGTTGTCGCACACGAGCACTTCAAAGTTGGAGTGGTCCTGCGCGCTCAGCGCCTTGAGGCAGCGACTGAGCACTTGAAGCTCGCCCCGAGTTGGCACTGCCACGGAAATCATCGCGGTCGCGGTTGCAGGCGCGATCTCGCGAAATTCCTGGCCGGCGTAATGGGCGTTCACGGCCCGCGCAATCGACTTCGCCGCAGCTGCGGTGTCGGCATCCGGCAGAGAAAATTCCATTTCACCGAGCACGACTGCCGCGCGCAACACGAGGAGTCGTATCTCGCTGTATCCCGCGCGCACGAGCTCGTCGAGGGTACGTTCGAAGTCTTCAACCGGCGCGACAATGTCGAATTCGCAAACGCCCGTTCGACGGTGTCCGCCGGCCTGTTCCTGAACGGTGATCAGGTCGCGCTGAGTGTCTGCGTCACGCACGATCGGCCACCCGACCGATGCGCCTTCCCAAGCGCCATGCTCGCGTACGCACGCGCTCGCGCTTCCAGGCCAGTGGCCGTCCTTCGCCGCGACAGATCCCCTTGAAGGATTCAAGATCCGTGGCGACCGTGATCGTCACGCGCGCGATCGCGAATGGATCGTCAAGACCGTGGCTGAAGGCGTTCTTGACGGCAACGGCCGACGAGTAACCCGCACGCCTGACCATCGCAGCTGTCCCGCTCGAGAAGAACCCGTGGGGATAGGCGAAGGAGGAGATCTCGGTGTCAGTGAGTTCTGCGAGCTCGATGCGTGATTCGGAGATCTCGCGCCACGCGTCGTCGTTGCTCAGGACATCGAGCTGCGCGTGCGTTCGCGAATGCGAACCGACCGACACACCCTCCCGCACCGCGTCCGAGATCGCGTCGGCGCTCATCCGTAACACGCCATCACGGCCGAGCCCCCCGACGTGTGCCGATTCGACGTAGAGCGTCGAGCGGACCTTGTTGCCCAGGAGGATCGGCAGGGCGTGATCGGCGTAGCTCGCGCAGGCATCGTCAAACGTCACTGCGAGCGTGCGCTCCGGAAGCTTCTCGCCGGCCGCGAGTCTGCCTGCGAGCTGTTCGACCGTCAGTGTTCGAATGCCCATCTCGCTCAGGTGGGCCATGTGTGCGGCGAACTGCCCGACGCTCACATCGAACGCGCCACGCGGCTCGGGTAACACGGAGTGGTAGAGCAACACCGGCATCGGCGAATTCTTCTCAACTGAGCTGGTCAATGCACAACCCAACCCCTAGAAATCGACGAAGCGCATTGCGATGACAAGCCAGAACGCGGCGGCTGAAACCGCCCCGACCGCGATCGCGGATCGCCCAGAGAACAGCGCCCACGCCCGCTGCGAGCCAGACACGCGTGCGCATTCGCGCGCAATCAGCATTCCAAGAAGGAGCAGAACGACCGCCGAACCGAACGGACCGGCCAGAAAGCCCGAGACCGTCGCCGGGGTCATCGCGCTGTCTCCGTTTCTGCCCCGGCCCCGGGAGCCTCAGCCGAGCGCAGCCGTGCCACCAGCTCCCACGCCAGCAGAAGCCCGACCACTACGGCTTCAAGATGAAGAAGCCGCAGCGCGTCGGCGATCTCGGCGTAGTAGATGATTGAAGCGCCGAGAATCCCGACCGCGATACTCAGCCCCACCGCGTAGGTGAATCCTTCCGTCCCGCGATGCAACTGCGCGCGCATCAGCAGCGCGGCTCCGGGGCAGTAGAGCACGAATGAAACCGCCAGCAGATCGCGGGGAAGCCCATGGGTGTCGAACGCTGCGCAGACGACCATCCCGGACGTGATCAGAAAAATCAACGCGACATCCCAGTAACCCCCGAGCTTTGCGAGCCTCAGAATTTGCATGCGTCCTCCTTCTCTTCTGCGGGTGCCCGCCGACAGCCGATCTCGAGGAGCCTGCGATTCTGCGCGTTCTCAAGATTCATGGTGAGCAGCACCGCATCAGAATTGGTGTACACGACTTTGAAGCGCGGCGAGGCCTCCAGCAGGTCACGGACGTCATCAAGTGTTCCAGATTCCCACGGCGAGAACATGTTCAGGTACGCGGTCTGGGACCGCGAAAGGATCAGGTAGGTCGGGAGTCCGTCTCGCGGCCTGAGGCGATAGGCGATCTGCGAAATCAGACCGCTCCGTTCTGCGTTTCCGAGGTCCAGCGGTCGCGATTCTCCATAGGGGATGACGGAGATTTTGTACGGGTTGAGTCTGGGGTTCGCGAGGCGCCCGTAGCGATAGCCGGCGTAACGCGTGTACCGCCACGGAACGGGGAATGAACCGGCGATCAGGGTCGAATTCGGCGGGGCCACTTCATAGAGCTTCTCAACCGCAGCAACCTCCTGGCTTGAGAAATAGTCGATGCGCGCGTTCCCCCAACGCGTGAGAATGAACACAAGTATCAGCAGGACCGTGACCACGGGAACGGCAGAATCAAGCGCGAACCTTCCGAAGCCGCCCCGCCTGGGCGCGGCGTCGAGCAGTCCCACCAGGAGCAGTGCGACAAAGAACGCCGCCCAGGGAGAGCTGAACAGTCCGGCCCGAATCACCATCTCGCCGCCATAGGGTTGAACCAGGATCGCCGGGATCGGCGCGATCATCAGCCCGAAGGGCAGCCAGTCGCGGTGGCCGTTGCGCAGCCGCCAGATCAGCGCGCCGCAGGCAGCGATCCACAGCGAGAGATTGAAGAGCAGTCGCGCGTAGACGATCTGCAGGTGTTCCGGGCTGCCAGACACGCGGCCGCTGACACCTGAGTTGACATTACTGTTGATCTCAGCCAACGGCCCGAGCAGCGATTGCGCGTTGTAATAGACGTAACTGAGGGCGCCGTAGCTCAGCCAACTCACAATCGCGACAAAGAGAATCAATGACAGCCCGGGGAGGCCGTTGCGCCGGGCCACCGTGGCCGCGACAAGTGCCCCGAGCAGCATGAACGGCGTCAACTGATGCGAAACAGCGACGGCAATGCAGATCGTCGCCGCAACCAGCACGAGGACAATTCTTTGACGCGGCCTGAGCTCATCCCCGGAGTCGAAACTGGGTTGCACGTTCGCCGCCTGCGGGGCGCGAACAAGTCGAGCGAAGGAGTCAGCGAGTCGATTGAACGCGCGGTCGAGCCAGGTGCCCGCCGCAGCGACCGAGAACCGCCGGAGGACGATGACCATCGTCACCAGGTACAGAAAGAACCCGGTGGCCTGTGGCGAGAAGTAGTCCTGGCCGTACCAGTTGGTGGCGAAGAACACCCAGACCATCACCCAGGAGACCCGACGATCGTCGGTCAGTACACGCGATATCGCCCAGAGCGCGGGCAGATAAAGCAGGTTGTACGCGATTGGCGCCCACTGCGCGGCAAAGATCGCGTTCGCGCGGCCGGCCCCCTCGCTCAGCAGCGTGGCAAACGCAAAAAACCCCGGCCAGTTGAAGTAGGCGTCGATCCCGGTGTCGACCATGCCGGATTGATTCAGCTCGTCGGCGATCCCTACGTGACGCCACGAGACCTCGAGCTGCATCACGTGCGAGATGTAGTACGGAAGTCCGTAGAGCACGATGATCAGCGCGAGAACATTCGCCAGCAGGAGCCACGTCTGTTCAGTTTTCAGCGCGAAGTAGAACGCCACCGGGAACGCCGCCAGCGCGAGGATGCACATCAGCGGCAGGACCGAAATCAGGCCGCGGTCGTCCACGGCGCTGAGGTCCGTCGTTGGCGCAGAAATCAGGATTGTGGCGAGAGCGATGGCGAGGATGCCGACCGAGAGTGCGGAGTTCCGGTTCAAGCGGCTCATGTATTTTCGTTCAACTTCGCTGCGACCGACCCTCGGAGGTATCCCGCAGTGGTGATCGCCACTCCGAGCGAAATCCAGAATGCCCGCACGAAGCCCGAGAGTTCGCGCCTGGCCACAACATCTGCGAGCCCGCGCATGATCCCACGGGGAAGCACCCGGGTCGTGTAGGTCCGCTCAGATGAAAGCCCGTCGCCGGCACCTTCGAGCCTGACCACGACCGCTTTGGAGAGCCCCTCCATGTAACAGCGCGAAATGAAATACCTCCGACCAGCACGCTCCTCGGTGACCAGATGCGAGATTCTCGCTGACGGCTCGTACACGATTGGTGCGCCGATGACGCGGCGGACGCGGATGCAGAACTCCGTCTCTTCACACCCGAGCGGCTTGGTCCCGACCCGACCGATCTCGGCGCTGAACTCCCCGACCGTGTCGAAGACCTCCTTGCGGAAGGACATGTTCGCACCGATCATGTTGCGCACTTCGGCGGTCTGTTCTGGCAGGCCGCGATAGCTGCAACCGACGACCCAGTCGAACTCCTCGGGGAACCAGCTGGGCCGCAGCCCGGGCCACACCGGCTCGACGCGACCGCCGACTCCGACAGCCCTGGAATCTGCGTAGACCGCAAGGATGCGCTCGATCCAGTCTTCAGCCGCCGTTGCGTCGTCATCGAGAAAGAAAATGACGTCACCCGTCGCCAGCGCCACCCCTGTGTTTCTGGCCGTGGACAACCCGCGCGCGCCCGCGTTTTCCACAACGATGGCGCTGGTGAACCGCTCGCTCGCGACCGCCATCAGCTCCCGATTGTTGTCGATGACGACAATGATCTCGTCGACCGGACGTGACTGATTTTCGAGCGACTCCACGGCCCGGGAAAGTTCGCCCAGGCGAGACATTGTGTAGGCGCAGACAATTGCGCTCACGCGGCCAGCGCCAATTGTTCCAGGAGTGGTTGCAGACATCGGATTTTTCGGTAAGCCCAGCGACTGCCACAGACGTCGTGCGGTAACCTAGTAAAGAGGGCTTCGACCCGTTGTGCAGTTGTCCAAACCGGGCGCACGGCGACTGTCAACAGCCTCCACTGCGAGCTGAGGATCGGGCCGTCCGACGGGAAATCGTTTGATTGGCGGTCCTCCAGAGATGAACACCGGCTCCGAGCCGCCTGACGACTTGCAGTTGGCCGCCTCGGGACAGCGGCATCTGACCCGCGCGGCAACGAGCCTGGTCGTCAACACGGGCGGAGGGGCTCTTCTCGGGTTGGCGTTCTGGGCCGTGGCAGCTCGGCGGTTCGATGCCGACGATGTCGGGCGCGACGGGGCCATGCTCGCAGCACTCGTCGAGCTCTCCACGGTTTGCCAACTCAACCTCGACAACGCCCTCCCGCGGTTCCTGCCGGTGATCCGCAACAACGTTCGCAGACTGCTCGCCGCAGCGTACGCCGTAACTGGCCTGGCGGCACTTTTCATCGGCACGGCGTTCGTGTTGATCGCGCCGGCCGTGTCGGAGCAGTTTGACTTCTTCAGATCGGGGCTGATCGCGCCTGGATTCGTGCTCGCGCTCGTGATCTGGGGCTGGTTCACGATCCAGGATTCTGCGCTCGTCGGATTGCGGCGCGCGACCTGGGTTCCGATCCAGAACATCACCTACGGCGCGCTGAAGCTTGCAACGCTTCCACTCCTCGCGACCGCCGCAATTGCCAACGGGGTCTTCTACGCATGGGTGATCCCCGTTCTGCCGCTGCTCCTGCTGGTCAGCTTCGTGATATTCACCCGGGTAGCGCCGGCGCATGCCGCCCTGGAGCCGCCGAAATCGTCTGTGGTCCGTGGCATGCGACCGCGCGAGCTCCTGTTCTTTCAGGGACAGGACTACGCCGCCTCGATACTCGCGCGAGCAACAACGACGTTTCTACCCCTGCTCGTGGTGGCCACGCTGGGAGCGAGCCAGAACGCCTATTTCTTCATTCCGTTCACGATGATCATCGCCTTCGACCTGCTTTTCAACGGGGTCGCGATGGCGCTCGTCGTCGAAGGCTCCCACGACGAGCGCGGTGCCTACGACCTTGCGCACACGGTTGTGACCCGTTTCGCGCTACCGCTGGGGGCGGCATCCTTCGCCCTCGCGGCGCTTGCGTATTTTGTGCTCCTGCCGTTCGGAACCGAATACGCAGAACAAGGTGAGACGGTGCTGCGGATCCTCGCGCTCGGATCGCTGTTCCGGATGATCGTGGCCCTCTTCGTCGCTCTCGAGCGGGTCGCGGGCCGCGGACGCAACATCCTTGCGGTTGAAGCAGCGCTGATGTCGCTGCTGACGCCGATCGCAGTGGTGCTGGCGTCCAGCTGGGGGATCGAGGGCGTCGCAGTCGCGTGGACATCTGCAAACGCCCTCGTTGCAGTCGTCCTCCTGCCTTCGCTGGTCAAGCGGATCCGACGCAAGCCGCAGGCTGCTTCGGGCTTGTCCTAGGCCGAGGGCGGAGTGCCCGGAGCGTACGAATAGACGGCCACCCAGTCGACCTTGAGGTGCCCGCTGTTGTTGCCGTACCCGTCAGTTTCTGTCTGTAGTTGCCAGCGCATCGGCCCCGACCAGACCGGGTTGACGGTGGTGTGGATCAGTCGACCGTCGACGTAGTAGCGGCGCACCAACGGTGTCCAGTCCTGCGTGTAGGTGTGCCACTCATGCATGTCCACGGACGGGTCCGTACCTGTTTCAAACTGACCCGGCGCGTAGTGGGCGTAGGCCGTCGCGCCCGCCCTGCCGGGCACGAGGGGGCCCTCGGGAAAGTCGCTCTCGGCCGAAGCCCAGTGCTGCTCATCTTTTGGCCACAGCAGCCACGCCACCTTGTATTCAGACAGGTCTGTTGCGTCGACCTTGATCCGCGCGGAGTAGCGGCCATAAGTCTGGTACTGCGTTCCGTCGGGCAGAACTGGCGACGGATTGGCCCCGGCAGGCTGACCGTCAACGTTGTGCAGCCAGAAGTCGAGATTGCCATCCTGGACGCTGAGCACCTGGTCGGATCGATACGGGCGCCTCTGGAAAGTATCCAGATAAGTCCTGGGATAGGTGCGCCAGCGAGTGCCGGTGGTACCCGTGTAGACAATTTTGTTCGGATCGCTGTCGCTGCCCATCGTTCCGAGCGCGGCCGGTTTCGTGAAGTCGTCCGCGAAGATCAACTCAAAATCCTTCGCACTGCCTGTGGGAAACAGCTCTGTCCCCGGTATTGCGACTGGTGCGACGCTCTCGCCGGCAAGTGCCTTTGAAGTTTGAGGCTCGACGAATACGCGAACTGACTTCGAGGCGCGCCTGCCACCAACTTCTGCGACCACGCGGATCCGGTGGCGACCGCGATCGAGTCCGGACGTGTCCAGTCCATAGCTACGCCTTGAGTTGGTGGACGATCGGGATCGTGTAGTCACAACCCGCTTGCCGTCAACGTAATAGCTGAGCCTGTGGCTCCGTCGCCCTGCGCGCACGCGGGTCTTCACGCTCACCTCGTTGCCAACTTTGGCATTGGCCCGCGGCGAATCGATTTTCAGCTGAATGTCGCGCGCCGAAGCATTTGCGGCCATCAACAATGCCACCAGGACGCTGGTGAAGAGTGAAGCTGCGCGTACGACGCGCATGAGCTGGAGGCTGCTGGCGGGAGACATGCTGCGGGGCGATCGAGAGAGTCCTTTCTCGAACTACCTGCGGGATCGTCAGCTGCAGCCGCGCGCGCAATCCGACCAGCGCGTTCTGGACGGAAGTACTAGACATTCGTATGAGTGCGAACGGCCGGGGCCGGGCGCAGGAGATTCAGTTCACAGTGGTACCGGGCGCGTACGACCAGATCGCTGCCCAGTCGACATACAGGTGGCCGCTCTGTTCACCCTCGAGATAGCTCTGGATCTGGATCTGCCAACGCATCGGTCCAGCCCAGACCGGCTCAACAGTTTTCCCGATCAGCCTGCCGTCGAGGTAGTAGCGACGAAGGCCCGGAAGCCACTCCTGCGTATAGACGTGCCAGTCGCGCAGATCGACCGGGGCGCTGATGATGTACTCCTGGAGCTTGTTCGCCCCGCTCACGCCGTGGTGGGAATAGCCGGTCACCGGAACTCGACCGGGCAGCAGCTGATTCTCGGGGTAGTCGCTCTCGGAGAAGAGAAAGTCCTTGTCGTTCTGGGGCCAGAGCAGGAACGCCATCAGGTATTGGCTGAGCGGCGCATTTCCGATGCGGACGCGCGCCGAGTAACGCCCGTAGGTTTGGTACTGCGATCCGCCAGGAAGGATTGGTGAAACGCTCGCTCCAGAGTTCTTGCCGCCAACAGGATGCAGCCAAAAATCGAGAGCGCTGTCGTGCACGCTGAGAACTTCAGCCGGACGGTAGGGATGGCGCAGAAACGTGTCAAAGAATTTTGAGGGGTAAGTTCGCCAGGCGGTTCCGGTGGCGCCGGTGTAGACGGTCGTCAGGGGACTCCCGCTGTCGACGATCGACCCGGGCGGAGCAGCTACGTCGAACCCCTCCGAGACGACCAGTCGAAAATTGTTGAGGTTGTTGGTCGGCGCTGGTTGGCCGGCGCCGGCAGGCGGTGGTCTGTTGTTCCTGACAACGAATGAAAGCGTCTGCGACGCTCGCCGTGGAGATCCTCTGCTGACAACCGTCACCTTGAGCTTGTGCCGTCCGTTGGCCAGTTCTGTGGTGTCAATCGGGACGGGTTTCCTGGCATCCAACAGCCGCGCGGAGCGTTGCTTGTCGTAACGCGTCCCGTCGATACTGATCTCGACGAAAAACGGACCGCGCCTCGACTCGATGAGCGGTCTGATCTGCAGAATGCCTTTGACCGCCTGCCTGGCCTTTGGGGCAGCGATCGTGCCGGTCGACCTGGCTTCGGAAACGCCCTGAGACCCGACAAGTCCAGCGGCGACACTGAGCATCGCCAGCGCGCAGGCCGATGCGCGCAGCGGTCTGCGCAGTGGGTCGGATATCGATCGAATGCTCATGATGCTGATTTGTCGGGTGCGAATCGCGCTGGAAACCTCCAAAATCAAAGGCTAGTCCCATCATGTGAGATGCGGTAGCGCCCAATCGGACGAATATGGTTGTGCCCCATGAGCATCAAAGCCCGAATCGAAAAGCATCCAGCACTTGCCGACCGGGTCAGGCCGAAAGTTCAGCGCGCAATTCGCAACACGCCGGGCAGGCGCGTGCGCTGGGGCTCTTTCAAACGGACCAAGCCGTTCAGCGAGTGTTACGGCTGGGATCGCGGCACACCGATCGACCGTTGGTACATCGAGCGCTATCTCGAATCCACGAAGCAGTACATCCACGGCGACGCAATGGAAATCCGTGACCCGGCCTATGTGAATCGCTTCGGCGGCAGCCGCGTCGACAAAGCACATGTCGTTGACATCGATGCGGACAATCCGCGAGCCGATCTGGTCGCTGATCTCTGCGTCCCAGAGTCGCTTCCGTCGGGCGCATATGACTCAGTCGTGCTGACACAGACATTTCATCTGCTTGCCGATGAACAGGTCGCGCTCGACAACTTGTGGAATTCGCTCAAACCCGGTGGCACTCTGATCATCACGGCGCCTTGCCTCAGTCGCGTCGACCACGAGATCCCAGAGGTCGACTTCTGGCGCTACACACCGCGCGGCTTCGAGCAACGACTTCAGCTCTGCCTCCCCGCAGACGCGAAGATCAGCGTCGAGGGTCACGGCAACGCGCTCAGCGGCGCGGCGTTTTTCCTCGGCCTGGCGGCGGAGGAGCTCGACGAGTCGGACCTGGCGGTCGACGACCCGTTCTTCCCGATCACCTGCTGCGCGCGGGTGGAGAAGCCTTCCTAGCTGGACTGAGCGTCGTGCCGCTCACCGGTGTTGACGAAGTAGTCAACCCCTGTCGCAAGTGTCACGGCGACCATGATCCAGACCAGCACGTCGACGGCCTCAGACGGCTGCGCGACGATCACGATGAGAAGCACAAAGGACTGGATGACCGTCTTGGCCTTGCCGTACTGCGAGGCGCTGATCACGCCCTCGCCCTTCTGCGTGTAACGCAGGGCGGTCACCGCGAATTCGCGTCCGAGCACAAGTCCCGTCGCCCACCAGCTCATCCGGTCCAGCGCGCTGAGCGTGACCAGCGTGCCGACGATCAGGAGCTTGTCGGCGATCGGGTCCATCACCTTGCCGAACGTTGTGACCAGCTCGCGCGAACGCGCGTAGTAGCCGTCAAACCAGTCGGTCGCGGCAGCGATCGCAAAGGCGACGCCGGCGATCACGTCACCGGTCGGGGACTCGGCCAGGAGGCCGGCGAGCACGACCGGCACCAGAAGAATGCGCAGGACCGTGAGAGTGTTCGGCAGATTGACCTGCGACATCGCCTCGCCGATGCTAACGGCGCGACGGCGACTACTTCGCGAGCTTGACCGTGAAGGCGATCGGCCTGCTCGACAGGCCGGCCCTGTCGGTGACGGTCACCGAGAACTTCAGTTGGACCTTCGTGCGGCCGGCGAGCAGCGCCCGCACGGCTCGCAAGGTGGCGCGCGGAACCTTCACCGACATCGTGCGGGTCCCGGACCTGCCACGGGCAAGACTGCTCTTGAAGGCCTTGAAGGTCACGCCGGCAGCCAGCGGCCGGACCACCGCAGCGGCAGAGCAGTCATCAGAGCACGTGAGCTTGAAGCTGACCGTGCTGGAGCGGCCGACCTTTGCGCTGCGCGGGCGGGTGATCTGGAAGGTCAGCGGCTCGGTCTTTGCCGTTCCGCCAGGACTGGTGCCGTAGTCAACCGTCGGTGGGGCAGTCGGGCCGGTGCCGCCGGTCGCTCCCCCGTCGCCGTCCGGGCCGCTCGGCTGCGCTGGCGGAGTCGGCCAGTCTGTGCCGTCGGAAGGCGCAGGACAGGTACCTATCGAGCTGACGGCGCCAGCCAGGTTCAGGCGTCCGCCGTAGGCAACCCTGGTCTGGACCGCCGGGAGCGGGGTGACCGATTCGACGATCGCGCTCTTGATCTGGGAGGACTTCAGGGCCGGGCACCTGGACCAGAGCAGCGACGCCGCACCGGTCACCGCAGGCGCCGCCATCGAAGTACCAGAGAGAAGCTGGAAGGCGAACGGTCCGCCGCCGAGGCCGATCGGAGCTGTCGGATCGACGGCGTCAAACGGGCACTCGGTCTGGTGATCGATGTCGGGAGCGGGCACCATGCAGGGCTTGGCGGAGTAGATGCTCGAGCCCGGAGCCAGCAGGTCGACCGACTTCACGCCGTAGTCCGAGAACGGCGACATCGCGTCGAGCCAGTTGCTCGCACCGACGCAGATCACGTTGGGCAGATCGATGTCGCAGGGGAACCGGTGACCCAGGCCGCTGGCCGCGTCGTGGTCGTCTCCGACCTGATCGCCGCCGCCGTTTCCGGATGAGAAAACAAACAGAGCCTGCGGATTGCCGGCGATCAGTGCTTTGAACGCCGGGTCGTCGTCGGCACCGCCGAAGCTGCCGTTGAACAGGCGCACGCCGTTTGCAAGACCGTGCGCCACGGCCTGCTCGATCGCCGCCCACGAGAAACTGCCGTACTCGTCGGCTGCGCGCAGCGGCATGACCTTTGCCCACGGGTTCACGCCGGAGGTGCCGATCGCGTTGTCGCCCACGCCGGCCGCGACAGATGCGACGTGGGTGCCGTGGCCGTGGACGTCGCGCGGGTCGTTGTCGGCGTCGTAGAAGTCGCTGCCCGGGACCATGTTGGCCGCGAGGTCTGGATGCTCGTAGGCGACGCCGGTGTCGATCACGCCGATCTTCTCGGGCGTCAGGTTGCCGGGCACGATCTGGCTCCAGGCCTCGGGCGCGTTGATGTCTGCGCCGGGCGTGCCGCTGACGTCTTCGAAGTTGCCGTCAACGAGGCGCGACATGAAGACCTGGCCGTAGTTGTTGAGCGCCCACTGCTTCTCGTAGAAGCGGTCATCGAAGTACGGGGTCTCCAGTTCATCGGCCTTCCATCGGCCCGATGCAACGGCGAAGTCGACGGCCGGATTGCTTTCGAGCGTGTCTGCGGCTGCGTCGGCGGACGCGCTCTCGGGCAGCGAGGCCTGCTGGAGCAGCGGCGAAGTCAGCGAGGTCTCGAAGGTCGCGTCGATCGAGCGCCGCACTGCGAGTCGCTGGGTTGAGCTTGTGCCTTCGACGAATTTGATCGTCAGGTACTGGCTGAAATCGGGGCTGTCGGCCTCGTTGGCAGCCGCGATCGCCGGGAGCGCGCAGGCAGAAATCGTCAGCGCTGCCACAAGCAGCGCAAAGCGGAGCACGTGCACGCCGCGCGCTCCGATCGATCCGGAAATCATTTCCGTTCGTCGCATCTACTCCATCAATCCAGCTTGTTGGCGCCAAGACGGTAGGCGCACCTATGCCAAGCATCGGCAGACCAGCTTTAGCCTTGAGTTGAAAAATCAACTTCTGTTCGACTCCGGGACGGCGAATATTGCGCCGCTGAGCGCCGAAATCCGTATTCCGACCCGTTCTGTCGGCTAATCTTGCGCGCTGATTTTCCGTTCCACCCCATCCACCAAGCATTCCCACGAGGTATTCGATGAGAATCGCGGTTCCAAGGGAGTCGGCCGACGGCGAAACGCGCGTCGCAGCCACCCCTGACACCATTCAAAAGTTCGTTTCGACGGGCAACACAGTGACCGTCCAGACCGGAGCCGGAGACGCGGCGGGACACCCCGACGCGCAGTTCACCGACGCCGGCGCAACCATCACCTCAGACTTCGCGGCGACCGTCAGCAGCGCCGACGCCATCCTGAAGGTGCAGAAGCCCTCAAGCGACGAGCTCGCGCAGATCCCGGACGGCTCGATCGTGATCGGTTATCTCGATCCGCTGACCGACGAGGCCACCGCCCAGGCACTGACCGCCAAGAAGATCAGCGCCTTTGCGATGGAGTCGATCCCGCGCACCACGCGCGCGCAGAGCATGGACTCGCTGTCGTCCCAGGCGACGGTCAGCGGCTACAAGGCCGTGCTGATCTCCGCGACCGAGAGCCCCAAGTTCTTCCCGATGCTCACCACTGCCGCGGGCACCGTCCGGCCGGCCAAGGTCTTCGTCATCGGCGTCGGCGTGGCAGGCCTGCAGGCGATCGCCACGGCCAAGCGCCTCGGTGCGATCGTCCAGGCGTTCGACGTGCGCCCGGCAGTTCGTGAACAGGTCGAATCGCTCGGCGCGAAGTTCGTCGAGATCGACCTCGGCACTGAAGACGCCGAAACCGCCGGCGGTTACGCCAAGGAGCTGACCGACGAGCAGAAGGCCAAGCAGACTGAACTGATGAGCGAAACGGTCAAACAGTCCGACATCGTCATCACCACCGCTGCGATCCCGGGTCGCCCTGCGCCGCAGCTGATCCCGACGAGCGTGGTCGAGGGCATGGCCCCCAGCTCAGTGGTGATCGACCTCGCGGCCGAGTCCGGCGGCAACGTCGAGCCTTCGGTGTCCGGCGAGACGGTGATCGTGAACGGCGTGAAGGTGATCGGGTCGAAGAACATCCCGGCCTCGATGCCGCTGCACGCCAGCCAGCTCTACGCAAAGAACGTTTCCAACCTGCTTGAACTGATGATCGGCGAGGAAGCCGCGGTGAAGATCGACTTCTCCGACGACATCCTCGACGGCTGCGTGCTCACCTACGGCGGCACTTTGAAGAAGGACGCCCCCGGCGGATCCTTCGCGCCGCCCGAGCCCGAGCCTGAGCCGGAACCGACCGAGAAGGCGGAGGCCTAAACCATGGATTACGCAAACCTGCTCCAACAGTTGACCATTCTGGTGCTGTCGGCGTTCGTCGGCTTCGAGGTCATCTCGAAGGTCCCGGCAACGCTGCACACGCCGCTGATGTCGGCGACCAACGCGATCCACGGCATCGTGATCGTCGGCGCGCTGATCGTCGCCGGCGCTGCATCGCAGGGCACCGTCCAGATCGTGCTCGGCACGCTGGCCGTGTTCTTCGGCGCGTTGAACGTCGTCGG
>JAEMRJ010000025.1 GCA_016463365.1 Thermoleophilaceae bacterium | reverse complement strand
AGGCCTTCGGCGACGTGCCGCTGAACGTCGAGCTCAAGCTCGAGGTCTGGGACTCGCCCAACAGCGCCGGCATCGTGATCGACGCCGTGCGTTGCTGCAAGCTCGCGCTCAACAACGGCATCGGCGGCCAGCTCGACGGTCCGTCTTCCTACCTGATGAAGTCGCCGCAGAACCAGCGTCCCGACGCGCAGGCGCAGATCGACACCGAGTCGTTCATCGCCAAGAACGCCGGCAAGCCCAAGCTCGCCGCCACCCGGACGCCGGCCAAGCGCGCCAGCGCTGCTGCCAAGAAGCCGGTCGCTGCCGCCAAGAAGGCGCCGACCAAGAAGCCGGCTGCCAAGAAGCCGGCTGCGAAGAAGCGCGCCCCCGCCGCCAAGAAGTAACCCCGCATACCCAAGCGGTTTTGATGCCATCGGGCTGTCGAGTCGACAGTCCGTTGGCATTTAACGAGCAATCTGGGCTGAACGGCGTTTATCGTTCCAACCCGAACACTTTCACTATGCAACCACCTCCCCCCAAGCAACGATTGGTTTCACGCTCATGAACTCTCCGGCAACCCCCGCCATACATGAGGGCGCACTGGCCGCACTCGCCCGTTGGATCTACCACCACCGCAAGCTGACGCTGCTGATCTGGCTGGGCATCGTGATCGCCTCGACGTTGCTGTTCCTGGCCTTCAAGGGCGACTGGAAAGAGAACTACCTGACGCCCGGCTCAGACAGCAAGGCGGCCTCCGAGCTGATCGCCAACGAGTTTCCCGGGAACACAGGCGAGGGGCTGGACATCGTCTGGAAGTCATCTGCGGGGGCGTCGGCCGAAGAGACCAAGAAGCAGATCGAGGCGGTGCTGAACAAGGTCGCCGCCGAGAAGGGCATCGGCACCCCGCCGCCGATTTCCACCGCGCGGATCTCAGAGGACGGATCAATCGGCTACATCAACGTCCCGCTGACGCAACGATCCTGGGACTTCGAAATGGGCGAAAGTGCGAAGTTCGTGAAGATCGCCGAGGACGCAACCAACGGCACCGTTGAGGTGCAGATGATCGCCGGGTTCTTCGAGCCGGGCGGGACCCCGAACGGGCCAGCGTTCCTGGCAGCACTGATCATCCTTCTGATCGCTTTCGGATCGGTGATCGCCGCCGGACTGCCGATCGTCACCGCAGTCATCGGACTCGCCGTCGGCTCACTCCTGACGCTCGTGCTTGCCCGCTTTGTCGACATTCCGACCTGGGCGCCGCAGGTCGCAGACCTTCTCGCGATCGGTGTCGGAATCGACTACGCGCTGCTTGTGCTCACGCGCTTCCGCGACTCCCTCGACGTCTCCGGCGACGTCGAAGAATCGCTCGTCGAAGCCGTCGCCACGGCCGGTCGCAGTGTGATCGTCGCGGGCTCGACGGTCGTGCTCGCGGTCATGGGGCTGTTCCTTGTCGGCGTTCAGTACATGCGCGGCGTGGCTCTGTCGACAAGCCTTTCGGTTCTGGTCGTGATGTTCACCGCGATCACCCTGCTGCCCGCCCTGCTGGCGATGCTCGGGCCGCGCGTGAACAAGTGGAAGCTCCCCGGCGTCGCAAGCGCCCACGAGCGTCGCGAGCGCGAAAACGATCCGGACCATCTTCCGTTGGCCGCCCGCTGGAGCCGGCAGGTGCAGCAGCGCCCGTGGCCGATGGCGGTCATCACCACTTTGATTCTGGTCGCGCTTTCGATCCCGGCACTGAACATGAATCTGGGTTTTCCGGACGCGTCAAACAACTCGCCCGATGACATCACCTACAAGGCGTTCAATCTGATCGGCGAGGGATTCGGTGCTGGCACGAACGGCCCGTTCATCGTCGCGCTTGACCTCTCAAAGAGCGATGAGGACGACACGTCCGACGCGTTTCAGGCCTTGACCGACAAGCTCGAATCGACTGACGGAGTCGTCGCCGTGTCCAAGCCGGTGATCAGCGCGTCGGGCAACGCTGCGATCGTGACCGTGATCCCCAAGGGCTCTCCGCAGGCACCCGAGACAGAGGCACTCGCAGACAATCTCCGCGAGACCGTCCTGCCCGCTGCAGTCGCAGGCTCCAGCGTGACGGCGCTGCTCGGCGGCCAGACACCGTCCTACATCGACCAGAGCACTTTCCTGGCCGACCGGCTGCTTGTCTTCATCTCCGGCGTGGTCCTGCTCTCGCTGCTGGTTCTGCTCGTCGCGTTCCGCGCGCCACTGATCGCGATCAAGGCCGGCATCATGAACCTGCTCAGCGTCGGCGCGGCGTACGGGGTGATCACCCTCGCCGCACAGGGCGGCACGTTCGGTCAGCTGATGGGGATCGACCAGGCGGTGCCGATCGCGCCGTTTGTGCCGGTGATCATGTTCTCGATTCTTTTCGGGCTCTCGATGGACTACGAGGTCTTCCTGATGAGCCGCGTCCGCGAGGAGTACCTCAAGGGTGCCGAGACCCACGACGCCGTGACGATTGGGCTCGCCCGCACGGCCCGCGTGATCACGGCGGCCGCGGCGATCATGATCGCCGTGTTCATGTCGTTCATCTTCAGCGGTCTGGTCTTTTTGCAGCTGATGGGAATTGGCATGGCGGCAGCGGTTCTGCTTGACGCGACGCTCGTGCGAATGATCCTTGTGCCGGCCGTTCTGCAGATACTCGGCAACGCCAACTGGTGGATCCCGAACTGGCTCGACAAGATCCTCCCGCACTGGGAAATCGAGCCCGCCGACATGACGCCGGCGACTGAGCAGGCGTAGTGTTTCGTGCATGCCCGAAAGCGATGCCGCCCCAGTAAATGACTTGACAAAGCTCCGCCGGGAGCCCCAGCTCGCTGACCCGAGCTGGGCATCGATCAGGCAGATCCTGCGCGACACCTACCTGTGCCACATCGCGTTCGCCGACGCGAGCGGCCAGGCGTTCTCGATTCCTACGATCCACGCGCTTCTGGGCGACGAGCTCTACGTGCACGGATCGGCGGCGAGCCGAACGCTGAAAGCCCTCGGCGGCGGCGCGAAGATCTGCATAACGGTGGCCGAGACCGACGGACTGGTGCTCGCGCGCAGCGTGTTCAACCACAGCATCAACTACCGCTCGGTGATGGTCTTCGGCCGGGCGACGCTGATCGAGGACCGCGCCGACAAAGAGCAGGCACTGCACGATTTCTTTGAAGAGGTCTTCCCCGGGCGCTGGGCTGAGTCGCGTGAGCCGACCGAGAACGAGTACAAGCGCGCGGCAATCCTCAAGCTGCCGCTGACCGAGGCTTCGGCCAAGATCTCCGCCGGTCCCCCGGAGGATGAGGACGAGGACTACGCGCTCGATATCTGGGCTGGCGTGATCCCGGTCCACCACACGCTTGGCGAGACCCAGCCGGATCCCGAGCTGGATGCCGGCATCCAGGAGCCCGCTTCGGTCGCTCGCATTCGCGAGCGCTGGTCGTAGACGCCTACCCGCTCAAGTTTTGCCACTGGGTGATTGCAAAACTCCCCCATTAATGATTAGTATGCATTCTTAATCCATACTGGTTACACGAACCGGTGCCATTGGATCGCGACTCGGGGCATCTCGGAATCTCGCCTCAGGTCAGCTCACAATAAATATTCGTAGAGGAGGCCACGCTCATGGCCGACAGTCACGATGAAGATCTGATCAAGATTGCCAGCCGCGACAGCGAGGGGTCGCCCGACGCACCCGACGGCGCAGATGACCTGCCCGAGATCGAGCAGGCCACGCCTGAGCAGGCACGCGCGATGCAAGGGCCGAAAAAGGCCGTTGCAATAGCTCCAGCCATCACGCTCAAGTCGAGCGGGATCACCGTTCCGCTCGAAGACGTCGAAGGCGGCGCTGACGCGCCAACCCGCGTGAACAACACAGTGGGCGCTCCAAGAGCGAGTCGGCCCAAGCCCGCCGCCGGCCCCGCAACCAGGAAATCTGCTGGAGGCCCGCCCGCCAAGAAGCCTCCGGCCGCAGTTTCCGCGCCCGAACCGGAAGGGACATTCCTCTCACGCAATCGCAAGTGGTTGATCCCGCTCGCCGCTTTCTTCGCCCTCCTGCTCGTCCTCGGGATATTTCTGCTGGTCAAGAGTCTCACCACCCCGGAGTCCGAGAAGATCGCTGTCAGCGCCAACGCGCTTCTGACGCCAGTGAATGAGAAGATCGATGACGCCGACAAACTCACCGACTTCCGAGAGGCGGCGCACTCTGCGAAGTCGGCAAGGGCCAAGATGAGCGGCCTACAGCAGCGTGCGAATGAGATCGGCAACACGGAGGAGCGAGTGGCAACGGTCGCGGTCCTTGATGCTCAGAACGCACTCTTGAATGCGTACGCGGGCCTCGTCGACGTTCAGCGCAAGCAGATGAAGGCTGTCGACGACCTGACTGATCAGGCAAAGGACGCCGAACGTGAACTTGCCACCGCGAGCACCGCGATGACCGCGGTCGGCCGCAAGCCAGATGTCGACGAAAACCTGACCTCGTCGGCAGTGGACAACATGGACGAAACTCTCTCGGATGCAAAGAAGGCGATGGCGCGCTGGACGAAGCGTTTCAAAGCCCAAAAGGCCAAACGACTGCGATTCAACGGTCAGGCAGATCAGCTGGCGGCGTTCTCAAATCAGTTCGAAGCCCAGCGTTCCGAAGTCGGCCGCTTCTATGACGCGCCTCCGAGCCAGACCTACAGCTCCGGCGGCGAGACGGTCGACAACTTCGAGAGCGAGCGCAGTTCGCTCCAGTCCAGCGTCGCCGGTTACGACGTCGGCCAGTTGCTTCTCGGCGCCCGCGGAGCCCTGGCGCATGCGCTCGACATGTCTGTGCGCGCATTTCCGAAGCTGAGGAAGGCATGGGGCTCGCAGTCCAGCAGCGAGACAGTCGCCGAGTCCTCGTACTTTCCCGGATATGACCGCGCGACTGACGCGGTTGACAGAAACTGGCTGATCTTCAAAACGAAACTCGCCTCTGCCCAGAAGCAGGCAAAGAGCCAGTACAAGTCGCCGCCGATGCCGGACGTCTGAGATTGATCGACGACGACCAGACATACGAAGAGGTCGAATCCGACGACGTCGCGGTGATCACGCTCAAGTCGCGAGGCGTGACGGTGGACATGAACGCCGAAGCCGAACCGGGAGGCGAGTCTGTGACGCCCGCACCGCACCCGGACGAGCCGTTCCTGGTGCGACACAAGTGGTGGGTGCTCGGCGGCGCTATCGCGATCGCGCTCCTCGCGATCGTGCTCGTCTACCTGCTGCTTTTTCGCGACACATCAAAATCCCAGGCGGTCACAATCCTTATCGATCCCTCGGCGCGCGTCAGCAACATCAGCGCAGATGTCGGAAACGCCACCACCGTTGCAGCTTTCAACCGTGCCGTCAGCTCGGTCTCGCGTGCGCAGAGCGCGGTCGATTCGGCCAAGCAGTCGGCGCAGCAGATCGGCAACGACGAGGTCCGCGCCGGGACGCTCGCGCTGCTCGGTGCCGAGGACGAACTGCTCGATGCTTACGACAATCTCGGCTCACTCAACCGTTTGAGCGGTGATGCCGCATCTGAAGCCACCGAAACCGTTGATGATGCGGCAGACGCAGTGCAGCGCGCAGTATCGAATCTGCAAACACAAGAACTCGAAGAGGCTCCGCACCCGTATCCGAATCTGCGGCTGGTCAACGGCGCTGTTCGAACGCTGGAGCAGATAACAAGTGGCTGATTCGCAGGCGACAGCACGAGCGGTTTCTCCGCGAGTTCGCCGACTGGCATCGGATTACGAAGCCGTGCGTTCGCGATTCTCCGGGCACAAGCATGTGACTGTCCAGGCGATCGAGGGCATGCCTCCGACCGAGTACGAGGTGATTTATCGGCTGAAGGGCCTGACGCGCGACGGAACTCGTCCGAGGGTCACTCACAGGCACGTCTGCAAAATTCGTCTGGGGATTGACTACCCGCGGGCCGCACCTTACGTCGAAGCGACTTCAGAGGTGTTTCATCCGAACGTCGCCGGTCACTACTGCATCGGTGACATCTGGACTCCAGCCGAGTCGATTGCAGATGTGATCGAGCGCATCGGCGAGATGATCCAGTGGCAGGAGTTCAACGTCAACAGCGCCTTGAACGCCGATGCGGCGCTCTATGCGAACGCGCATCCAGAGCTGTTTCCGCTTGACCGGGTCGAACTCACGCCTCCTGAGGCAGAGGTCGAGATCACCCTCAACCGTCCCGCCAGTGGCAGCACGAACAAAGCCGGCGCAAAGCCGGACTACCCGGAACAAGGAGATTGAATGGACGTCATCATTGTTGACGCGGCCGGCAGCAAGAGCGAAGAAGCGACGTTGCCCGGCGACGTCGCGATCGGGCGCATTGTCGAGAAGTTGGTGGACCTGCTCAATTATCCCGCCGTCGGCCCGGACGGCGCGCCGTTGCTCTACCGCTTCCACCACAAGGCGAGCGGCCGTCAGCTCGATGACGATGAGACGCTGACGGACGCGGAGGTTTCCGAGGGCGACACGCTGCGCCTTGTGGCCGAGATCACCGCTGGCTGACGAATGGCCGCGGCGTCCCGCATCACCGTCGAAGTCGAGGAGGCGGAGAGTCGCTACGCCCGGCAGGAACTGATCGCCTGGTGGGATCAGGAGCGGCTGTCCGAGGCTCGCGTGCTTGTTGTCGGCGCCGGTGCGCTCGGCAATGAGCTCGTCAAGTGCCTGGCGCTGCTCGGGGTAGGCAGGATCACGGTCGTCGACTTTGACCACGTGGAGCATTCGAATTTGTCGCGCGGAGTCTTCATGCGTGAAAGCGACGTGGGAAAGCCGAAAGCCGTCGTCGTCGCCATGCGAGCGAATGATCTGAACCCGGAGGTCGAGGTCGAGGCGCTGACCGGAGACCTGCGCGTCGAACTGGGCGTCGGTCTGGTTGCCGAGTACGACGTGATTCTCGGTGGCCTGGACAGTCGCATTGCGCGTCTGCGGCTGAACGCACTCGCACAGAAGGCGGGAGTTCCGTACATCGACGGGGCGATTGAAGGATTGATCGGCGTCGCACGCGTGTTCACGCCTGAGTCTTCGTGTTATGAGTGCACGCTCAGCGATCGGGCGCTGGCAATGATCAATCAGCGTCGATCCTGCGCGCTGCTCTCGGCGGAGGACATTTCCAACGGGCGCACTCCGACGACGGCAACCTCAGCGAGTCTCATCGCAGCAATCCAGGTGCAGGAGGCGATCAAGCTCATCCAGGGCGCGCCCGGATGCGACACACTCGTCGGCAAAGGGTTCGTGTTCAACGGAACCACTCACGACTCATACGTCGTCGAGTATCCGGCCAAGTCCGGCTGCTTGGCGCATGACCGCTATGACACGTCGCAATCGATTTCGGCAGGGACCACGCTCGCAGAAGTTCTGGCGCGCGCAACCGAAGAGCTCGGGGACGGTGCGTACGTCCAGTTCGACCACGAGGTCGTCACGCAGCTCTCCTGCCGAGAATGTGAGCTTGAGCTGCACCCCAACGTGATCGCCGCGCGCCTCGGCGCTGAAGCGGTGACCTGCGCCAAGTGCGGGAGCGAGCTCGAGGCAGAGCTCGCGAATCGCTTCGCCGAACCACTTCCCAAAGCGTTCGACGCGCTGGAGCTTGCCGATCTTGGACTTCCGAGACAAGACGTGGTTTCACTGATCGCGCCAAACGCAGTCGATCGAGTTCAAATGGTGGTCAGCGCGTGACCGGCGAACGCGGCATGTCCGGCTACACAGTTCGCGTCCGCGATGTCATCTACGAGCATGTCTTCGCGCATCCCGGCGCAGAAGTCGGGGGCGTACTCGTCGGCGCGCGGCTCGGAGAAGGGCGCGCCCTGCTCCAGGGGTCGGTTCGCGCGGATCTTGCCGAGGGCGATCTGACCTCGCTCACCTTCACTCAGGACGCGTGGGAGGAGATTCACTCCGCGATCGAACGCGACCACACCGGAAGTGACATCGTCGGCTGGTACCACTCACACCCGGGGCACGGGATCTTCCTCTCGGGGCATGACGAGTTCATCCACAGAAACTTCTTTGCCGACCCGAGCTGCCTCGCGTTGGTGATCGACCCTATCGGGGGCCGCGAGGGCCTCTTCGGCTGGGAAGAGGGCGAGCTTCGTGGGTTCTGGGAACGCGAGACTGCCTGGCCGGGCGTCGAGTCCGAACTCAGCGGCGGACTGGCGGAAATGCCGGCTCAGGCCTCGCCGCCACAACACAGCGATCCTTCGCCGACGTTTGTGTCGCGCGAGCGAGGCGTGCTCGGACAGGCGGCCCCACGAGCACGCGGCGCGCTGACTCTTCCGCTGCTCAGCGGCTTGGCCATAGGTGTGATTGCCGGCGTTGGTCTGCACGCCGTTGCCGCTGTCCTGGTTGCTGTCAACATCGTGATCGGCGCATGAACTCCGCACCGCGACGCGGCGCGCGCTGTGGGTACTGCCACACGATGCTGCGCGACACCGATTCGGTCGCCACCTGCTCGGAGTGCGAGACGCCGATGCACACGGAATGTTGGGATGAGAACGGCGGGTGTGTTCAGCCTGGTTGCGCCGGAGAAGACGCGCAGCGCACCGGGTCCGGAGCCGGCGCCTCCAGCTCAGAACAACAGGGCCGACACTCAAAGTTCGTACTGGTCACCGCCTTCGCAATTCTCGGCGCCGCCGCGCTGTTGGCGATCGTCGCGGTTGCCGTCAAGTTGATGGGCGATTCCGGCGCAGCGACCGCTTCGGCCGTCGCGCCCTCGCCCGCCGAAACCAGCTCAAGCAGCGCCGAAGCTGCGCGCAAGGCGCAGGCGGCGGCCATCGCCAAGGACCTCAAGCGCGCATTCCGACAGATCGACCAGGGGCACTGGCAGGGATCGCTGCGGTATCTCGCCAAGCCGCAGATCAGCGACCTCAGTGAGAGCGGCGACCCCGCCGTGATCTTCCGTAGTGCCTACTCGCCTCACGACATGGTCGGGAACATCCAGCCGAATCGGCTCACGGTCAGTCGCGTGCAGATCGACGGCCGCGAGGCGGAGTTTCAACTTTCCGTCCCGTACAGCGACCGGCGCTGCTTCAAGGGCATCAGCTGGGCGCAACGCGAGGGCGGCGAGTGGCGATATGACCCGTCCACATACAACCGTTCCGGACGCGAGAACCTCGGTCGCCACGGCATGCGCGTACGGCCGAACGGATGCTGAGCCAGTGGCTGCCGTGAATGATTGGATGCGACTCGCGCTACGCGAACTCGGTGAGCGGCCGGGCAGGACGATGCTGGCCCTCGCCGGCGGCTTCCTGGTGGGATTCGTCCTCGTCGCGGTGATCGGCGGCTGAGCCGGGGTCATGACGGAACACGACCAGCAACTGGTAAGCGAACCGGTCGATGCGGCCCGCGAGCTTCCCCACGAGGATCGTGATGACCGTGGCGATTTTGGCGCGTGGGCACCGGGCGTACTCGATGGCTTCCTGAAGCATGTTCTGGCGGATCGAAAGTCAACGGCGGCGGGCGCGATCCTCGGCGTCGAGTTCGAGGGAAGGCCGCAGATCAACGGGATCGTCGCGACAGTCGAAAAGGGTGCGATCGGCGCCGTCGCGTTCGACCGGTCAAGTTGGGGGTGGGTTCACGAGGCGCGCTCGACCCACTACCCGGATTCCACCGTCATCGGCTGGTACTGCTCACGCCCCAACCTCGGTGCCGTGCCGACGGAGGTCGACGTCGAAACCCACCAGCACTACTTCCCTGGTGGGAACTACGTGATGCTCTGCGTTGACCCGGTTGCGGCGAAGATTGCGGCATATGTTTGCGACTCCGCGGGCAGAAT
Organism: Thermoleophilaceae bacterium; assembly: GCA_016463365.1. Next base: position 10,650 of record JAEMRJ010000025.1, on the reverse strand, counting down.
CGTCAGCCTCGGGCGCGGTGATCTTCACGAGATGCTTGGGATTGCTCCGCTGGTGGAGCCGCGTTTCCAGTTCTCGCCGCAGGTCGCCGCCGCAGCTGCCCTGGGTTGCGCGGCGGGACTTGTAGCCTGGGCCGCGACGGGCGGAGGAGCCTGGCCGTTCTCATGACCGCCTCTACCAGCATCTCGCGGAGTCTCATCGCGGTGTTCGCCGTCGCGGCGTTCTCGACATTCTTGATGGCTGCCGCGGCGTCGACAATCGTCGCGCAGGCGGACGGACCGAGCGAGCGCGAGGCAGCCTTCGCAGCCAACTCGGTCGTCGTCATGGATGTCGGAAAGCCGATCGGCAGCGCACCGGCCGGCGCGCGGGTGCCGAGCCTCGTGGAGGTTGCCCGCGCAAACATTTTCAGTGCCGCGCAAATCGACTCGGCGAGCGCCGAAGGCGAGCCTTTGAATACCGTTCATATCGGGATATCCGAGGACGACCCGGTCGCATTGGTCAAAGCGTTCTTGGACCACTCCCAGAAATGGCTCAGTGCGACTTCGAGCGAAAAGCGTCGCGTGCGCAACGCCTCGGTTGACGCCGGAGTCAGGCTTCGCCGACTTGGGGTCTCGGCATTGATCCTCCCGACCGGGTTTCTCGCTGCCAACCGCTACGGCTGCGCGATTGCCGATGGACTCTACAGCGGCGGGGCGGTGCCCGTCTTCCGTCTACCGTCGGCCGGCTCTGCCGACTCGGCCGCGTTGCGCAAATGCCTCGCGCTCTTCGTGAACCGCAATGCAACCGTGTTCGTCGAACGTGTGAGTGGCGGCATGCCAGAGGGGTTGAAGAGCCTTGCTTCAGATCTGACGGTGCTCATGGAGACAGATCGAAATGGCGTCGACGCAGCGCTGCTCGCTGGCGTGTCCGGCCTCCTGGTCCGCGGTGAGAGTCGCGAGAAGACGGCGAGCGACCTGGCGACATCGCGCTCAGAGAAACGCAGTCAGTTGGTTCTGGATGCAGCGTCGAGAATGAGCCGCTGGTATGCGAACGTCCCGCCGATCGGCTCCAGTCCCTCTACGGCTGCGCCGGCCGAGCGCAAGAGGGCGAAGCGAATCAAAGTGAAGCCACTGGAAGACATATCGCCCAACCGTACTGGCAACGACGGCCGCCCGGTCGCGCCACGGGCGCCTTCCCTTCAGCCGAAGAGCAAAGGAAATACGAACCCCGCTCCAGCGACTCCAGACCAGAACACCGGCGCAGCCCCGGGTCCGACATGATGGCGCCTGCATCTCAGATCTGGGGTCCCAACTCGAATTACGATTCAGAGTGTTGATAATCGCTAAGATCGATCAGATCAAGCACTGGACCACGCTGAAGCTCTCGTGTGGACTCGGCCGGTAGCTTGATTCTTGCTTGCCAGGCATCAATTCTGAAAGAGAATCGAAATGTCCGCAATTCCACGAGCCCGCCCTATCGCAAGGCTTCCATTCTTCTTGGCGCCACTTGCCGTCGCGATGGCCCTCTTCGGCGCCCCAACCGCACAGGCGCTCCCAACGTCCGAGATCGAACCCAACGACGACATTTTCCAGATGACGGGGCCGATCGGTCCTGGCGGCGCCTCCGGACAAGTCGCTTCAGGTTCGGATCAGGACTTCTTTCTTGTGCGTCTGCGCCCGCAGCGGCAGATCGAGATCCACTTCTCGGCGGCTCAGTGCAGCGCAGGGGAGTTCGAAGTTGAAACGCTCGACGGCACTGACATTGCCGAAGCTTCATATTTGTATGACAATGAATCTGACACCGATGCGGTGACGACCCCCGGCATCTACGGAGGACCGTCGTTCATCGCGAAGATCGTCGTCAGCACAAGAAACTCCGGGAGCTGCAATTACACAGTTGGATTCACCGGAGCAGGCGGCGGAGCTACAGATGTTGTGGATTCATCGCCGCTTCCGGCGCTTCCAAAGGTCGCCACAAGCGAACCGAACGATTTTGAGGGGCAGGCCAATGGTCCTCTGAGCGCAGATGTCGTCTACACCGGAGTGATCGAGACCGACAACGATGTGGATTGGCTCTATGTGCCGCTGCTCGGAGGAACCACATTGACGATGGAATTCTCCACCGGATCTGTCCAGGCCAATGCCGAGCTTCTGACCTCGGCGACGTCATCGTCCGTTGTCGCTCTCTCACCGGCGGCGAATACTTCCAACGCCAGCTCCTACAGCGTCCCGTATTCTGCGACTTACTACGTGCGGCTGTGGGGGTCCTTGGGAGCTCGATACCGACTACAGCTCTCGCCCGCTTCTGCGATCGGCTACCCCGCGCCGTACTTCTGGATTGCAAGCCGGAAGGTGAAGCGCGGACGCTCGATCCGAATCTACGTCGAGAACTCATCAGCGACGAGCCTTACCTGGACGCTCCGCCGAAAGGGAAATCTTGTGAAGCGCGGAACCTCGGCGATTCGATCCGGAGTGGCGAAGATTCCAACGGGATCGCTCCGACGGCACAAGAAGTACAAGTTGCGTTTCACCGTCCCCGGAGTCGGGACGCGGTCGGCGACGATATCGATCCGCTGAGATGAGCACCCGCATTGTCAGGTCTGCGTTGCTGGCAACAGTGGTCACACTGATTGCAACCTGCTCGCTGGCGCCTGCCGCCTCGGCCGACGACTACCTGGTCGGCCTCTGGGGAGCGGCGCAATTCGCGGGGTTCGTCGAAAGTTGGCAGGGCGATGACCCTGCGAATCTGGACGCGAACTTTGGGTCTTCGGATTCAACTCAGTACACAAACGATGGCTACGGCTGCCAGAAGCGTTGGAATGAGCTGGGCATGAAGGTCGACCTGAACACCTATGGCACAGACGTGGATGCCTGTGAACAGGGTCTATTCGGCCGCGCTCAACTGACGTCTTCAATCTGGCACACGTCGAACGGCATCCGCCCGGGCAGCAGCGCCAAGAAAGCAAGGAAGAAGTCTGTCGCCAGGTGCAGCAACAAGCCGCTCCACTACTGCGGCGCCAAGGGCTACATCCTTTCGACGCATCGCAGTGATTGCGCCGCAGGCAGGGTGCCGAGCGTGATTGCTCGCGTGCGCGGCAGTCGGGTGACGAGCCTGATTGTTTTCACCACGAGCTGCGAATAGGGACTGCTCCGGGGCCGCGTCTGGACTTGGCCGGTCGGTAGTCTGCCGGCCTTACGCGCAAACGAGCAGTTCCGGAGGGAACGACCTCATGGCCGACGCCGCAACAGACGCCGCAAAGCAGATCGCCGCCGGCTACGAAACAGACAAACCTTCGATCGACCTCGGACGGGTCTCAGTAGGCGGGGTTGTGGACAACGAAGCCATCGTCAAGGTCCCGCTGGCGATGTTCAACCGCCATGGCCTGATCGCGGGAGCCACCGGCACCGGCAAGACGATCACGCTGCAGCTGCTGGCAGAGAACCTTTCGACTGCCGGCGTGCCAGTGGTGGTCGCCGACATGAAAGGCGACCTCTCCGGGCTGACCCTCCCGGCCGCGGCCGACGGCCCAGCCGCCGGTCGCTTCGCCGAGCTCGGCGTTGACTTTGTGCCCGCCGCGAGTCCGGTCGAATACCTCAGCCTCGGCGGCATCGGCGCAGGCGTCCCGGTGCGATCCACGATCAGCGACTTCGGTCCGCAGCTGCTTTCAAAGATCCTCGGCAGCAACGAAACCCAGGAGCAGTCGCTCGCCCTGCTCTTTCACTACGCCGACGAGCGCAAGCTGCCGCTGGTCGACCTTGAGGACATGCGCGCGATGCTGATGTTTCTCGACTCCGATGAGGGCAAGGCCGACCTGAAGGGGATCGGCGGCGTCAGCACTCAGACGATCGGCGTGCTGCTGCGGCAGATCACCGCGCTCGGCGATGCCGGCGGCGATGAGTACTTCGGCGAGCCGCAGTTTGATGTGGCGGACCTGATGCGCATCGCCCCCGACGGCCGCGGCGTGATCAGCGCGATCGAGCTGCCCGCCGTGCAGGACAAGCCCGCGCTCTTCAGCACTGCGCTCATGGGAATGATCGCGGAGCTGTTTGAGACGCTGCCCGAAGCGGGCGATCTGGAGAAGCCCAAGCTGGTCTTCTTCTTCGACGAGTCCCATCTGCTTTTCAACGATGCGAGCAAGGCGTTCCTGGAGTCAGTCGCCCAGACCGTTCGGCTGATCCGTTCGAAGGGCGTGGGCATCTTCTTCGTCACGCAGAATCCGACCGACATTCCGGGTGAGGTGCTGGGCCAGCTCGGCGCGCGGGTGCAGCACGCGCTGCGCGCGTTCACGCCGGATGACGCGAAGGCTTTGAAGCAGACTGTTTCGACCTATCCGAAGTCGGAGTTTTATGACCTCTCGGAAGTGCTGACATCGCTGGGGATTGGAGAAGCGGTGGTCACGGTGCTGAGCTCAAAAGGAGTGCCCACGCCCGTCGCCCATACGCGCCTGCTTTCGCCTCGCTCGCAGATGGGACTGGCCGACAACGTCCAGGCGACCACCGCGCAGTCAAAGCTCTACCCGAAGTACGCGACGCGGGTCGAAGGAGAGACTGCGAAGGAACTGCTCGAGGCGCGGATCGCGGCAAGCGCCGCGGCTCCGGGCGTGACGCCGACGCCAGCCCCGATCCCGGAGGGCGCGCCGCCAGCTGCGGGAACTGCGCCGGCCCCGGCGAGCAAGCCCGCGAAGCCCAAACCAGAAGGCAACGCTGTGACCGACTTCCTGAAGAGCAGCCAGGGCAAACAGATTCAGAATCAGCTGATCCGCGGAGCCTTCGGAGTGCTCAAGAGCAAGATGAAGTGACGCGGGCTAACTGTCGCTGAAGATCGAGTGATCGCCGACCCGTCGCCAGAGCACCGCCGGCTCACCGTCGATCGCGATCCACTCAAACGTTGCTCGCCCTTCCGGATTCTTCATGCTCCATGTGAACTCCCAGACGCCGGGAGTGTCGGCGACGCTCTTCACACGAAGGCCTTTGGGCCACCCGGCGCCCGGGTCGTTCACGAACCGTTCGGCCGCCGGCGTGAACTTGCCGCCGACGACCTCCAGGAAAAGCTCGGCCTGACGACGCTTCGCGAGCGCCCTCAGGTCGCGCTCGAAGCGATTCGTGGTTCGAAACTTCACGGATCGACGAGCTGTTTCATGGCGTCAACAAATTCTTCTGCGGAGTCGTATGTGGTCACGCGACCGGCGGCGATGTCTTCGTCCGCCTCGCGCTCCATCTGCTGCCACTCCTTCGTCCAGAACCAGCGTTGATCTGCTGGCACTGCCCGGTGCGGGATGAGTTCGATTACGCCGTCCTCGCGTTCGCGCACTTCCACCTGGGCGCCGGGCTCGTCGAGCCCATGGCGCCGACGCAGGTCCGCTGGCAGCGTGATCAGACCGCGGCCCTGGACCGCGAGGAAATGCGAGTCGTCTGAGGACATGAATTGCAGGATAACGGAAATTCAGAAAATCAGCGCATCTGGATCGATTGGCTTCTCGCCTCCGCATGCGGCGCACTTACGACCGGTGACGCCAAGGGCCTCCGCGAGTTTGAAGACGGTGTTCCACTGGGGTTTCACTGTGCCGTTCTCGTAGTCGAGAAGCTTTCCCGGCGAAACCCCCATCTTCTCGGCGGCGGCTTCCAGGGTGTAGCCGGACCACGCACGAATCCATCGCATTGTCTGGCCGGGTGGATTGCCCTCGAACCGAGCCATTTCGATTTCGAAGTGGGCGGAGTCAGAGGGCTCGCGGGGCGCGTCGGGATCAAACCCGAATTCGAAGTCTGCGGTATCTGTCATCTCTCGATTGAACAGATGGCGGCGTTGCGATTCAAGACATATTTCTAAAGAATCTGCAAAAACTTGGCGCCAACTTTCAAACACTTGGGGGAGCAGTTCTTTATAGGCTGAAGCCATGTGGAAATTCCTCCGCAAAGTCTTGGTTTTGAAGTTGATCCTGATCGCATTCTTGATCGCGATCCGTCCAAGGCTGAGGGTCTGGGGCGCAACCTGCGAGGAGCACGAGGCGACCTACCCCGGCGACGATCTGATCCCGGACGCCGACCCGCCGAGCACCTACGCGGCCACCTTCAACGCCCCGCCCGCGGCGATCTGGCCGTGGCTGGTGCAGATGGGAAGCGACCGCGCCGGCTTCTACAGCTGGGACCTGCTGGACAACGGCGGCGAGCCGAGCGCGACCCGAATCCACCCCGAGTGGCAGGACCTCGCCGAGGGCGGCAGGATCAACACTGTGCCGGATCGCTCGTGGTTTGACGTCGTGGAGCTGGTCCCCGACCGCACGCTGGTCCTGCGAGCGTCGCTCGACCTGGGCTCTGGCCTGTCATTCAATCCCGCCGAGCGCAGACCGCGGGCCTACATGGACGGGGTGTGGAGTTTTCATCTGCTTCCGGCGGGCATCGGGCAGACGCGGTTGATTGTGCGGTCGGTCGGTACGAGCAAGCCGCTGGCGTTGGCCAAGATTTCAGACTTGTTCTTCTTCGGGCCCGCTCACTGGATCATGCAAACGATGCAGTTTGTGGAGTTGCGGGGGCGGGTGGAGGCCTAGCGCGTCACACAACTTTGACGCGCTCGTAGCGAAGGATTTACAAAGCGGACTTGAATCGTTGCTCGCCTCCCCGTAGCGTTTCGACGGTATCTTGGAAACCGTGACTGTTAAATCAATCAAGCTGACAATTGCTTATGAAGTTGGAGACGACGGCTGGATTCTGGCCCGAGTCCCGCAGCTTCCCGAGGTGATCAGCCAGGGTCGTTCCCGCCAGGAGGCGCGAGAGATGGTGCTTGACGCGCTGCGTCTTGTGCTCGAAACCGACGCGATCCAGTCACCAGACAGCGAGCAGGTAACGCTCGCGGTCGCATCCTGAAACGGCGAGCGCTCGAAAAGCATCTTCGCGCTCACGGTTGCGAATGCTTCAAGCATGGTGGGAGTCATGATCGCTGGGTATCGCCAGCTGGCAAGCGGTCGACCGTCCCGCGGCATCGTGAGATTGGAGCGGTGGTCGCAAGGGCGATCTGCGAGCAGCTAGGAGTGGAGGTGCCCGAGAATCCGCGCTGAGCGATCCCGTTATAGCGGGCGGGCTGCCGCGAGGATTGACTCCGGCATGGGCGTCTTCAGCTTCCACGTGATCGACATCGGACGCTCGCCGGCATGCGACACGTAAGAGACTGGACCGAGGAACCAATACGGTTGCTCTTTGCGCTCACGCATGAAGAGCAACACTGTCGACCCATCGCGTTCGTGATGGATGTATCGCTGGCCTACTCCGCTGTCTTCGCGCGTTCGCGACTGCGACTCCCAGTGAAAATGCGACGCAGAGATCGCGTAGTCGTTGTACATCGTTGTTGGTGAATAGTCGCGCTCGGACTTGTTGATGTCAACGAAGAGCGAGTCGATTTTTTCGGAGTCCGTCCAGTCAACTCCGCCCTGCATGTTTGGTCGAGAGTCTGCGGACTTGATCGCCACGAGGGCCTCGAGCTTTCTGTATCGAGCGTGAACCGCGAGCGGGATGCGGGGGTCCAGCCCGCTGAACTTGGGCACGGTTTCACTCGTGTCGTCAAGGTAGGTGAGCAATTCAACGAGCTCATCACGAACGCGGGGGTACTTCCACGCGACGGCAAGAGCATGGTCGTGAGAGTCAAATGAGCGACTGGTCCACAGGCTGAATGCGAGCGTCTTCAGTAGCCGCCTTCCGCGTTCGTCGAATTCGGCCAGTTGCGGTGCCGTTTCGCTGGAGAGCACCTTCACGAAAAACGCGCACCGCTCGCGGTCGTCGATATGCAGCATCCGCCGAGGTGTGCGTAGGAGCGCGAGTTCATCGTCGGTTGCGTCGGCAAGGTCGAGCTGGCCGGCCTTCGCGCGTAGCTGTGTCCACGACCGTTCGTTCGTTCGGTACACATCTTTCAGCTCTCGTTGCGTTGCGGCGAGGAAGCCGGCCAGCGAGGTATCGCCGAGATCCTTCAGGTCTTCAGCCACGGCGGGCCATTCATCGAGCCTGCGCGCGTCGCGGAGATTCTGAACAATCCGTTCTGTGGCCACACGGTCGAGCGAAATATCGCAACCCGATGGGAGGTAGGGAAAGTCGTTCTCGAGCTGGTGCAGCGCAGTCCCTCGCGTTAAATCGAGCAAGGCGGCCAGGCGACGGTCGAATCTGAAACGTCGGTGATGCTGACCAATCGGGTCGATGATTGTCAGACATCGCTTGTTCTCGGCCCTCCGAAGGCCTCGGCCGATCTGCTGGGTGAGAACTGTTGCTGACTGTGTTGGCCGGAGCAGGAGGATCGTGTCAACGTTTGGCACGTCGACCCCTTCTCCGAGGACATCGACTGAGAACACCGCTCGAAGTTCGCCGATTGCTAACCGACGAAGGATCTTGCTCCGTTGATCGTGAGGCGTATTTCCGCTCACAGCTTCGGCTGCGAGTCCGGCAGAGGTGAATCGTTCCGCCATGAACTCCGCGTGATCGACTGTCACGCAGAATCCGAGGGCGCGCATCGCTTCTGGGTTGTCGACGATGTCAGTTATGGCAGCGAGAATCTTTCCAACGCGGTAGTCGTCGCCGGTCAGGAGGTTGCTCAGTTCACTTCGGTTGTAGTCGCCGTTAGTCCAACTAACGATGCTTAGGTCGGTCTCATCAGCCACGCCGAAATATTGAAATGGGGAGAGAAAACCCTCGTCAATCGCTTCCCAGAGACGCAACTCATAGGCAACTCGATCGTCGAAGAGCGCCAAGACGTCCTTCTCGTCCATCCGCTCCGGAGTGGCAGTCATCCCAAGAAGCTCGAGCGGCTCAAAATGCTCCAAAAAGGCGGTGTACATGGAGGCGACGCCGTGGTGGACCTCGTCGACAACAACCACGTCAAAGTGATCCGCAGCAAAGGCCGAGAAGAACTCATCGTTGAGGCTGTTCACAATTGCGAAAACGTGGTTGCCGTCGGTCGGCCGCTCCCCGGCGCCCAGCAGCTCACCAAAGGTGCCGTCTTTGAGCACGTGGCGGTAGGTGCCAATCGCCTGCTTGAGAATTTCCGCGCGGTGGGCCACGAAGAGCAGCTTCAGATCGCGTCCGGCCTTCTCGCACAGTCGGCGGTAGTCAATGGCAGCGACGACCGTCTTTCCGATTCCCGTCGCGGCAACGATTAGGTTCCGATGATGGTCGTGTCGCTCCCTGGCCGCAGTAAGTTGCTCAAGAATCTGTTCTTGGTGCCGGTAGGGGGTGACATCGATTCCGCTGAAATCGATCTCCAGGCCAGAAGTGGTCGGTCGCTTCAGGGATTCACGAAGTTCTTGCTCTCGAGCAGGTGTGTATTGCTCGAAATGAGGATTCTCCCAGGTGGTCTCAAATGCGGCACGAACACGCGAGACGACGGTCGGCGCATCGGCCGTTGAGAGGCGCACATTCCATTCGAGTCCGTCGAGAAGTGCGGTGTGCGAGAGATTGGAGGAACCGACGAAAGCGGTCGTCAGCCCGCCCTCACGTTCGATCAGCCAGCTCTTTGCGTGGAGCTTGGTCGAGCGTGCATCGAAATCGACGCGAACCTCGGCCCCGAGTTCGCAGAGTTCGTTCAATGCGCGCGGATCTGTGGCACCCATATAGGACGTAGTGATCACCCGCACACGCCCTCCCCGGTCGACGACATCCTTTAGTTCTTCGCGCAAGACACGGATGCCGGTCCGAATGACGAAGGCACAAATCAGGTCTACGTCCTTCGCACTTCTGAGCTCCGCCTTGAGTTCGCTGCCGATTCGCGGCTGGCCATTTCCGTTGAACAGCAGATCACTCGAGGTGAGCGGAATCGTCGGTCGAGGTGGGAGCGGGTCTCCGAGGCCGTAGAGCATCTCGGGCGGAATCACGATTGGATCGTCAGAGAACGGCGCGACTAGCTCGTTGATCCACTTGGCTTGTTCTTCGGGAGTTGCGTCCTCGCCGACTGCGCCGAGCTCGCGGCGAATCGCGGACGCCGCATGGCGCACGAGCCGCTCCACCGCCTCGCCGGGGTCGAGACCCTCGCGCGTGGCCAGAGCTTGTGCCGCCGCGAGTTCCTCACCGATGGATTGCGTAATTAGCTCTTCACGCAGTTGCGGTCGCATCCGGCCACACTAATCGGAGTCCAGGTCTGGATGCCAGAGATTGAGCACGGATTGCTGGGCGTCCGACCGCCAGGCCAGGTTCAACGCAAAACCCAGGCTAGGAGTGTTGGAGATGGCGCATGTCAACTGCACGATCGAAGTAGATGTCGACTATGACGATGTGTCGAGAAGGGTCGAGCACGTGAAAATACGGCTTCCCCGTTCTGACGAATACCAACAGACGAACGGCCGTCCTCTCTCGCGAAGGGACTGGCTAACGATCCTCGACTGGTCTTGGGGCGACTTCGAATTTGAAAGTCGCCTAAATGCAGGCGTCGAATTTGAAGTCGTCGGACGCTGGTCGGATGAAGGCAAATCCGAAGTACTCACCGTTGTCTCAGATACCCCTAAACACGCATTGTCGAAGGCAAACGCGATCCATTCTGACGAGGACCGGGAGTTCATCCCCGCGCTCGTCCTGTTCGAGGGCGAAGTCATCGCGACCGCAGAATGACCGGTTGCATCGCCGTATAGTCAGCGCCGTGTCACCCGCAAAACCCAAACTCCGAATCGCCCAAGTAACCCCCTACGCGATCGAAGACGAACGAGAAAC
>JAEMRJ010000001.1 GCA_016463365.1 Thermoleophilaceae bacterium | reverse complement strand
TTATGCCAACCTGCTTTATTTATTTTCGAGCCGGGTTAGGCTTTAGCCAGTCATGCCGGGGTTTTGCGTTGTGTCTCGCAATTTAGGTATACTAACGAGATCGGACAATTTGTGTCGGGAGAGTTGGATGGCAGATAAAAAGAAGCGGCGTCGGGTTAGCCAGGTCGACTTAGCGAAACTGATGTCGGATGGTGACGTCGTGGATCTGCGTAAGCAGCTTTTGGAGTTCACGAGCGAGCTTGAGGACTTGGATGAGCAAGTGGCGGCCAAGCGCGAGCAAAAGATTGAAACGGCGGTGAAGCTGTTCGACGCGGGTCTGCCAGTGCCGGTGATTGCGGACATTGCAAACGTCTCGGTGCCAGCCGTCTACAAGTGGCTCGAAGGCGCGGGTCGTGAAGCGTGATGCTGTGAAATGGGCGTTGCGAGTTGTCTGTGTGCTGCGCCAGAATGAGCTTGCGCCACGCGCGGAAACGTGTGAGATGCGGCGCTGGAAGATCGAGATTTGGAGTATTTGATGAAGGTTGCTGACGAGTTTGTAAATGTGGATGAATGGTTGGTCTTGGCCGGCCGCTTGCGGGGCTTTGAGACTCCCCTCGGCGCAGTGGTTGACCCCTCGCATTTTGAGGATCACGATTGCGCTGTGCTGTGGGAGCATCTGAGCGCGCTCGGGCCTGGCGACTCAGTGATGGATGTCTACAACGATGCTGGGCGTTACGGCCGCGAGCCCTTGACCTCGCGCGCCGCGGTGTTGTTGCATCGTCTATCGGAGTTCGATGTGACCTTCGATCGCTTCTCGGATGCGGCTTGGGAGTTGGTACGCGAGGAGGAGGTGCGCGAGCGGGCGTTCGACGGTGTCACTGAGGGGAAAGGTCCGGTAACTCTTGGCGAGCTGGAACTTCTGCGGTATGCACGCAACGTCCGGAGTTGCGGTGTACGGCGTCGCGCGCCGCAGAAGCTCGATCGCGTCAGCTGAACGCTGGGTGTGGTGATCAGAGCGCTCTGCCTCCTCTCTCCCCTGGGGGCCATGTTGGAGCGCGAAGGAGCGCCGGCCCGAAGGCGCGGCGCTCTGGCCCTCCCGATTGGTGGCAAGTCGTCAGGTCAGAGTCGGGACGCGGCGTAGAGCAGTCTGGAGCTGCGCGGGAGAGGCAGTTCTGACGATTCGGTTTACCTCGCGTTGCGCAGGCTTCGGAGCGTCGGGAGTCTCGTCGAAGAAGCGGGCTGCGGCGCGGGCGACGATGAAGTAGTCGTTCTCGGACGCTGCTTCAGTCATGTAGTGACCTTGGACCAGTAGCACGGAAGGTTCGGCTGCGTGTTTGCGAATGCTGTAGAGGTGCGTGACGCCTTCGCCGTTGTGCTCGTTGCGCCATGCGGCGACGCCAAGAAACTGCTCGAGGGTGTCCTCAGTTGGAAAGAAAGCGAGGAGCTGGCCACCGAGCCGGGTGACCTCGGCCGCGATCAGGGCGTGAATGTCAGCGAGTGTCATTAGTTGATTCCGATCGTGGTTTGACCGCGTGTGCGACAGGCTGCGCGCCAGGCGGCTGCGTTTTCGAACGCTTCGTTGTCTGGACTCGCGGGATCTTGTGGATAAAGGTCTTCAAGTGGCGAGAGCTGGTCGAGGATCTGCCTGGGGCAAGTCGTGGGATTTGGGCCAACGTCTTCGGTGAAGCTTCGGTAGCCGAGCTGTGTAGGCGTTGGGGCGAGCAGTAGGACGAGTGCGAAGGTGAGGCCGTCCAGTTCGCGCCGCACTGCGCCGTAGAAGACGCGGCTTTGCTGGACTCCGTCGACGAGCGTGTATTCGCCGTCGCGGCCGAGGATGTTTCCTTGCACCCAGTCAGTGAAGTTCCGGGTGGCTGGGTTGTCGACGAAGAGAAAGCCCATCAGTCTTCGGCGGGCACGACGGCTTGATGGTCGATGTTGTGCTGGTGATCGCGGCGAATTGCGATGAAGTTCTCAACAGGCGGTGGCTCGTCGATGAACTCGTCGCTGAACTCCGCCCATTGCGCGTAGTCGTCGCGTTGAGAGCGAGCGGCCTCGGCGATAGCGTCGGCGGCCCCGAGTCCAAAGCCGGTGAAGACGTAGTAGAGCGCGGTGCCGTGGTTTGTCCACCCCGTTGACTGCTCATTGATGTAGACGTAGAAGTCGACTGTGCAGCTGGCGGGGTACGTGGGAGTGGGCGTTGAGTCCATGCCTGTTGTGGGGGCCGTGGTGGTCATTGAAAGTCGTGCTCCTTCGCCTGCGTTATCGCAGCGTGGGCGGCTTCGGCACTGGGCCAGGTTTGGGTGCCGCAGCCGAGAACCGGATCAAATTGGTTGGGGTCAGCCGACCATTGGTGGCCGTAACGCACGATCATCCACCGTCCATCAATGCAAGGCTCGATGGTGGTGTGGTCGGGTGGCTCCCCCAGGGGCGCGGGAGATCGCGGCGCCGGCGCCGGCGCGTGGAGTGTCATGCCTCCTCGAAGACCATGACGGTCGGGGCGTTTCCGGCAAGGATCTGCGCGCGCATCTGCTGACAGATGGGACAGTCGTCCTCGACGTCGTCGAGCGTGGCCGCGCGCGTTACGGGCGTACCGTTTTCGATCGCCGTGGGCGAGCCGAGGATCTGGAGGACGTTGCCGCCTGTGAGCAGCTGGTCGAGAGCTTGTGGATCGGTCATCGAGGTGGTGCTCCTTGGCGGATGGGTGGGTTGAGGTCAGGCTGTGGCGAGGGCTTCGCGAACCGATATCCCGGTGTCGAAGTGGAGGTCGCGCTCGATTGCGGGGTGGTTGGGGAACTGCGGATGCGAGACTTCGGAAAGCAGCGTCAGGGAGCTGTAGCCCCATTCGTCGCAGTCGCGTCCCAGCGAGGACAGGCAGTAGCCGTAGACTTCGTCGCGGCCGTCCCATTCAGTGATGAAGTAGGTCAGGCGGCCGGGGCCGAAGAGCTTGACCGCGATTGGTGCGTCCATGCCGGCGCCATCGTGAGTCATAAGGTCGGGAATCTTTTTGGCGACAGAATCAGGCAGGAGTTTGTGGCCGCGGGCGCGGTCGGTTGTGAAGTCGGGCATTGGGGCCTCTTTAGTTCTAGAGAGGGACGCGCGGTCAGGTGTAGATGGGCGCGATCGCCTCGGAGTTGGCGTTGAATTTGCGCGGGCGTCCGGAGGGTTCGAGCTTCACGGTGACGAGCTTTGTTCCGACGTTGGTGACGGTGCCGTGGCGATCGCCCTGCATCCACTCATCTGTCCAGGCGGCAAGACGTATCCGTTGATCAACCGTGAAGAGGTCGCGGGCGGGGCGAGGCGGAAGTGGTGTGGTTGGACTACATGAGAAAGTCATGGCCAAACTCGGTCATGCGATCTTCCATCTTCGCGAAGTCGATTTCGTCGATGCTGCGGGTGTCTCCGTTGAGGTCGGCGGTGCAGAAAACGACTGTGACCAGGTGGTCTGGATGGGCGCGCAGCTCCTCGACGATTTCGCCGATCGGCCTTGGTGTCTGGCTGGAAGCGGGGTTATTCATAGCGAGGGGTGTCTGTGGTGCGGCTCTCCCCCGGCTCGTTCTCGACAATGAGAACGAGATCGTCGGGGCCGAAGACGTTCGAGCGCGTGGATTCCGGTCGGTCGAGCGTCTGTAGGAGTTCCCGGAGCTTCCACGTCGGCGTGGGAGTGGTCACGGTGCCGACGTACTCGTAGTGGTCGTACCACCATCCCCCCTCTTCGGGTCCGCCCCATACGAGCGAGACGCGATAGACGGAGAGAACGGAGTCAGCAAGTTCCTCGCGAAGATTGGCGGCGTCGGCCTCGTTGAGTTTCTGCATGTCGATCACGGCAAGGATCGCGTTCTCCTTGGTGTATCCCTGCTTGAACGCGGCGGGATCTCCAGCCATGAGTGCCACGGCGAGCTCACGAGGTGCGAGAAAGTCGATGTCGATTGGAGTGGCTTGCGGTTCCATGTTTCCTCCAGCGCGCTTGCGCGGAATTTGGTGGGGCGTAAATCGCGTCGTTAAGGGAACAAGCCAGCCGACCCAGCACGCTTTCTGCGGGGCCGGCTGAGGGTGTCCCCCTCTCGCATCCCGTCCCGGCGTGCGCGAGGTCTTCTTACCTACTCCAGTTGACTGTGACCCGAGAACTCACAGCGTTCTCGGTCGGAGTTGGACGGGCGAAGTTGTGGGCTAGGCGGCGCTTAGCGAAAGGATTGAGGCGCCGTCGCCGTCCTGGAGTTCGATGACGCCGTCCTCCAGGGCGATCACCAAGGGAGCGTTGCCGGCGTTGATCTTCTCGGCGAGCGCGAGGCAGAGCGGACAGTCGTCAGTGACGTCCTCGAGCGTGGCGTGGCGGAGTTCGCCTTCGTGAATCTTGTCGACCTTGGCCGCGGCCGCCGCGCCGAACTTCTGCTCATATGCGGCAAGTGCTTCGTCGCGGGAGTCAGCCTTCTCAAGGAGGGGGGCGAGTCCGAAGGGACTTGGGATGAAGTAGTACATAGGTGTTTCCTCGGGTTAGCGGTCGGCGCAAGAGCCGGCCTTGGACAGAACGGTGGAAAAGGAGGACGTCTAAGAAGTTGCGGCCGGTTGTGCGGTCAGCCTGTACCCCACTCCCCACACGTTCACGACGTAGTGGTTGCTGCCGCCGGCGAGCTTGGCGCGAAGCCGGCAGGCCTGAGCGTCGAGCGTTCGGGTGGAGCCAGGAGCAGTGGTGCCGTAAAGCTTTCGCATGAGGACGCCACGCTCGAAGACGCGTGCTGGCTCGGACGCCAAGACGTCGAGCAGGGCGTACTCCTTGCTGGTGAGGTTGATGGTGCGATCGGCGAGGGTGACGGTGCGTTCTGCAGTGTTGATGACGAGTTCACCGAGGTCACGAGTGGTGTTGCGTGTCGCCGGTCGGGAGCGACGGAGGACGGCGGCGACGCGGCCGCGCAGTTCGCCGAATGAGTACGGCTTCGTGATCCAGTCATCGCATCCGAGCTCGAACCCCTTGATTCGGTCGTGCTCGGCGCCGCGATTGCTGATCATCATGACCGGCAGCGTGGTGCCAGTTTCAGCAGCGGTCGCCGTCACGCCGGTGCGAAGGTCCCGAAGAAGCCGATAGCCGGATTCGTCCGGGGGCGCGACCTGGAGAAGAACGAGATCCCACGCGCCCGAAGCCAAGCAAGTCCGGGCATCTTCAAAGTCGGCCGCGGCGACAGCGTCGTATCCGTCGAGGGTGAACGCTGCGATCAGGCGATCGCGGATCGCTGGGTCGGTCTCGACGACAAGAAGGCGCGGGGGCGGTTCGGCAGGTGGGGTGTGAAGTGGCTGGATCATGGGTGAGGCGCAGAGGCTCAAAGGCAGAGATGGCAGAAGCCGTCTTTGTGCTCGAGGAAGGTGAAGTCTTCGTCGTAACCGGGGTCTGCCGAGTTCATGTGCAGCTCGAGCAAACGGGCGACTCCGTCGGCGTCGTTCCAGCTGCAGTTGAGGTGGTCGATGTGGCGGCCATCGCGAACGAGGGCGAACTCTTGAACGCCGTCTTCGCAGGTGGCGTCGTTCACTAGAAGAAGGTTCCTGTACTGATAGCCCTGGCAGCAAAGGTGGGTCTGATCGGCAAGCTCAGCGGCGAAAGCGGAGACTGAAAGCTCAGAGCGGTCGCGGACGCGGAACCGGCGGTTGGTATGGAGCATCGGTCGGTTCCTATTGCTCGGGGCTGAGGGCGGAAAAGAGACGAGCGGCGGCTTCGTGAAATGCGGCGGCTGGTCCGTCGGGGAGAAAACGAGCGAGGTCGTCGGAGTCGTTCAGTGCAAGGCCGAGGGCGTATTCCGTGGCCTCGGCGTTCCAGTCCTCTGCATCCTCGGTCACGAGAAGAAGCCAAGCCAGGGCGTAGACGCTGCATTCACGCGCGCTGTCGCCGTATCGGGAGCCGCTTGTCTTGCCCGTTTGGTTTCGGAGGTAGTTCACGGCGCTTTGGGCGTCGTAGACCCCGGTTGCGCGCATCGGGACGTCGACCTGCTCGTGCTGCATCCGCCAACGGAGTGATTTCCACTGCGGGAAGTAGGTGTTCCCGTTGTCGAGGTCGACTACGGCTATCGGCGCCTCTTCGAAGATGTCGTCGTTGATGTTTTCGACTGCTCGTGCGAAGGCGCTCTCGCGGTCCTCCGCGCTCGGCTCGACGTAGACGATGTTGCCGGCCTGTGTTACGTGGACGAAACGTGTGAGTTCGATGTCGCCGAGGAGAACGGCTTCGTAGTCCTCGGCCGCGCACGTTTGGCCGGCGGGATCAAGTTCGAAGCGCGCGCAGACCTTCTTGTAGGCGTCAAGGCGGCGCGCGTCTGTGATCGGGTTTGAGATCGTTGAGGTCATGGGAGAAAGTGGTGCGCGGAAGCCAAGGAGCAGTTGCGCCGCCGTCCGTCGGCTGCGATGTGCTGGCTCCTTGGCGAGTCCGCGGGTCTGACCGACTGCTTAGGGGGAGATCCGGTCAGCTGAGTGAGCCCTGGAGGAACGTCACACCCGAAAGACACCTCGCGGAGCGAGGTAGCTCGGGCCGGCGCAGCCGGCCCGCACAACTAGGGGTTTTTTGGCGCGCGCTCTAGAAGAGCTGAACGAAGCTCGTCGGTGGGGATCTGCGCCGCGACAGCGGCAAGCTCAAGCTGCTCATGGCGTAGCGGACCGGCTGGTGTGCTGGCAAACAACGGGGCGAGCTCGTCAATCAGAGCGTCGCGGCCGCGGGCGGTCGTCAGGTCCGCACGGTTGATGTGGTTGCGTACCGCGAAGACGAACGGTGGCTCATAGTGATTGATCGCTTCCCTTATGACTCCGGGGCCGCGCTCTGCGATAAGCGATGCGGGGTCGCTGCCTTCTGGCAGTTGGTGAAGCCGAATGTCCAGGCCTTTGTGGGCGAGCAGTCGTTCGCTCGCGCGAATGGCGCTATCGGCGCCTGAGGGATCAGCGTCGAATATGAGATACACGGTCGATGTGTTGCCGGCGATCAGAGCGGCTTGCTGTTTCGTGAGCGACGTGCCCATTGGGGAGAGCGCCAATGCGTCGGTGTTGCTGTTGATCGCCAAAGCGTCGGTGTACCCCTCGACAACGATAAGCGGCTCGGCCGGGCGTGGAAACTGGCGCTCGGGCAGATTTCCGTAGAGAGCGCTGCTCTTGTTGAAGGCCGGGGACTGGGGCGAGTTGAGGTACTTCGGTTTGAAGTCGCCAAGCGCGCGGCCGCCGAATCCTGTGATCTGGCCGTTGAGGCCGTAGATCGGGAATATCAGGCGGTTGCGGAAATAGTCGATCGGCTTCTCCCCCGCCCCGATTCGCGTGAGGCCTGCGTCGATTAGGTCGTTCAACGGGACGCCGTTGCTGAGAGCGGCTTGGGTCAGCTCGTCTGCGGCGGCGCCGGGTGCGGCGAGGCCAAGGTGAAAGTCCGCCACGCAGGCGGCGGAGATCGCGTGATCCTCGAAGTAGGCGGAGAGCTGCTTTCGTGCTTCGGGACCGGCTTCGTTCAACGCGCGTTGATAGAACGATGCGGCTCGCTCTAGAACGGCGAGGAGATTTTTGCGAGCCGTTGCGTCCTCGTCCGGTTCGGAGGAGATTGAAAACCCGGAGAGTTCGGCGACGCGATCGACGGCGCGCGGGAAGTCGAGGTCCTCGACCTGGCGGACAAGGGCGATCACGTCCCCTGCCGCGTGGCATCCGAAACAGTGGAAGAGGCCGCGCGCGGGCGTCACTGTGAAACTCGGCGAGTCTTCTTCGTGAATGGGGCAGCAACCGGTTAGGTTGGCGCCGCTTGGAGTGAGTTCGGTGTAGCGCGCAGCGATCACGCCGATGTCGGCCGCCTGTTTGAGCGCGGCAAGATCAGTGTCGGAGTAGCGGCGGAGTTTTCGGGAAGAGGGTTTGGGCATCAGGTGGCGTTTGAGGGGGCCGGTGTGCTGGCGAGGTAGGACGCAAGATCAGATCGGTGGCGCCGGCGTGTGTGCTCAGGGAAATGTATGAGGCTCGTCTTTGGTCGCGCCGTGAGGTCGATCAAAAGTTCCGGGCTCTGCCGTGCTGCGTCGGCCTCGGTTTCGAAGGTGCCCAGGAGTCGCGGAGGAGCCGACGCGGTGAGCGCGACGATCGGCGTGGGAATGGCGCTGGCGGGCGGACGGCAGTAGGAGTCCAAGTCCGGAAGGCGCACGAGGCGGGCGGCAAGTCCGAAGGTTTGGAGGTTCATGCGTTGATGAGCGAACGGCTCCAGAGGCAGCGGCCGCGCCGTAGCTCCGGACCGGAGTATGAGCGTGAGCTCTCCGGTGATCTCGGCTTGGGAAGCTACGTCCGTTTCGATGATCGCAGCGGCACCGAGATCACCGATCTCGTCGCGATCGGGTGGAGCGCATCGGTCGGTGAAGACGACGAGCGGAACGCGGGAAAGGCGCGGATCGTGTTCGCGGCGCTCGAGGTAGTCGAGGAACTTGGGCGAGGCGAGTTGCGCGAGGATCAGGTTCGGAGGGTCGGGCTTGGCCATCGCCGGGTCGAGTTCAGCGTGGACGCGGCGAAGGCCTTTGATCTCAAGCACGATCGGTGCGTGAGTAAGAAACTCATGGTCGTTGGTGAGCAGACAAATGCGCATGGGCGCGTTCGTAGGCGGAGTCTGAGCGGTCACGTTGCGGGGTGCGTGAGGATGAGGTCGCTATAGGGACCTTCGCCGTTCGGTCCAAACCAGCAGTCGGAGTAGTCGCCCGTGCCTTGGGAGAAAACGAAGTTGGCGGAGTCGATATCGCGGATCGCGCCGTAGGTGATGACGAGGCGGTTCGAGGTCGTGATCTCAAGCTCAGGTGGGTTTGGGCGGGCGCCCGCTTCAAGCAGGCCTTCGGAGGCGACGGCGTGGATGATGGTCTGGTTGGTTGCTGTCATTTGCATGATCAGTTTGCTCCGTAGAGTTCGCGCAGTTTGGAGCTGGCCTGGTGTTCGAGTTTGCGGACCTCGGTCACTGGCAGGCCCATCTCCTTCGCAACTGTGCGAAGGCCCTTGTTGTCAAAGAAGCGGGCAAACACGACGGTCCGCTCTTCCTCAGGTAGATCGGCAAGAAGGTGGGCTACCTCTTGCTTCTGCAGCTCAGATGCCGATTCCTCGTAGGTGTCGGCGTCGGGGTCCGCGAGCAGGTCCAGGAATTCGGTGTCACCCTCCTCCCCCACGCCGGCGTTCAGCGAACGCCCGGGTCGGGAGATCTGCCAGGTGTGGACGAGATCGAGGGACATGCCAGACGCTTCAGAGAGTTCTACATCCGTCGGTTCGTGCTCGGTGTCTTGCACGAATTTGGCGTATGCCCGGCGAAGCGCGCGGTACTGCTCCTGAATATGGACGGGAGCGCGAATCGTCTCTTCTTCGTTGGCGATTCCGCGGCTTATTGACTGCTTGATCCACCAGGTCGCGTAAGTGCTGAATTTGAAACCCTTGCGGTAGTCGAATTTTTCTGCGGCGCGCGTCAGGCCGATCACGCCGATCGCGGTGATGTCGTCGATGTCGAGGAAACTGCAGGTACGGGCGTACGGGAACGCGAGGGAGCGCACGAGCCGCATGTTCTTCTCGATCAGCTCCATCTTGGCGTCGTGGTCGCCGCGCTCGATGCGCTTGGCGAGGTTCTTTTCTTGCGCGGCCGTGAGGAGTGTGTGCTTATAGAGCGTGCGGTCAATCTCTCCGCGTGCTTCCTCGTAAGAGCGTGGGTCAGTGTTGCGCGCCCTGTATGTCGTGGAAGAAGTCATGCGTACACGCCTTCCAGTTCTTGGCGGAGAGCACCGAGGCCGGCGCGGAAGGAGCGGCCAGTTGCGACGGCGCTTCGGTGAGTGCGCCGGCCTTGGGAAGTCGGGCTCGCGTCAAGTACGGCGAGGGCGAGGACGTCTTCGCGCTGCTGATCTGGGAGTTTCGAGAGGGCGCGCGCGACAAGATCGGTGAAAGCCGGATCGACTTCGGCCTCAATGGTCTTGGGGTCGGGGATCGACTCGTGCAGAGGTCCGTCGAAGCCCAGGCGGCGTCTGTCCAAGTTGTCAATTCGGTCGATCAGGCGAAGTTTCGCGATTGCCTCTAGAGAAAGCCCGGTTAGCTCGGCGAGTTCGGATTCCGAAACGTCTGCTTGACGGCGTTGGTTTTCTTGCCACTCGGTGCGTGTGAGTAGGCGCGTATCTTTGAGTGCTTGCTGGGACGGTCGAATTGTGAATTCGGCGTTGGCGATTTCCTTTTGGATCATGTGGTCAATCCAGAAGGTGCTGTAGGTGCTGAACTTGAAGCCGCGCTCGGGGTCGAAGCGTTCGGCAGCCGTGTCGAGGCCCTCGTAGCCGGCGCTGAAGAGGTCGTCAAACTCAAGCTGGCGGCAGCGCTGGGCGTAGTAGGTGGCGCGGCTGGCGACGAGCTTGTAGTTGTGGGACATCAGCTCCGCCTTGGCCAGGTCGTCGCCGCTCTGGATGCGGCGCGCCAGACAGACCTCTTGGTCTGCCGTGAGAATGGCGTGGTTGAGTATCGCGTCGTAGGCGACGCGGCGGCTGTCGGAGGGAGTTGAGTTCATGGCAGTCGGGCGGGTCAGCCCGGATTGGTGAGGTCGGCTTGGCGGAACTCCGCAAGACGTGCGAGCTGGTTGCGGGCCAAGGTGGCAACGCGCTGGAAGGCTTTGCGCGTGTCGGCGAGCTCGGCGCGGCGTTCGTCGCTCATGTCGGGTTGGCCTGAGATGGTCGAGCTGATCGCCCGCGCGTATCCGTCTGTGATTTGCACGATCGCCTCGAGCTGACCGTGAACAAGTTCGTGGGTTTCGATCAAGGGCGAGGCGATGGCTTCGTCGACGGCGGCGGCGAGGCTTGCTTTGGTGCCGTCTGGGTCACGTGGGGCCCAGTAGGGAAGTGTGTCGGGGAAGTCTTTGGACATAAAGAAGTGCCCCGGCCGGTACAGCAACGAAACCGGCCGGGGAAACCCTGGGGGAAGGTCAGTGGAGGCTGACGGTGTTCAGATGATCCTCCATGCGTTTGCGAAGGGTGGTCGCAGCCTGGAGGGAGGCCTGAAAGCAACGTTCGAGACCGCGAAAGGCGATCACGAGCGAGTCGTCGGCCGGGGCGTCGGCGAGATCAGCGAGTTCGTTGTCGTTGACGACGATGGCGCTTTCGACGGACTGCTGCCAGGCGACGATGCTTGCAAGGTGAGAAGCGCCGGCGGCGACGTCGCCTGAGGCGATCACGCGGTCGGTGTCTTCTTCGATCTCAGCGATCGCAGCGCGCGTCCGCTCGTCGAGGTTGGGATTTTCGGTGAGTGTGCTCATGGGATTAAGACAGTCATTGGCCGCGGATCGCTGACTGGTTAGTTGTCGGCCGCCGCGGCGGGGTTGGTAAGTAGTTGTGGGGCGCGAGGTGACGTGATTGTGCGCTCGGTCTCTCTTGTCAGTTTGCCGTGCCTAATCGCTTTCGCGCAGCTACGGACGATCGCGCGGGTCGTGTCAGCGCCAGGAAGCCCCGAGATGGTTACGGGATCGGCGAAGGGTTCAAGTTCCGGATCGCTGGCGTCAAAGTGTTCGCTTGCGATTTCATAGTGGCCGCGCTTGGCGGTGACGCGGATCTCGCCCGTCTTTGGCCGAATACGGATCTCGTAGGAGAGTTCCGGTGACTCAATGCGCCAATGGTCTTGAGCTGGATCAAAGCGGCTGACTAGGAGGTTGTTGCGCGGGTCAAAGGCGAACTCGAGGAGTTTGCGGCGCTCGGCGCCTCCCCCCTGGGTTGCGTCGTCCCAGATGTACTTCGGTTCGACGCTGTCTCTGCACGGCAGGCAAAACCCGCGGTCGTTTGGAACGTCCTTCCAGGTGGAGTCGAGGGCCGGCTCAAGCATGAAGTCGATTGACTCACACATCGCGCGGATCTCCTTTTGCGCTTGCGCGTCGGCCGCCGCCAGCGCAGCTGGCGGTACGACAACACCTTCGGGCGGCGTAAAGAACTCGAGGATCGTGCTGCCGAGATAAACAAACAGGGAATCGAGCTGCTCTTCGCCTACATAGACATAGACGTGAGCCAAGGGTTCCTGAACCCAGCTGAGTGAACCGTCGTAGGCGTCAAGGATCTCGAACGTGACGGCGGCTGGAGGATCTGCGCAGGGCAGGACGACTGGAGTGGATGTGTCGAGTGTCGCTGTCATCGGATGTAGTTGATGAGCCAGGCCGTGAGGGCGGTGCGCTGGCGCGGGGTCAAGTGCTCGCGCGCGTGGTCGCGTAGTTGCTCGAGCGTGAGGTGAGGCAGCTGGTCGTCGCGTTTGGCGCGGGCCTCGAATTTGCGCTGCTCGTCGGCTTCAAAGGCGGCGCGGTCCTCGACGAGCCAGGAGGACACGCGAGGATCGTCGTCAACGCTGAGTCGCTTGACGAAATGGAGGCTCGCGAAGTAGGCGCCGCGGAATGCGCCCTCCTCGTCGCGATCGACGTCGATCTCGTAAACGCCGGCGAGGGCGTGGTGCTTGAGCTTGGAGAAGACGCGCTCCTCCCCCTTTGCGTCGAGCCAGGTGAATAGGAGGTTGTTTGCGAGCCCGATGCGGCGGCCGGCGTAGGTCCACTCTTCAGTTACTTTGGTGTTCGCGTTCTCAGGCATCGGAGTTCGTGCGAAGGGTCGCCTTCGCGTCGACCAACTGGCTGCTGTGTTGAATCGCGTACACGACCGCTGCTTTGGCCTCGGCGATCGTGGCTTCACTGGAACTGACAAAGAGCTCGACCTTGAGTCCGGTCTTGATGTCTCGGCCGGCGACGTGAAACAGTGAGCAGTCGCTCTCGTCGGTTTCAAACGCGAAGTCTTCCCAGGCCCAGTCGGCGATCTTGAGCAGTTGGCGCGGCGTCGGCGGAGGGCTGTCGATCGCTTCGTACTTGGAGAGGCCGGGCTGAGTCAGCGTGACTTTCTCGATCGCGTCCTCGGCGACGTCAAAGACGATGTCGACGAGTACGGGGCAGCGCATATGGATCTTCTGCATGTTGCGAGCTTTCGGTGAAGAGGGTGTGAGCAGTTGGTCTCGCCGGGCGGGCGACGGCGGGTGATGCCGTTGCTCTCTTGTCCCCCCTGCCGTCCGCACGGCGCCGGGAGCCAAGGCTCGCCGCGCAGCGGCGACAACGCTCGGCCTTGGCGGACAAGCCGTGCGATAAGCCAAACAAGCTTCCCCCCTCCCCTGGTGCGTCTGGGCCGTCAGCGGTAGTGCCGGTAACGCTTGAGAAAGACGGCGTCGCGTTCTTTCTCGTGGCCTCGAGCTGGGCTGCCGAGCAGCGAGCCGTTCTCGATCAGCTCATCTGCCCAGCCACGGGCGTCTTCAAAGTAGGGCGTGGCTCCGATCAAGCGCAATCCGGCCGCGCGCGTGAGTTTGAACGTTCGCCCGCCGGCGCGGACTTCGTTGCTTCGCATGATCTGAAGCCAGAGGAGCATCAAGTCTTCGCCGCGTTGCCGCGGCCGCGGCGAGTGGTCCGCCACGTTCTCGATAAACAAGTTGACAAAGCGAAGGTCACCGGCGCTGGTCAGGGCTTTGCCGGTCTTGGCAATCGAGTCGGAATTGATGAGGTTCCAGAGTCCGTAGAAAACGTCGATCGTTCGTGGCAGATACTCAGCGACGTCAATCTGCCCGGAGAGAATCCGATAGTCGAAGTTGAACGCGTTGAAGGCCAGGAGCTTCCAACCGGAGCGTTCGATCAGTTTGTGGGCGTCGAGCAGGCCCTCTTCGCCCTCGAACCTAATGGTCGATTGGAACATGACGTCGGCCGCATTGATCTGGAATACGTCGAGCGTGATGGCGTGGGGCTTGCTGTACTCGGGAATGTGCGGTTTGCCGGGAGCGGTCTTTGCGTGAACGGTGATCGCGGCGACTCCCTCGGGAACGGTGTAGGACTGTTCCATCGCTTAGAGCGCCGCGCCCTTGATTTCTGTCGCCGCATCTCGGACCTGTTGGCGGGTGTCGCTTGCGCGCCCCTTAGCGAGCTTGGCGCTGCGCTTCTCTTCGAGCGAGGTCGCGTTCGCGCCGTAGGCCAGCTCGTGCTCAGTCAGTCCGAAGCGAACACGGTGGCGGGCGATGTGCTTGTAGCCCTCACGCCAGTAGGTGCGGGTGATCGGAGAATCGGGGACGGGGCCAAGCTCTGCGATCGCCCAGGCCGGAGGCGTGACGCTTGCGAAGGCAGCCTCCTGACGGACGCGCATCGAGAGTTCGAGTCGGAGGTTTTGGTAGGTGCGCGCGAGGTCGGGGTGTTGCTCTGCCCAATCGCGAACGATCGCCGGATCAATGAAGATGTCATCGGGCAGCTCGTCGACCGGCGACTCCTCGAGCGCTGCGTCGTACTGAGTGATGACGTCGCGCGTCATGTGGTCATGGTGCTCGTCGATCGCTTCTTGGATTTCCTCGACGCTGTAGTTGCAGTAGTCGTCCTCTTCGCCAAGTGCGGTCGCAGCCAGCTGCGCGCTCGAACGTTGGAGCGCCTCGACGAGGTGCTGGAGCGGCTCATAATCCTTGTCGGGCTCAAAGCCCGCGTGGTTCTCGAACGGATCATCGGTGTAGGTGTAGAGGTGCGTCGCGTTGGTCGCGCGGCTGTTGGCGGTGTATGCGACCTCGCGGTTCATGCTCGCCGAGAGCGCGACGTAGGCGTTGAAGAAAGTCGCGCCCTGGACCGACGCGGCGGTGAGCGCGTAGCCGAGCTGGAACTTTTCGGGGTCGCTGACGTATTCGCGCGGGAGGTCGACGCGGCGGCCGTCCGAAGTCTGGATCGTGACGCTCTTGAGAAGACGGTTGACCTTGACGACTGTGCCATCGGTTCCGTTGTGGACGAGGCGATCTTCGTCGCGCGCCTTGCACCGGATTTGGTCGCCGACGTGGAAGTTGTAGAGATTTGTCTTTACGTGCTTGCCGTCAATCTCGCCGGCCTCGAGGCGTGCCTGCTGCGCCGCCTTGTTGAGCGCGCGGACCTCGACGTGGCGGACGGCGATCATCACGGATTCTGCGCGGTGCGGATCAGCTGCCCAGTCCCCCATCATCTGCTCGAGCATTTCCGACTCGGTGCCGGCGATGTTCAGCTGGCCGAGCTGGTCGGCGAGTTCGAGGGCGACGCCGGCGTGGCCGTCGCGCCACTCGTTGACGAGTTCGACGTGCGCGGCGTTTCCGCGTTGGCGGTAGTTCTCGTAAAGGCGCGCCGATCCGATTTCGCTGTCGATCATCGAGAACATTCCGCCCGCCTCGATCGCCGGAATCTGCTTGGCGTCGCCAACAAGAATGAGCTTCATGTCGTGTTCGTCGCAGAAGTCGATCAGCTTGCCGGCCGCCTTCGTGCCGACCATCGCCGCCTCGTCGATCACGAGAATGTCTGGCAGGTTGTTCAGGAACCGCTTGTTCTGATGTTCGATGTTCCAGAGGATCGAAGCGATCGTTGAAGAGTTCATGCTCGCCTTCTCCGAGAGCTCCTGGGCGGCGACGGCCGCGAGTGCTCCGCCTCCCATTTTGAATCCGTGTTCGGCGAGGATCTTGTGGGCGATGTCGAACGAGAATGTCTTGCCGGTGCCTGCGTCACCGACTACGCAGTCGACGACGTTGCCCGATCCGAGAATGTGTTCGATCATCGCGCGCTGGTCTTCGCCGAGAGTCGCCGGCGCGTGGCGACGGAGTCCGTCTTCGATCTCTTCGGCGGTGAGGCGAATCTTCGACTGGTGGACTCCGTCACGAACGACGCTCATTGCGCGCTGCTCGATTGCGTACATCTCAGGTGTGGTGAGCGGCGTGTCGCCGGCCTTCATGTGTGAGGTCAGGTGCGTCGCGGCAGACTCTCCCCCGGGCGTCAGAGTGACGAGCTGGCTGCCGATGAATTCGTCTGCGAGCCGTGTCACGTCTTCGTTGGAAAGGTTCGCCGGAAGCTCTTGCGCGAAGAGCGCGATTACGTGGCGGCGGCCGAAGTGGGCCGACGAGCTGACAAGCATTTCGCTGCTCTGAATCTTCGAGATCGCCGCGGCGATCTGAGGGGCTGTCGCGGTGGCGAGCTTGGCCCGATGGCAGAGCGCGAGGACGTCGGCAGGCTGGTATCCGGCGGCCGCCGCTTCCTCGGTCCAGTCGTCAAACATCTTGTGTTTTGCGACCTTCTTCGAGCGGCGGGTGAGGATCGTTTGGAGTTGCCGAGTCCAGGGGTTGTCGCGGCCGAAATCGCCAGCGGCGCGGACGATCTGCTGGTGCCTTTTTGAGAACAGTTCTTTCAGCTCAGAAGGGAAGTCGGCGATGTCTGCCATGCCGTGTTTTGCCTCCCCCCAACCGACCCCCAAACGCTGCGTCATCTCCTTGCGCAGCTCGCGGTGGTAGAGCGCCGTGAGCGTCGGCGCCTGGTGCCAGAAACGCGCCGTATCGAGCGAGCCGTAAGTGCCGTCAGGGAACTCAACAAAGTTCGCAACTAGAACGTGAGTATGGAGCTGAGGGTCCGCGTCGCGAGAGGTGCGGTGGCGATATGCGGCGGCCGTGAGCCCCTGCCCCTCGACCTTGCGAACGCCTCCCTTGCCTTGCCTGCCCCACGCACACTCGCGCTCCAAATGGGCGAAACCGGCCTGGACTGCAGCCTCATGCGCGGCCTCGATTTCGTGCCGGATCCGGGCCGGCGCGAGCGCCCATAGAACCGAAACCGACTTGGGCGCGGAGAACGTCATGTCGACCGCCAGAACCGTTTTGCGGGAGAAGTGATCGGCGAGATATTCGCCCTTTGGCGTCTTGCCGCTGAAGATCGTTTCAAACATTTTTTGTGAAACGAACTCTTCTTTTAGGCCGAGTTTCAGTGCGCCGCTGCCCAGCCAAGTGCCGTCCGCTTCGCCGCGACCGGAGAAATACTCCTCGGCGCTCGAGGCGACTTTGTCGCTGTAGTAGTCGATCGACTGCGCTGTTACTCGTCCAGGGGAAACCATCGTTCTAATTGGTAAGTGGGAGAAATCGAGCCCCCTGTCATCGAGTTTTTGAAAGAAATTTCAGTCCGCCACCCGGAGGGTGCATCCGTGTGTAGTGCTCTTTTTGCTTTTTGCCGTCTCTATTCGCTTACCTATGCGGTTTTCGTTCCTCCTTCTTGCTTTTTCGTTCCGTTGGTCGCTTGTCGGTCTGTTTCGTCTGTCTCGTCGATTTCCAGTTCGATTTGCTCGATGCTGGTTCTTGCGGTCTTGCTGAATCTTTTTGCGCCCGCGGCGGGTCGGCGGTTGCGGCGAGTCGGCGGGGACAACAACTTGCGCCGGAGGCGCGCGCCAGCCAGGGCGACGAAGTTCCCCGGCGCTGGTCGGCGCGCTTGCCGGCTGCTCTGCCGGATCTGGCCACGCTGAGAATCCCGAACTCTCCCCCGGCTCTCAGACCACCTAGCCAGCCCCCCGACTTGCCGGCTCGAAGGCCGGGCTAGTCAGTGGCTTTTGATTGCGAGGACGAGGGCGGCGGATAGGCCAAGCCGACCTTGTCCAAGTGGTCGAGGTATTGGTCGGCCGCCTTGTAGTTCGCGTCGAGGTTGACGGCGATCGGAACGTCTGCGTGCCAGACGGTGAAGACGATTTCGTCGAAGGCGATGCGGTGGCGCTCGATGAAAGGCTCGCCAGCCTCCCGCGCTTGGGGCGGGTAGAAGCTGGGGGTCGGCATCGAGTCAATTGCGTCGAGAAGTTCGTCGAGTTGCTTGTCAGAAAGTTCAGGCATGGGGTCCTTTTGAGGTCAGCGCGAGCGGGCCGATTTGCGGGCGCCGAAGACGCTTCTGGCGGCGAAGAAAATGAACACTGCGGACTCGCTCGCGGCCAGCGCGGCGGAGGCGTAGGCGAAGGTCAAAGACACTTTTTCGGGTGTGGTCAGGCGGCTCATCGTCGGGACCTTTCAGGAGAAGATCGCGGCGGCGATTGCGGCGAGGACGGAGTATCCAAAGAGCGCGCCAAAGACGCTTGCGATGTACCACGGCGAGATAGTCATGTTGCACAGGCGGCGGATCATCGGCCGGCCCTCAGGTTCGCGTCATACCCGATGCCATCGCTGATCGCTTGATGGAGATAGGACTCGCGGAGATCGGTGATCTCGGACGGGAGGATCGGCTTCCACGGCGTGCTCTGAGCGTCGCCTCCGTAGTAGAAAACTTGGATGGTCGGGAAGGCGATCTTGAGTGCCTTCATCCAGTCGAGCTGGGCGCCGAAGTCGCCGCGCAGGTAATCGAAGTCCCAGAAGCATCGGGTCGTGTAGACGTCGTAAAGGAAGTCGCTGTTGGCGAACTCGATCGCGAGGTCGCGTTCCATCGGGCCGATCACAGTTGGGTTCCGGATGGGGGTCAGCAGTTGGA
Source organism: Thermoleophilaceae bacterium (assembly GCA_016463365.1). The sequence goes on along the minus strand of JAEMRJ010000001.1, from coordinate 53,114 downwards.
TGTACTCGTCGCTCGAGTGGAAGGACTCGCGGCCGAACTGGCGGGAGAGGACTCGCGACATGGTGTCGAGGTGCTTCTCCTCGATGGGGCCGGGCGTGCGAAAAGCTATGTTGGCTCGGATGCTCATTGGCGTCTCTCCAGTGTCGTTTGCTTATGGCCTCGGCCGCGGGCGAACTCGGTTCGCCCGTACCAAGATCAGGCTGCGTTCTCCCAGCGCTTGTCCATGCAGAGGTCGTGTGCCCAGAAGCCGTCCATGAAGAACTGGTGGGCGTAGCTGCCACCGCAGAGTTGGCATGGCGGGTTGTCGTTGATGCCGTCGGCGGCGTTGGCGAGCTTGCGGCAGGCCTTGACGAGCTGGTGGTGGAAGACGCTGCTGCGGTCCTGCGTGGGGTTGTCGATCAGCGCCTCGACGGTGCGGCGAGGGAGCTCCACGTCCCAGAGGGGCGCGTCGATCTTGGCGCGGTGGCCGCGCTCGGCGCGCCTGCAGGCTGCGAGCAGGTGGACCTGGTGGCGCGTGCCTTCGAAGGCGACGTCGCCGGTTGCAAAGTGGCGGGCCGTCTCGGGCGCGAGCTGAACGAAAAGTGTCGGGCTTTCGGGCATGGTCGTGTCTCCTTCGGGTTTGGATTTCGAACCTTGGATCGCGCCGCGCTGCGGCGTAGGTGGTGATGTCCTGGTTCTGCAAGATGAGGCGAACCGGAGACCTGCGCGCTGCAACTGGAGGGAGGGCCAGTTGAGGACAGGAGGGCGCGGGTGATTCCGGTCGCCGTGTCCCCCGCCCGGGCTCTCGCGCCGGGCGGGGTGTCAACGTTTTGTTCTACGCGCGGTCTGCGTACTCAGCGAGTACGTCCGCGTGACAACTCAGCGGAGCGCACCAACAAGCGATGCGTTTTCCCTTGAGTTCTCCGAGCGCGGCCATCAGGTCGGGCCGGAGCTTTAGGTACTCCTCGTACATCGCGACGACTTCTTCTCGTGTTCCGTCGATCCCCGCACGAAATGGGTTTCCCCATTTGGTCGGGCGTCCGACGTAGACGTCGTAACTTGCGCCGCCGCGCTTGTTCACCACCTTCGTCTGCATGAGCAGCTCCTTCTGTTTGCTTGCTCACGCAGGCCGGCCGCCCGTGGGGCGGCTAGTGGTTGTTGCGCTCGGCGGCGATGAGGCCGAGGCGGAAGGCGCGTGTCGCGATCTCGACGTCGCTCTCGGTCTTCAAGTGTCGAAGCGAAGAGCCGAACGGTTCGAGAAGGTCATCCCGCTTGAAGGTGGTTTGCGGGGTGACGTTGTCGCGGTGAATGTGGAAGCGCTTTGTTTCGGCGGGGCTCATCGAACGACCTCCGTCTTGATCCCGCGACGGAACGCCTGCTCGATCGTGTGGCTTGTCCCAGGCGAGTCGTTGTGCTGGAATGCGATCACGAGGTCAGGGCGTTGATTCAGCATCTCGACGTTGCGCTTGAAGCCTGCCGACTTTCCGTGAGCGTCCCAATCAGCAGGAAACTCTTCGACTGTGAGGCCCCTCCCCCGCGCGTGTTCGGCCGCCAGTGAGTCAACGCCCTTGGCCGCGCCAGCGATCACTGTGTCGCCTGTTTGCAGCTGGTCGATGCGTTCGGTGATTTCGCTGTTGCGCGCGGTCGGCCAGTTGCGGGATCCGCAGATGAGGACTTTCATGGTCTGCTCCTAATCGGTTGCCTGTCTCTTGCCAGTCAGCCGGCGCGCGTCAGCGCGTTATAGGCCAATCGGTCCTTCGGAGTTCAGGTCGCGCGGAGTCTCGGCGTGAAGGCGCTCGAACTCTTCGCGGTTGCAGTCGGGGCAAGGCGAAGGTGCGAACCAGACGCCGTCGTAGGTGCCGTCCTGCGGGACTTCGACGTCGCCGTTCACGCAGTCGGCGTTTGAGCAGGTGCCAGGCGTGGCCGACTCTTCGGTCACGTTGGCGTAGTAGTGAACGCTCGCGAAGGGCTCGCAGCATTCGTCGATCACGCCGGGAACGTCGATGCGAACGCGCGAGTCTGAGGAGATCGGCTCGATCGCGGCTGCGCTGGGTAGGTGTGTGTTTGGTTGGGGCATGGTGCTCCTCCTGGTCAGTGATTGGCAATCGAGCGGGCGATGAAGAGGACGTCGATTTGCAGCTGGCCGTCGGCGAGCTTGCTGGTGTGATTCACGCCGCGAACCTCTGCCGTGACGGAGTCACCGAGGCCGGCGCTGAGTGCTTTGCGTGCGACGACGACGGAGAAAGTGCGGGTGGCGCCTGGGCGTACTTCGCGGGTGATGTCCACGGTTGCCCAATCGCGATCCAGCGCGGCGTCGATCGCCGTTATCTGGCCGCTGATCTGTAGTTCCATCTTCATGTCCTCTGCCTCCGCCCGCCTGCGGGCGGTATCTCTCTTGATGGGCAGTTCGCAGGATGCGGTGCGTTCAAGGCGGCAGCGCGCCGGCCGGGCCTCTCCCCCGCCGCCGACCGACTTGGCGCGCGCGAAGAGGAGCGGCAACCCTCGGGCGGAAGTGGATCCCGAGGGCTGCCGTGTGACCTGAGGAGAACCACAGGAGCACGCAAAAAACCCCAGAGCCGTCTTGGCCTCCGGGGTCGTTTGATGCTTCTGATTTTTTTGGTCTGGCGTGTGTGGGTGGCAGCCCAGCGGCGAGAGTCGCCGCTGGTCGCGCCGCCCTTCCCGGCTAGGCCGGGATTGCGTCTTCGGCCGGCTCGGTCGAAGCGCTCGAGGATGCCGCCTTGCGGGTGGGCATGATCTCGAAGTTCTCGACCACGACGAGCGGCTTCGCGCGGCTGGTGGTCTCGCCACCGACGAGCGTGAGCTGCTCCTTCGTGATGCGGAGCGAACCGAGGATCACGAGGCGCTGGCCGGACTTGATCACCGAGTTCTCGGCGAGGGTCACGGCGCGGGCACCGAAGATCGCGCAGGGAACCCAGTACGGGTCCTGGTCGACGTAGTTGTTCTCGCTGTCCTTCTTGCCCGGCTGCGGCTCGACCGCGACCTGGAAGAAGAGGCTTGCGCGCTTGACGTCGTCCTTGCTGTCTGACTTCGGGGCGTTGTAACGCGGGTTGTTGCCGACGTTGCCCGTGATGTTGATGCTGTTGTTGCTGTACATGATTGAGACCTCCAGGGTCTAAACGTGGCTTCGCGTTGGATACAAAGCCGTTTCTCTTACGCCCCCATGACGGGCGTCGGGCGTCGGCTTGGTCAGGTCGGGCCCTTGTGGTCCGACCGCCGCGAAGCGGCGGCTTGCCTGGACACGCCGGCGTTCGGCGCTTGTTCAATCAAGGCGGCAACGCCGCCGACCGCTTTTTGACGGCGCGCAAGCGACGACGGCGGCCGAGGCGGCCGTGACTTCGCGCGAGAAACGAGCGCTCGCAGTTAGTTGGTGTTTCTCACCCTCTGGTGCATCCACCCGTGAGGCCGCTGCAAGGAGGTCCGGGACTCAGTTGGCAAAGCAGCGGATGATTTCTCGCTGGTTGTTCGCGCTGTAGTCGAAGCTGATTTCGTCAAAAAGTGAGCAGATGCCGTTGGCGTCGCCAGTGGCGGCGAGCCGGGCGAGCGATGCGTGGAGGTCGTGCAGTCGATCGCGGTGCCGGGCGTCCGGCGGGCAGAGCGCGCCCATCGTGTTGAGCGTCGAGCGCGCCGCTGCCGCGCAGGCTTGCCATGCGGGCGGGATCACTTGGCGGCCGTTGCCTTCTTTGCGGCCGGAGTTGTCTTGGCGGCGGTCTTCTTGGGTGCCGGCTTCTCCTTGGGCAGAACGCGGGCAGCGAGCTTTTCGACCTCATTGCTTGCGAACTTGTCTGACTTGGAGAAGCTGTAGCGGAAAGCCGCGTTGCTCCAGTGGCGCTTGTCACTCGCGAGCGTCGCGTCAGTCGAAGCGTTGAGGCCGGCGACGATCGCCGTGAAGAGGATTCCGAGTACTTCATCGACGCTCTTGGCGCGCATGATGCGGTCTTCGAGGATCTCGCCTGCTTCGTGGTAGCTCTTGTAGGTGACCTTCGTGCGCTTCTTGCCGTTCTTCTGCTCGATGATCTCGACTTCCTGTAGGCGTTCGTCGGTCAGGGCGATGCCGGCGCCGGCGAGATCGTTGTTGTGGTGCAGGTAGCCGAGAGCCAACGTCTTGATGATCGGGAGGGTGGGCTTGAGCAGGGCGAGTTTGGTCAGGCTGTTGCGTCCGATCTCTGTGTTCTTGACGAACGCAGCCTGCTTGGCCTCCTCACGCTTCTCGAAGTCGCTGGGGCCGGGTTCGGCTGAGGTCGCGCTTGCGCCCGCTGCGGCGCTTGCTCCGGATGCGGTTCCGTTGCTACCGGCCTTCTCGCGCTCGGCCGCGGCCTTCGCGCGGTATGCGGCGGCTTCTTCGAGTCGCTCTTCGTAGTCGATGACCGCGTTCTCGATCGCGTCGATGATCGCTTCGCGGTCGCAGGTGACCCAGGTGGCGCGCTGCCAGTCATTCTCGTTGTCGAGCTTGATGGCGCTGGAAGAAGTCATCGTGTTCTCAGCGTCGGGACTTGGCATTGCGTAGTCCCAGTCGTAGTTCTCCTGGGCCGCGTGCTGCTCCCACGCCTTCTTCAGGTCTTCCTTGTCCTCCGGCCAGTGAACCTTGACTGCGGTCGGGCGCAGCTGGCGATCGAGGATTGCGACGGCTTCGAGCTTGGGCAGGCCCTCGATGTCTTTGCCGACGTTGTCCGAGACGTCCTGCAGAAGGCGAACGCCTTGGGTGACGGGGTCCGAGCGGAAGCGCTCGTAGGGGTCGGTTGTCAGCTGCTTGGCGAAGTGCGCGGCGAGAGTGCTGCTGCCTTCGGCGATCTTCTCGAGGTAGCGAGAGGCGGCGACCGGAAGCTCGCCGTTGGCGATGAGTTCCTGGGCCGCCTCTGGGAGCGTGAGGAGGCGCTTGCGCTCGGTGATGTGCGACTGCGTGACCGCGAGGTTTGCCGCGAGCTCTTTTTGGGAGATCTTCGTGGTGTTGAGGATCTGTGTGATCGCCTTCGCCTCGTCGATCGGGTTCACGCTCATGCGAGCGACGTTCTCCATCAGCGCGTGAATCTGGGTGTCGGTTGACGGCTGCTCAATGACGACGGGCACGAGGTCGACCTTGGCCGATTTCGCTGCGCGGAGCCGGCGCTCACCGGCAACGAGGTTGTAGCGACCGTTCTCGCCTTCGGTGACGAGCAAGCTCTGCTTGACGCCGTTGAGCTTTACGCTCTCGGCCAGCTTCTTGTCTGCCTCGGTGTCGAAGCTTCGACGGGGGTTGAAGTCTTTGGCGACGTCAATCAGGTTCGGGTCGACCATCTCGGCCTGCGTGGTCGGTCTTGTTGCGGTGGTGCTCATTGATGTGTCCTTCTTGCTCGGGGTTGTTTGCATGGTTGGGGGTCGTGCAGTTCTGGCTGGGAATCTTTTGATAGGTCAGTTGAGGCGGTAGGCGTCGTCCGCTCGGACGATGTACCCGAGGAGTTCGAGTCGGCCGAGGGCGGCAGAAATGTCTCTTGGGGCGAGATCGGGGAGCTGCGTGGCGAGCTGGCGGGGCGTGTCGTGGCCGTCGTTGAGTGCGGCAAGCACGCTTCGGTCGGTATCTGGTAGCTCGCCGCGGTGCCGGGTGGCCGGCTCCGTCGTGTCGTAATCGAAGAGGTCATCTGAACTGCAGATGACGCGCGCGTCGCCGGCGATCAGGTTGTTGGGGCCGCTGGAAAGAGGTCCGGTTATGGGGCCGGGAACGGCGCCCACCATGTTGCCGGCGCGGCGGGCTTCGTTGAGCGTGAACATCGCGCCCGAGTTCTCGCTTCCTTCGACAAAGACCGAGCCAGCTGCGAGCGTGCCGATCAGCGTTGAGCGCAATTGGAATGCGGCTCTGGTTTCCTGAAGACCCGGAGGCATGATCGAGATGGCGCACCCCTTCTGCGTGATCTGCTCATAGAGCAATCGGTGAGAGCGTGGGTAGGCCTGCGTCGGAGGCCCGGCAAGGAAGGCGATCGTCTCCCCGCTTCCCTGGAGCGCGCCGCGGTTGGCTGCTCCGTCGACGCCGAGCGCCATTCCTGTGATGACGATGACGCCGCGAGAGGCTGCGTCGTTGGCGAACGAATAGGCGACTTCACGGCCGTAGGCGCTTGCGCGTCTGGCTCCGACCAGGGCGAGCGTCTCCTTTTCGTTCAGGGCTTCGAAGGTCGCCAGATTGCCGCAGACGTAGATCACGGCGACCTCAGGGTGGTGCTCGGCGATGCGCGTCGGAAAGTGTTCGTCGTGGCGGCAGTAGGCGCCGAAAGTCTCGCTCGCTTCCTCGGTTGTGAGCGTGGAGGTGATCTCGGTCAGGCGGGATTCAAAATCGCTGTGAAGGGATCGGAGTTGGTCAGTCAGGCTGGCGAGATCCTTGCCGTAGTTTTCGAAGGAATTGGCGCCATTGTCCGTGAGGGTCAGGGCGCGTTGGACGGACTCGCTGATGCAAGCTGGGCAGGCGTTCATGGGGCGTCCTCTAGATCAGGGGTTCGATACGGAATGCGAGCGCTTCGGCGACGTCAGCTGTGCTGATGTCGTCTCGTGCGTCGAGGTCTGCGATCGTGCGGGCGATTCGGAGGGTGCGGTCGTAGCCGCGCAGTGAGATGCGGTGGTGTTTGTAGCCGTCGTTGAGCATCGCCCGCACGTCGTCGGGCGGCTTGAGCAAGCGGCGCGTCGTGGCGCCGTCTAGATCCCCATTGGCAACAAATGGAAGGTCGCAGTAGCGCTCGAGCTGCATCTCGCGCGCTGCGCTCGTGCGAGCGCGGACTGTCTTGGAGTCGGTAATGGGCCCGGCTTCTACTTCAGCGGGGGTTGGCCGTTCGACAGGGCAGGTCATATCGAAGCGGTCGAGCAGTGGTCCCGACAAGCGGCGGTTGTAGCGGTCTCGCTCGGTCGCAGAGCAGCGGCACTTGGCGGTGTTGGCCGCGCCGCAGGGACATGGGTTGGTCGCGGCGACAAGCTGGAACCGGGCGGGAAGGATGATCGTGTGTTGGTCCTTGGTGAGGGCGATTTCCCCATCGTCTAAAGGCTGGCGAAGTGACTCCAAGGAGCGAGTGCTGAATTCGGACAATTCGTCTAAGAACAAGACCCCGGCGTGAGAGAGAGATGCCTCTCCTGGAATGAACGAGTGGTGCCCGCCGACAAGGCCCGAAGCAGAGATGCTGTGATGGGGCGCTCGGAAGGGACGCTGTTTGGTGAGGCCGTCGACGCGGAGGTTGCCGGCGACGCTCTGAAGCCCAGTCACTTGAACCGCTTCTTCGTGGCTCATCGGCGGAAGGATGCTGGGAAGCCGGCGCGCCAGCATGGTTTTCCCGCAACCGGGCGCGCCACGAAAGAGAACTGAGTGCGACCCCGCCGCTGCGATCTCGAGGGCGCGAATCGGGAAAGCGTGCCCGCGCAGGTCGCGTATGTCTGGCCCGTCAGGAAAGGCTGGCGTTGACGTGCTTTCGCTCGGAGGGTCGGTCGGGGTCAAGTCCCGGAGGTCCGAGAGTCGGCGCACGGCGCAGACGGGTGGGTGTTGATCGGCGCGGGCTTCGCGGTCGTTGGCGCTCGGTACGACAAGCAGTTCGACGCCCGACTCCGCCGCTTGTTTTGCAATCAGTAGCGAGCCTCTGATGGGTTGGACGGCTCCGTCGAGCGAGAGTTCGCCGACTGTGGCGATCTTCTCAGTGTCCGTGTTCCCCAGCTGATTGCTGGCCTTCAAAATTCCGAAGGCGATCGGAAGATCGAGTGAGGGGCCGCTGCGAAAGGGCTCTCCCCCGCCAGCGACGTTGATGGTGATGCGGCGCTGGGGAAACTCGAAGCCGTCGTTGAGTATCGCGGCGCGAACGCGCTCGCGCGACTCTCGTATTGCCGTGTCTGGTAGGCCGACGATCGAAAAGGCGGGCAGGCCGGAGCGAATGTCAACTTCGACGGTGACGTTGGCGGCTTTTGCGCCCTGGATACAAAAGGATTGGGTTCGTGCGAGCATCGGTGACCTCGATTACTTGGTTGATGGGAAAGGTGGAATTCGTGCGGGCGCGCGCTAGGCGATCGTCGAGTGAATGAGCGCGCTCAGGTCGTAGGGGTCTGCGATCTGGGGAAGATCCGCGCGGTGTTCGCTTGGCACCTGGTGGTCGGTGCTGAACGTGTAGAGGGAGAGTGAGTTCTCCTGAGCGGTCTGGATGAACGAGTCGGTCGTGGAGGGAGCGGGCCGCGTCTCGGTTACGAGTGCAACGCGCGCCAGCGGTACGCGAGTGAGGTCGCGCAGGCGTTCGGAATGGCGGATTGGCGGCGCCGGGTGCGGGGTTCGGCTGATTACTGCGCCGCCGGATGCGATGGCGCGTCTATGGAGCTCGCGCTGGTTGGTCGGGTAGGCGATCAGTGGCGAGCTGCCGAGGACGACCGTGACGAGGTCTGGCGCGCGGTCGAGGTACATACGGAGCGCGGTTGTCTCAGTGCCGTTTGAGAGACCAGCGATCAGTGGAACCCGGGCTTCGGCCAGAACGGCAGAGATTGCGGCGGTTCGCGCGGCCGTGGAAGCAGTGGGACGGCGGGGACCGGTGATGATCAGGCCAGGGGTTGCGCGGAGCGTGTCAAATGCGGCGCGAGAACCGATGCCGTAGAGGAGAGGGGATTCGTAGGGCCTCCCCCCTTGCGTGTTCGTGGTTGGGTTTGTTGTTCGCCAAAACTCACCGTGGCTCGAGATCTGACGGATTGAGCGCCTTGCCAGGGCGGCCGCTGTCGGCTCGTGTGGATGAAAGTCCTCGGAGACGAGGCGCGCGGGCGGTACAAGCTGGCGGTTGGCAGCCATCTGCTCGCGCGAAAGTTGCATGGCAAATTGGACCTCCCTCGCGGCGGCGAGGTGGTCGTCGTAGGTCGACATGGAGGGCTCCTATTGGGAGTTGAGTGCGGTTACGCAGCGAGCGACGAGCTTTTTCATACGGGCGCCGCTGATGGGGATCCCGGCCGTGTAGCGGTTTGAGAGCTTGTTCCAAACCGCGGCGAAGTCTTCGGATGTGTGCACCTGCCCGTGCACGGTCGCTGCGGCGATGTTGTTCGTGTGGAGTTCGCTCGTTAGCGCGTAGAGCGCGCCAGGGCGTTTGCTCTCAGCGCCTTCTAATGGCGCGTATTCGGTGCCTGTTTTGTCTAGTTGCATGGCGGCGTGTTGTTGGGCGGCCAGCGGAAGTCGCGGCGTGACGACCCAGCCGAGCTTGGGGTATTCGGGAATCCAGCGTTCGCCGGTATCGAGGTTGACGATTTCAAGTGGGGTTTCTTCTCGTAGATGGCTTCTTAGGAGATCTGACGCTTGGCGCATGGCCGATAGGAGAGTCGGGTAATCGGGGCTGATGCTTCGCTGCGCCGGCGCCAAGGGAGCCGAGCAGACGAGCGCGAACTGCCCGCAAGGAAGTTCGCCTGTGAAGTAATCAGTCAGCTCCAGCGGATCGGACACGGGCGCATCTGGGCTGTCGGTCCAATGTGCGTTGACCAAGTCTGCAAGTTGGTCGGTGCGGGTGGGGAGTTGATTAGTCGGGGTCATCCTTCTCTTGGGGAAGCGGGTGGTCAGATATTCGGAATCCGAATTGGCCCCAACGCGCAGGGATCGCGTTTGCTGGGACCGAGCCGCCGCGAGCGGCTTGCCCGCTCGCGGTACTAGCGGCGAAATCAGTCGAAGAATGCGGTCTGCTCGCCCGGGGCGCTGGAGACTTTGTAGATCGGACTCTTCACGCCCTTGAGCGGCTTGATTCCGCTCTTCTTGCCGCGCTTGTTGGTGTAGAGACTGCGGAGCTTCGGGAGTGGGCGGGCGTGCCAGCGGGCGGCAAGTTGGTCCTCGGGCAGCTCGTCGCCTTCTGCTTCTATGCCGGCGCGTTTCATCTCGCGCAGGTATTTGTTCCAGTCGTGCGGCTTCTCGTTCTCTTCCACCAGGCGGCCGTCGAGAGCGACGTCTGAGGCGGCCGCTTTGTCTGAGAGCAGTTGAAACTTGCGCTCGTCGATCGTGCCCTTGGCGATCAGGCAGTAAACGGAAACGGGTCGTTTGGAGGTTCGGCGCCACACACGGGCGAGGAACTGTTCGAAGGCTTCGTATGACCAGGGGAAGCCGATCAGGACCACCACCGAGGCGACGTCGAGATTATGGCCGAGCTTCATCGCCTGGACGCCGGCGCAGAGGACCTCGGTATCGCCTTGAACGAAGTTGGTTACCGCCTGGGCGCGTTTCTTTGGGTTTTTTGTCTTCGCCTTTCCGTCAGCAGAGATGTCGGTGATGTGTGCGGATTTGATTCCGCGAGCTGTGAGCAGGCGTGAAACGAGCGGGCCTGCGTCGACGAGCGCGGAACCGACAAGAACTTTTTCCCCGTTGGCGACGTGCTCCTCGATGATTTCGAGCGCCTTGACGAACTTGGGCGTCATGTTCGATGGATTGATCTGGGTTTGCGCGCCGTTGGGCTGCTTTTCGATGTAGCGCGGGCCGGATTCGCGAACCCAGTCGACGTGGGGATCTGCCTCGGGGAGTGATGCGGCGTACTCCATCTTCCAAAGAAGGCCGAGTGTCGCTTGGAATTTCTCGACAAGGTCGTGCTCGACGAGCGGGTGGTCGGGGTTCTTCTCGGCGAACCAACTTGGGAAGCCTTTGAGCCACGCGGTATTCATGTGGAGCTGGTTCACGCCCATCGGAACTTCGACCGGGTGGAATGTGCGTTCGACCATGTCCCCCATGTCCGTCTGGCGACGGCGGACCATGTTGATCGAGAGAAGCTTCCAAAGCATCGAGAGGTTGGTGACCTCGGGCATCACTTTGCGACGCTCTCTGCGGTGCTGCTCGTTGGACTTGGACGAGCCCATCTGGTATTCGATTACGCAGAAGTCTTTTTCGAACTTCGACTTGCCGGCTTCGTAGTCATATGGGAAGCGCGGCGAGCCCCACCCGATGGTCCAAGCGACTCCCCAAAAGCAATCATTCACATAGTTGCTGATGGGAGTTCCGGTGGCCCCGAGGCGACAGCGGGAGCGCATACCGCGAAGTGCGAGCGAGCGCAACGAAGTGTCTCCTCGCACCATCGAGAGCTCGTCAACGGCGATCACTCCGTCCTTGAACGCGACAGACAATCGCGAGGCCACGTTCTTCACGCGCGTGAGGTAATGCGTGTAGCCGCAGGTCGAGCAATGGGTTCCGCTCCAGGGGGTGCCGTTTTCCTTGCAGCTGGGGCAAGCTTCCTCGGTGGTCGCCGTGAGGCGCGAGATGGCGGGCTCGTCGGGGTCGGAAATGTCGGTGGTTCCGGCTTCTGCGAGTGCTTGGACCGGCAGTAGTTCGGTTCCTCGCGTGCCTTTGAGCGAAAGCGCTTCGTAGGAGGTGAGGTACCACCCCTCCCCTCCGTTCTTGAAGTGCCGGCGCACGCGCTCGGCGTCGGCGGGCGTCTCGATCGACTCGAGTTGGCGGTCGGAGGTTCCGAGGAACTTCTTGGCCTCGCGGCGCCATTGGTCGTGGAGGTCCTGGGGGGCGATGATGAGTACGCGGTTCTTCGCTCGCCCGGTGCGAACCCAGGCCTCTGCGGTGCCAAGAATCCCTGCTGTCTTGCCGCCGCCCATCGACCATGTGAGAAGGGCGCGCTCCTTGATCACGCATCGGGCGAGATCCTCCTGCTGGAAGTCGGCCCATTCAAATCCGTTCTCTTCGGAGATCTCCTTTAGAACTTTGCGAGCGTGCTCGAGTTCTTTTGGGTGATCGGTGGCGAGATCGCCCACCTCGGGCAACTCGAAGTGCTCGATGATGTATTCGATGTCCTCGGCGGACTCGTTGAAGAGCTGGTCGCCGATGCGAATACGGAGGATCTTCTTCTCCTTCTCAAACCGTCGCAGCTCGCTCTTGCCGTTGCGCTGTTCGTGAAGGCGGGTCTCGGTCTCCTTGCTTACTTTGGAGTCGACGGTGACGTCGTACCACTCCCCCGTTCGGTAACCCTTGTCGGCATCGGTGGTCGTGCATTGGATTCGCTCGGTGTCGTCGAGAAAGCCCAGCCGCATCTGCGGCGGGATTGGATACATCGGCCGTAGTTGAAGGCGGCTCTTCTCGATGTGCTTTTCGATCCGCGCGAGCGCGGTTGGGTCAATCGTGAGGACCTCGTCGCGCGCGAGTTCGTTTAGGAGATTCCAGTCGCGCACATTGATCGCGAAGTAGGCCGGCGATTGGCCGTGCAGTCCCTCTAGCTGGCGGAGCTTGTCGAAGCCGCGCTGGACGACGGCGATCTTCGCGAATGGTGAAGGCTTGATCGAGAGCTTGCCGCCCTTGACCATGACGTCGAAGTCCTGAGTGAGGTCACTGGTTGCAAGGCGCCGCTCGTATTCTCCGGCGATCGTCTCGAAGTCGGTTTCCATCTGCGCCTTGGCGTCGTAGGCGCGGCTCGGCGGGGCGGCCGGGACGTAGTTGGTTCCCTCTCGGAAAGCGACTCGGATTTCGTCTCGGAGGGTCTTTGTGGCAAGCTCCTCGGCGGTGGCAGAGAAGCGTCTGAACGCGATCTCAGATCTGTTGTTTGTCTGAGTGAAAAGCGCAATCGTGCATGGGAGAGCGACGTCGTCAAAGAGGTCGTCGATGTCGATGGCCAGGACGACTGACTTGGCATCCAGCTCGTCTCCGGCGAGTACGAGTTTGTTGAAGCGATCGCGGCCGGCGACAAACAAGCCAGCGCCGTGCGGATCGAGCAATCCCAGGCAGTAGCGAAAGGTCAGAAGAGTGCTGTTGATCTTCTTGCCCTTGGAGAGTGCTCGGTCGGACCAGTCGTCGAGACCGAACGGCGGATTGGCGAGGATGCGCGGGAAAGTCACGCCTGCTGCGCGCATCAGCGGATAGACGCGCTGGATGTCGCCGCGGATTGCGGTGTAGGGCCCGACTGCGACGTGGTCGGCGTCTATCTCGACCCCGAAGCGCATGTCGCGCGGGGCTGAAGTCAGGAGAGCGCCATCTCCTGCGGTTGGGTCAAAGACTGGAAACGAGTTCAGCCCGAAAACGTGGTGAGCGAAATCCGAGACCACGGGAGGCGTGAAAAACTGTTGTAGGCCGCGCTGACCTGCGCCGGGGCGTGTGGGGCGCAGAATGGCGTTACTGGAGGCCAGAACGTCTGCCGTGGCGGTTGCGCTATCGGTTAGTTGCCCGCGCTTCTGGCGGCTTTTGGCGGGCTTCTGGGAGGAGGATGCAGGCATCGACGGCCTTTCCGGGTCGTTAAACGGAAAAAGACCGCTTGCGCGGCCTTTTACAGGTGTGAGATCTGGCTCAGAGGCCAGATATGAGGGCTAATTAGGAGTCAGTGTCAGCGAACGGTGAAAGAGCGCTTCGTGTTCGCTGTGGTGACGCCTGGAGAACCTGTGAATGAGGCAGAGACGGTGTATTTGCCTTTCTTGAGCTTCACCTTGGCGCTGTAGCGGCCGCTCTTGATCGCGGCGCGCTTTGTGACTTTTCTTGTGCCGGTCTTGCCCTTGCGTCGGACGGTCAGGGTGACCTTGCCGGCCGCGGAGCTGTTGATCGTTCCCTTGATCGTTGCTGTGCGCGACTTGATCTTGGGTTTGGCAATCTGAAGGTTGGCGGCGATCGTTGTCTGCGCGACGGAGTAGGCCTGGGCCTTGGTTGCGGTGTGTCCGGCGGCGTCGGTGACCGTTACGAGGAGCGTGGCGGTGACGACGGAGCGTGTTGTGTTGAAGTAGGTTGCGGGCGCGGCCGTCAGAGGTTTGTTAGGGGTGCCAGCGGTAGGCGCGAATGAGTAAACGGCGCTTGTCACTGGGCTGCCGACGTTGCTGTATGTGACCGGGACATTGATGGTTCCTGATGAGGGTGTTTGGCTTGAGCCGAAGGCGATGATCGGCGGAGCGGCGTCGATCGTTGTTGAGACTTCGCTCCATCCGGACTCGTTGCCAAAGGTGTCCCTGCTTCGCACTCGGAGATGCACGACTTGCCCTTCGCCGCCAGAGGCAATGGTCGTGGTGAGCGTTGTATTTGTGAGCGCCGGCGTCCAAGGTCCTGCGTCGAGCGCAGTTTCAACGTCGTAGTTGGCCACGGTGCTCTGAGAGTCAGTCGCTGACCAGGTGAACGCTGGATTAGTTGTGGTGGAGTATGCAGGCGTCGGAGTGATTGAGACGACTGGAGGCGTCCCGTCGACTTGGAAGGAGTCGGTGTCGTTGCCTGCGAAATTTTCGCCGTATGCAGTTCCGGAGATGTCAGCCGAAAGGTTTTTTGGGCCAGCGGTGTTCCCCTGGAGAGTCCAGGTCGCGATGGTTGTTCCGTTGGGCGCGATTGTTCCGAGTGGAGCTGGATTTGCGCCGGTGATAAGAGTGGTGCCAGCGGGAAGTGTTAGGAGGACGCTCGAGCTGGCCAGCGGAAGATCGTTAGAGGGGTTTTGAACTGTGGCGGTTACGGTGACGTTCTGGCCTACGCCTTGAACCGATGGAACTGTTGCGAGCGCGACAGTTGGAATCGGTGTTGAGAGTGCTGTGATCGGGTTTGTTGTTGCAAGGGAGTACGGCTCTGCGGGGGTGCCGTCAACGCTGGAAAGAGCTTTCACTTTCAGGATCTGCGTACCCGTACCGGTTGATCGAATCTGCTCAACGTTGTCCCCCCCGTCGCTCCCGTTTCCGGGCATCGGGTTCGCGGCCGTGATGGTCTGATCGGTGTCGACGGTGTCTGCGGCGTCGGATCCGCCGGTCGATGTAGCGGTGAGCGTGCCGGGGTCAAACTGAGTGAGGTCGAGGTCTGTGAGGTTGTAGTAGGCGGGGTTGGTGATCTGAAGGTTGTCGGGATTGGTGATGTTGTCGAGCGATGTGCGGCGATTCCAGACAAGAGTCGCGCGATCGTCGCTTGCGACGCCGGTCACCTGAAAGAAGCGTGCGCTGTTTGCGCCGCTGCCGGAAACGTTGCCGTTGACGTAGTTGCCGCGGTCGTAGTAGGCGGCGTCCATGTTGATCGCGCCCCATCCGGTGCGCGGGGTCCAGTAGGTCTGGCCTTGGACGGGCCGCGCGGAGTTGATCATGATGGCCTTCTGCGCGGTTGGCAGGTAGACGCCGGCGGAACCGAGGAGCAGAGCTCCAGCTGCGGCCACTGGTGCGGCGAAGCTGGTGCCTTGACCGAAAGACGTCGTGGAGACGTCGTCAATTGCGGAAGGAGTGCCGGCGATGCCTGAGACTGGTCCGATCATGTCTGGCTTTTTGCGTCCTCCCCACGTCGGCCCCGGCGAACTGTTTGGCCACGGCGCATAGGTGGCTGTGTTGGTGGGATCCGCGCCGGGGTCTTGGCCGCCCATCGTGAGAACGTTGTAGTTGACACCGGGGGTGCCGATGCGGTGAGGACCGGTTGCGCAGTTTGTGTAAAAGGGATCGGCGATGCCGCAATTGCCGCCGCCGATCGTGTTGAGGATTCCGAAGCGGGATTCGAGGGCATCGAAGTAGTTCCAGGCGGGGTCAAGATCCACCGTGTTTTGATAAATCGTGGCGCTGTAGTTGATGACCTCCGGCAGGTCGGTGTTGCCGCCGAGGCCGGTGTCGCTTCCCACATTGATTCCAAGATCCCAGAGGTAGGGATTGGTGGCCTGGTAGTTGTCGTAGAGCTTGTCGATGCCGTAGGCCATGCCGACGCCGCTGGTCGGGTTCGGTCCTCCTGAGAAGGACGTCGCTGCGATGGTCGCGCCAATCGTGTTGCCGTGTTTTGAGCCTGAGAAGTCGCTACGAATCACTGGTGACGTCACGCGAGTCGGACCTGAGCCCTGGCAGGTGGAGCAATCGCCGAGTAAACGAGACTTGAAGTAGTTGTGATTGACGCGAATGCCGGTATCGAAGACGACGGCATCGGGGCTGCCGTTTCCGTCGAGAGACGGTCCTTGTCCGGTGAAGCCGTTGGCCCACCAGATCGCAGAGCCGTCGATCGGACCTGCAAGAGAAACTGGAAGCTTTGCGGCGGTGACGCTCGCGACGCGCGGGTCGCGCTTAAGCGACGGGATCGCAGAGGCGTCGATGCGCATAACGATCTGATTCGGGATAGGACTGGCGCTCACAATTCTGCCGCCGAGCCGGCGGATCTTGCGCTGGAGCGCCTGGCTTGCGGCAAGGTCCGGAGCGGCCGCTTCGCGGATGAGCGGGAGGGCCGCGTTGCGTGCGTGCTCGGCGATCGAAGCTGCAACGGCTTCGGACCCCGAACGCTTGAAGGGGTTGCGCTGAGCAGCAAGGCGCGCAGCGGTCGTGCCCTTGGTCGTGGTCAGCAAATCTGTTGCGCGCTCGGGCAGGCGAGCGGTGAAGGAGTTGGAGGTCAGAAGCACCGTCACAAGTCGGGTGTTGTTTGGGGCACTGCGAGTCGAAGCGGGGGTCGAAGCGCTGGGACCAGGCGTCGCCAGAGCAGGCGCGCTGCGAGAGCTCTGCAGCAGCACAAGGATGCCCCCGGCAAGCGCGAACGCGAGCAAAAGGGTCTTGGGAATGTTGAGGATTCTTGTGTTCATTGCTTGTTTGTTCTAACTAGTTCTATCGGCAGGTCTCCCCTGCATGTTTCGCCTAAGGGTGCACGCAACAGAACTTCCAATCGAGGTCGCCGTCGCCCAAAGGGCGATAGCGGCGCGGAGCGACACTTCTAGGAACACGTGTCGGGGCAGAAAAAGAGCGCCCCGCCGATAGGGCGAGACGCTCAATTGCAGCCAATTCTGGCGGGAACTGCGGGGATGGTTAGTAGTTGAGCTTGATGTTGATCGGCTTTGAGACGCTGAAGGCGTGACCCCAGGCATCTTCAGACGGGGCAACGACGCGGAAGATGATCTTTGCCTTGACCTTCTTGCCGTCGAACTTGTAGCTGATCTTGAACTTGCCGTTCTTGTCAGTGTGGGCCACTCCAACTGCCGGGCGCCACTTCTTGGCCGCAAAGAACTGCAGAGCGACGATCTTGCCGCCGCTGGGGTATGCGGCGTCATATGGCGTGACCTTGCCCGAGAACGTGATGCTTTGACCGGTCTTGGCGCGCTTCTTGCTCACCTTCAGCTTGAGCTTGGCCTGCGTGTTCATCGTTGCCGAGCTCGTTGACGGGCGGCGAGTTTCGGTGCCGAGATATGTGGCCTTGACGGCGCGGTTCACGCCGGCAGGAACGCGGAGCGCCCAGATGCCGTTTGCGTCAGTTGTCGCGGTGCCAACTTCGGCGCTCTTGCCGTGAACCTTGGTCGTCGTTGAGATCGAAACTTCGGTGTTCTTGAGCGCGGCGCCGTTTGCGTCGGTGAGGACACCGGTGGCGATCGCTCCGCGGTTGTAGGCCGAAGTGACGGTGGTTGATCCGCCCTGGAGGACGACTTTGCCCTTTAGAACCTTGTAGCAAGTGCCCTTGGTCTTTTTGGTGCACTTCTTGATTGCGCACTTCATCTTTCCGTTCTTGTTCTTCTTGCACTCGCGAAGAGCCTTGAAGAGCTTCAATGAGACGCCTGTCGCTGCGCGCATCGGGTTCTCAACCCGGGCAAGCGAGCCGTCCTGATAGCGCTGAGTGGCCAAGGGGTTACCTGCCTGGTCAAAGGCCTGAACGCGGACGTCGTAGCTGCCCTGCGGCAGGCTTGTGTCCGGGAAACGGGCTGTTGCGCTGCCAGAGGCGACAGCTGCTCCGACGACGTTGCCGTCTGCTCCTGTGAGCGAGGTCGGCAGCTGAATCCAGTCTGCGTCAGAGCTGCCCGTGGGGCGGACGGAGAAGACGGCATATGAGACGCCAGAAGGCGCGTCGGTCAGCTTTGAGGAGAGCAGCGTCGGACGCGCAGCGTCCGGGCGGTCGATGTAGCCGTTGGGGTTGGTTGCGTCGATGCCGAAGGTTGCGACCTTGGCCGCCGCCTTGTTGCCAGCGAGGTCGACCGGTGAGAAGCGGAGTTCTTTCTGACCTTCGCCGGTGATCGGGAGTGAGGTGGTGTCGCCGCGGGGGGCATCCTTGTCGAGCGGCCCCGAACCGTTGATGGTGTAGGAGAGGTAGGCGCCAAGTGTGGACTCGGTGTCGGAGGGAGGGGCTGGTGCCATCCCGGAAAGTACGTCACTGCCGAGCAGCTCGACGAGCTGGCCGTCCTTGTACCACTTGCCGTTTTCAACGCCGCTGATCGTTCCAACCGGGTCGGTGCGGTCAACTGGAGCTGTCACGGTTTCAGTGGTTGGTGAGGCGAGGCCGTTGCAGCTGACTGCGCGCAAGTGGACGTAGTGCGTGTCCTCGTCGAGTGTGCCTGGGAGTTGCCATGAGCGGACGCTTCCATCGCCGGGCACGTTGATGGTCGAGCCAGCGGTGCCGTTGATGTTCTTGTCGATCGCGCCTGCGAATCCGCAGAGTTGTGCGATTGCCTGCGGCGGCGCGGAGTAGGTGAACTCCTGATCGAAACCAGCGGCAAGCTCATCTCGACTGATCCAGCCGTTCGCAACGCCAGCCGGTGAAGCTGGTGGGTTCGGGTCATAACCAACCGAGATGTCCGAGTCGGCAGACGAACCGGATCCATCCCCGACGTCAGAAACGTTCCCGGCCTTGTCGACCAGCTGCAGGCGAAGAGTCCAGGCGCCCGCTTCCGGAAGTGCGAGGCCGCTGATGCTCGAGGTCGTTGCCGAAATGCCAGAGGCGCTGCCGCCGACGGGAACTGTCACCGGCGCGGGGTCGGTCTGACCGCCGGTCGTCGGGTTGACGTCGATGATCACCTGATCAAGGCCCGACTGAGTTGCGGTTTCTGCAACCTCTGCCCCATTGTTCCAGCTTGCGCCGATCGAGTTGTCTGAACTCCATCCGCTCTGGCCGTCGGTGCTGGCTGCGATCGAGCTCGGCGTCGTCGGATCAGTGTTGTCTGTCTTGTAGGTGAAGGACGCGCTCTGGCCGGTGTTTCCGCCGGCGTCGGTTGACGTGTAGTAGCCGGTGTGCGATCCATCTGACATCGCCGTCGTGTCAAAGGAGCTTCCTGCAGTTGTGCCGACAACCAGGGTGCAGGGAATCCACTGCGCGTAGTTGCAGCTCTTGTTCTGCGAGACGGTCAGAAGCGGATCGCCGGGATAGAAGGTGATGTTGGTTATTCCGCTGCCGTTTGAATCGGTGCCTGTGGCGCCGAAGCCGGCGCTGCCGTTGATCCAGCCGCCCTGGCTGATCTCGTGGCTGGCAAAGCCGCTGGTCGTGACCGGCGCCGTGTTGTCCGTGATCTCGGCGCTGACGCCGTTGATCCAGACGTGGCCGCTGGTGTAGCTGGCGGAGGTGTCGATCTGGTATCCGCCGCAGTTACTTCCGCATGCAAGTGCGCCAGCGCCGAAGGTGCGCCAGGCAAAGCCGGCAGTCTGGTTGGGGAAGGCCATCACGCCGCCGACGCAGGAACCGTTGGGGCCGCCCGAGTAGACCGGGGTTACTCCGGTGTAGCGCTGGCATCCGCGAACTTGAATGTGATCGCCGCTGCCGGTGGCCTCAGACGAAATGTAGGAAAGGCTGAGCGAGGAGAGATATGTAGCGTCGTTCAGGCGATCGGATTTCAGCCACATGTAGGTGCCCGGAGGGCCGACGGAGCCTCCGCCAAGCTGAAACGAGGAGTAGCCGGATACGCAGTTGATACCCAAGCCCCAGCCGTTGCTGCCGTAGCCGCCGCCCCATTGTCCGCATGGATTTGGCGTCACGGTGTAGTTGCCGGCCTGAGCCGATGTTGAGAACGCGAAGACCGAAGCGACGGTGAGCGCCGCAACGACCATCGCGCGGATCTTCTTGTTCATTGACTTTCCTTTGTTGGTTGGTCTGGCTGAAATGAGCATGTTGTTGATCTCTTCCGGTTCGGTCGCGGTGGCAGTGGTTAGCGTTCTTCCGGAAGGAACTCGCTAGAGCCATCCCCTGTTGTTTGCTTGGGTGTTGACGTCTGCGCGGGAGCGCTAGTCGCCTGCGGTGCCGGTGCGACCGGCGCGGCAACCTGGGTTGCCTTCGGCGTCTTCTTTTTGTGCTTGGGTCGTGGCGTCGGACGCTCGACTGGAGGCACGTTTACTTGGTCGTAAAAGCTCTGCGGCGCGGGAGTAGTCGCGGCCGAGGTGTCGTTGCTACTGCGGTCGGTGGTCGCTTTGTGAACAGCGGCCCCTCCCCCACCGACCAGCAAAACGCTGGCTGTGGCAACACCTGCGGCTCGTGGTGCGCTCCAGGTGCCTGTCGAGGATTGGCCGGTGATCCAGTAAATGAAGTTGTGAAACTTCGCGGAGATTGCATCGAGGCCGGCGACCGCGTGACTTGTGGCGCTGTCGTTGGTGAGGACGAGCATCGCGGGCATCGGGAAGAACGCGGGCGCCGCGGCGAGCGTGTTCTTGTGTGTCTCGAGGATCGCGCTGCATGTTGGGCAGGTGGCGACGTGCGCATTAACCCGCTGCTGAATCTCGGGGTCGAGATCTCCGACAGTCCAAGCGACAGTTGCGAGATCAGTGGCGATCTCGGGGCAGAGTTCGTCGCCCTTCAGGGCGCGCCAAGCGAAGGCGAGTTCTCGAACCACCTTGGGCGAGTTGCAGGCGCGGTGAGCCGCTTGCCGGCTGGAGAATCCAACCAGCTGCGCGATCTCATCCCAGCCGAGGCCCTGCGAGGAGAGCACGAGCGATTGGACGACCTTTTGATTTCGAACGTTCTTGAGAACGGTGATCACTTGCGGGTCGATCGGGTCTGGTTCACCGGCTGCAGCCGGGTCAAAGGCGTACTCCGGCAGATCGCCGTCGGTGGTTATTTCGACGTTCTGCTCGAAGTCGGTCTGTGCAGCCCGGTTGTGGGTTTCTGACAACGCCCACTTGGCTGCGTTGTCGAACCATCCTTGGAGGCGGTCATAGTCGCCGGACTCAAGGAGGTCGCGGTGCTTATCGAAGTTCGCGCGAAACAGCTCGGTGACGAGGTCTTGGTAGAGATCGTCCGAGTCTTGGTGGAAGCGTTTGCGAACGTGACGCTGCAGCTGGTCGCCGTGCAGGGTCAGGGCCCAGGTGATCGCGCCGTTGCGTTCGCCCTGGGTGCTCTGGAAATATTGAAGGTCGAAATGTGCCATCTAAAGGGTAAGCGGGAGAATCCGTGCTCCCTGTCATCCGGTTTGAAAAAAAAATGTGAGCCGCGTGGGAAAGCCTGCGTGCGGCTTGCTGGTTACGTCGCCCGAAGGCGGGTCGTTGCTGCGCATCCATGCGCTTGCTGAACTATCGGTCAGTTAGCAACTTTCATTAGTGGACACGCACGTTCGATGTTACTGTGAATTGGCAATTTTGTCTAGGTTTAGGGCCGTACGCCTGTCCACAGTTGGGGTGACGCGGCTCTGTGTGCTGTCTAACTGCGTATGCAAGAAGACTTGCAAATGAGTCTCCCCCACCCGTTGCGAACCGCTATTTGAGCGCTCTGGTGCAATCCACGTGGATTGCGGGGCGTCTGGCCCTGGGGTGAGTGCAATCCACTTCTAAATAGCTGACCTCAAACGATGGACCAGGAGGTCGTTGCTAGATCGGTGGATTGCACGAGCAAGCCACGGGGATTGCATTCAGGCGGCCTTTGGAGACCAATGCTGATGCAATCCAGTTGGATTGCATGTGGATTGCAGGCGGGCTGGTAAACCGATGGGCGCGGCCGCGGCAGAGCGTAACGCTGACAGTTGGCCAAGTCAGAGCGTGGTTTCGATCCCAGGGCGTCCTGAGAGCCGGCGTCGCACGAGACTTCGGTGCTTTTGGACCCGAGTACCCGTGACCTGCAAACGAGGCGGCAGATCGTCGTTGTTCCGCGAGAGGTCGGTGGCGGGCTTGTGTCGGGCCGTGGGTGGCAGCGTGCGACGGGATCGTGCAATCCACAGGGATTGCGGGGAAGGGGCACACTGGAGCGCAATCCAGCGGGATTGCAAATCGCGGCTTGGTGTGAAGGTCGACGGGGCGTAGGTAGGTCGTGCAAGCCACGTGGATTGCAGGGCGGCGGAAGGAAAGTCCGGGCCGCTCGCGAAACTGTGAAAGCCACATGCAATCCACGCACCGAGGAGCAGCGTTGAACGGTTTGACAGTGACAAATCAAAAGGGCGGGGTAGGGAAGTCGACCACTGTCGTCAACCTTGCCTGCGCGCTGGGAGAGAAGAAGCGGTCGGTTCTGGCTATCGACATGGATCCGCAATGTTCGATGACTCGATTGTTCGGCGTGAATCCGGAGGAGCTCGAGGGACCGAGCATCGCGCAGGCGATGGTCGGGGAGGCCTCGATCGACCAGGCAACTCTGAAACTCTCGGACTACGTCAGCATCGTGCCTGGCCACTCCGATCTTGCGAGCGTGCAGCGTTGGCTTGTCTCGACTATGCGGCGTGAGGAGAAGCTGCGCTTGGCCCTGGAGGGCGTGATAGTTCCTTACGACTACTTGCTGATCGACACTGGCCCGAACATGCTCGACTTGACGATCAATGCGATCGTGGCGACGAGGATGGTGATGATCCCAGTGAAGATGAGCGACTGGGAGGCGGTCGAAGGTGCTGTGAACACTCTGAACGCGATTGCCGAACTCCGAGGTGCCGGGATCGACGTCGAGTTGTTTGGTGTCTTGCCGACAATTGAGCGTGAGACGCGACTGGCCGCGAAGGCGATTAATGAGGCGTTGCCTGAATACGGAACAGTCATTCCGCTCTCGACGCCGGATCTTGGTGAAGCAGAAGATGCGGCCTTCGCGCACAAGCCGTTGTTCTGGCTGAACCCCGATTGCAGGGTGTCTGAAGCTCACCGTCGTTTGGCGGCATATGTCATCGAGCGCAGCGAAGCGATCGACGTGTCGGCTGCTGCGAGTCGAGAGGAGGCAGCGGTAAATGGCTAAGTCGCTCAAGACGGAAACGTTCACAAAACCGAAGGGCAGTCTGCTTGAGGACTTCAACGCGACGAGCGGCATCGGCGCGGCGAGTTCCGATGAGATTGTGGTGAGAGACACGCGCGCGAGCAGGGGTGAGGCCGGGGGAGAGGAGTCGCGGAGAGATGAGCCACCCGCAGCTGAAGCACCCAGGCCGCAGACGAGCGCGCGGCCGGCGAAGAAGCAGGGGGCAGGGCGCAAGAAGAAGTTGCTTATCGGCGCCAGATTTAAAGAAGAGGAGATGGGGCCGACTTTTGAAGTCGTTCAGGCAAAGTTGACGCAAAAACTTGGTCTTCAGGACGGTGAACTTTCGATGCAGGAGATCATGTCGGCGGTTGTGAGGGTGGCCATTCGCGATGATGAGCAGAGCTTGAAATGGCTTGTCTCATGCCTGGTGCAAGAGCGCGAACGCAGCGCGGCCGAATTGATGCGGGCCGCGAATCGTCCGTCGCGTGAGGTGGTCTAGGTCCGAAGTTTCGCTAGAATGGAAACGTCTTCAGAGTCCTTCCTCGGGTTCGAAGATTCAGCGGGCGAAGAGCGCAAACTCTCCGCCCGCCCCGGTTGATCCGAGTCCGGTAGGCGGACTCGGTAACTCGGGCTCCCGTCCTACTTTCGCCGTTCCAGCACGAGAAGCAGGATCACAAGGAGACTCAGTTGGATACTGAGCGACTCCATGGTTCCTCCTCGGGTTCTCAGCGTCGGGCAGTATGCCCAACGGTCATTGAGGCCGAGGCATCGCCGTAGCGTCAAACTCGAGCAAGGCGAGAGCAACACCTGGCGCGGCGCGCCAGCGCCGTACCGCAAAACGAACCGCCGCTCAGTCGACGAACACAAGAACGGGGGAGAGGCCGCGTAGCTCGCGAGCAAACTCCGCCGCGATGGTTCGTGTGTAGATGCGCTGATAGCGCAGCTCGAATGTCGAGCGGTATTTGAGGTTCGGCAGCGTGACGGCGAACTGGCGGCCGCCGATGTGGGTGACCTCGAAGAACGTGAAGCGATCGTGCGGATCGGGAATGGCCGCGCGAATTGCACGGGTTGCTCGAGATGCCGAGTCTTCGATCACATCGAGCTGGTCGACCTCGCGGGCCAGGGCAAAAGCATCTTCGGATGATGCGAGCTCGCGGGCGGGCTGACTGGAGCCTGCAAGGCGCTCGACGCGGACGGGGTCGAGTATTCGCCCAGAGGAGCTGGTGAACATGACGCGGTCGCAGCCACAGTTTGCAGCTGCCTTGAGCAGCAACGACGCGCCGGCTTCGTGGACGAGCATCTGCCAGGCGGCGTGGTTGCCTGTCGTTACGGCGGTGCGCGTATGGGTTTCCGGGTCAGTTGCGATCGCGGCAAGGGTGAAGTGAACCTCGTTGCTCGTGAGCAGCTCGGCCGCGGGGTAGAGCGCGCTCGTGAACTGTTGACGTTTTGCGAGCGGGGGCGGCGCCTTGGTTGCGGTCGTTGCGAGCTGATGTCCTCTTGCAATCTGTTGGCTTAGGAAACTGAAGATCCAGTGAGGGCGTGGCGTGGCCGTTAGGTGCTGGGGTCTGCGGCCGAGCTGGCGGATCCACGCCAGCAGGGCTCGGTTGGTTTCGCGCCGGCCGAGCAACGCGGTGACGGCGTCGAAGCGCTCGTCGATCAAGCGTCGTTGGCTGACGGAAACCTTCAAAAGCTCCCTTCGGCCGAACTGCGCGGTCCAGAGCCAGCGAAACATCTCAAAGCAGGCCTGACCCTGGAGATTTGCAGCCGAGCGCGGCAGAATGAATCTTCTTGTTTCGCCAGTTAGCCCAGCGGGCTGGATTCCGAGAAGTATCTGGGTCTGGATACGGGACTCGTCGGTGCTTTCGACGAATGGGCGTTGGTTTGTGGGATTGGAGTTTGTTGAATGCTGCGGGCTTTGTCTTACTTGGTGAGTTGTAGTTACATATGGGGGGCTAATCGGCTGTTCTGGGCCGGGGTCAGCGGCGACGATCTCGAAGGTGAGTTGGTGGCCAGGTTCAAGCGAGCGGGCCAGCGAATCGGCGGGCAGCTTGCAGGAGAGATCGACGTTGGCGTTGCGCGGGACTGTGGGCAGGATGATCGCGAGGCAGCGGTCGACCTGGGTTAGGTTGCCGTGCTCGTCGGTGTGCCGTAGGTGGAGCGTGGGCATCTGTGCGAGCGCGAGAAGCCGCAGCGCTTTCTTGTAGGTGGCAAAGGAGCACCCGAACTGCTGGCGGATGGTCTTGGGGCCGGTGGAGCTTGCTCTATCTCGGCCGGGTTTGCCGTAGAGCGATGAGTGCGTGAAGGTGACAAGCCGCCTGCCGGTCGCCGCGCTCCAGCCGAGCAGGGTGGTGACGATCGCAAGAGCGATCTGTTGTTCCTTCTCAGAGATCGTGTGTAGCGCGCCGGCGTCGCGGG
Source organism: Thermoleophilaceae bacterium (assembly GCA_016463365.1). The sequence continues at coordinate 27,994 of JAEMRJ010000001.1, read as the reverse complement.
TCTGGGGGTGAATGAACCACTCGGGGACCTGACGATCAACGGCGATCACTTGGCGGAGCTTGCGCTGGGTGAGCAGCTGGCCGGCCGAGAAGCGCGTGCGCGCGAGATCGCCCAGCGTCAGGAGTTCCGATTCGTGTTCGGCCTGGAGTGCGAAGAGCTGCACAGGGTTGATCTGAAAGCGCTGGGGATAGCGCCATTGGCCCTTCGTGAAGAGCTCGTGGTGTGCGTCGTTTGCAGGGAGATCAGGCGCTTGACAGGCAAGCGGCGTCTCGTTATGATGATCCAGAACGGTCGGCGATTGAGGACGCAAGAAGTCCTCCTTCTCAAAGGCTGTTTTTGAAACCGGCGCTGGATCGCCAAATCGTGGGCCGGTTTCCCGACTTGAAATCTGTTGGCGCGGCCTCGAGCTAGTAACTCGGGGCCGTTGTCATTTATGGAGGCATGAGCACCCTCCGACGAGCGGGATGTGAGTGCAAGCGCGGTGGTTCGTTGATGCCCAGGGGGCCGGCCTGGCCGGGCGGGAGCAGCTGCAGGCGGGCGTGCGATCGCGGCCGCGGCGGAGCAGGCAGGAAGGTTCCGTCCGAGCGATGGCTAATGTGAAGCCATACCGATTGACCTGAACGCCGCAGCGCGGCCTTCCGGTGAGTCGGACCTAAATCTTCGTGGAACGGGGATTCAATTATCGAATCGGACCTGGTTGCAGCCGGGTCCTTTTCATTTAACGCCGCGTCGCGCTCGGGTGAAGCTCGCGGCGGCGCTGGGCCTTCGGTCGGCCCTCGAGCATGAGGCCGCTCGCGCCGGCGCAGGAAGTCACGGGGCGGCTCGGGTAGAGGCAGGCAGGAGTAGCGGGGAAACTGGTCGTGTACGCGCGGGGCGGACTCGGGAACAAAAGCGTAAAAGTTTCCGTCCGGGCGCGAAGTAGTATCACCGGTGAGTTTTGTTTTTGGAGTTTTCTCTGACTCGAACGCCTCGGTTGCCGCCGGGGCTTTCTTGTCTCTAGAGGTCGTTTCTCGCGTCGAGCTTGCCGGCTCGGGGCGTTGACCCGCGGCTCTAGATGGCCGCGTGGGAGATGGTGGCGGCCGTTGCTCGTCTGAGATGTTCAGCGAACCGGCGCGAGGCCTGTTGTTTGGTGAGAAAAACCGTGTCATGGCGCAACCGAGCGGCGCTTTTTCGGCGCGCGCAGGCAACACGCACGTTAGGTTTCGACACGGATGGAACCCTGGCCCGTTTTTTAAGGCGCAGAGCGGGTTTGAGGGGGATCGGAGGCTCTACGAGCGGTAGAGCAGAAGAAGGCGTCGTTCGTGGCGCGCGAGATCCTTGCGGGCCTGCGTCCCTTGGTCACGAGTCTTGGCAATCGACTGGTGCAACTTTGCCGCAAGGGCGGAAGTCGTCGTTCCGAAAAGCAGGCGTTCTTTGATCAGCGCAGCGCTTTGGTCGTCCATATGCAGAAGCGCGCGCTCGCGCAAGGCGCTGTGCGCGGCGACGGCGCGGCGCAGCTGGCCAGGAGAGGGCTCGTTGGTCAGATCTGCATTTGCAAATAGCGCGCGGGTGGACGTCGAAAGCAGCGCCGCTGCTTTGGCCGGCGTCAGTGAAAGCTGGGCGGCCGTCTGCTCGATCGAGAGCCGGTTGGTGTGAAAAAGGTGGAGTGCGGTCTGCTGCTTCATCTGGAGCGCAGGCATCGCGCAGATCAGCGCGTAGCTGACAGGGGAGAGGCAGCCGCGCGGAGCTGGGGCGACGGTTGGCCCGCCGGCGGCGAGCGTGAGGCGGTGGGCGGCGTTCTGAACCTTGCGTGAAAGCGCGGCGGCCGCTGCGTCGTCTGCGGTCAGCTCGTCGACGTCGACGTCCTGCGAGTAGACAAGGGAGAGGCCAAACGCTTCGCCGTCGGTAATGGAGCTGACTGCTTTCTCGTGGGTGTCGTCTGCGGTGTGGCTGACCAGGTGTAACCGGACTGCGTCGCAGGGCCGCGCCGCATCCAGTGACTCGCAGGGGTCAGGTGCGCGGTGGGTTTCGGTGGCCTTGCGCGGAACGTGGATGCTGCTGCTCTGGGTTGTGGCAGCCGTCCTCATGCCGCCTCGAATACAGGCGGCCGCGTAGCCGGCGAAGCGGTGCTCGCCTGCCGTGTCGTACTTGCGGATCGCGAGGATCAGCTGGATGTGGCCTACCTGAATGAGGTCGACTGCGTCCGGCTGGCCGGCGTTCTCGGGGAGGTTGCGGAAGAACGGCTCGGCGGCGATCTTGGCGACCATGTGAGTGAAAGCCATGAACAGGCGTTCCTCGGCCGAGCGGTTGCCCTCCTGGGCCCGGCGCACCATCTGGTCGATCTGATGGGGGGAGGGACGCCAACGCGCAGCGTCAGCGTCCATGTAGATCAGCTCAGGTTTGGTGGCCGGGCGCATGAGGCTTAGACCGGGAGCGCGGCCGCCATGCCGGCGCCGGGGTCGTCGTTGCGTCGGGCAGCGTTGTTGACCTTGTTCATCTGCGCGGCAGAGAGGCCGTTGCCGTTGGTCTTGGTGAGGCGGGCGACCTTGCTGGAGACAGACTTCTCGATCTGCTTGACGGTTGCCTCGCTGATGTCGAGGTCGTCTGCGACCTCGGCGCGGCTGCCCTGCAAGCGGAAACGCTGCTCAAACACTTCGCGCTCCTGCGGGCGAAGGGCTGCGGCGATCTCGTCGATCTGCTCGCCGTTCATCCCTTGGACGTTCTTCATCGTCTGGATGAGCTGCGTGTCGTCGGCTTCTCGGTTTTTCAGCGCGTCGATCGCCTGGCGCATCTCGGCCTTGGTCTCTGGCATCGCGATCGAGTCTTCGAGGATGCGAACGCCCTCGACGGGAAGCGCTTCTTCTGTCGCCTCGCGGATCCGAACGCCGGTCTTGGCGATTAGGTCGTTGAAGTATTCGGTCTGGCGCGGCGTCGGCGCTTCGATTTCGTAGTCCTCGTCGCCCCAGTTGCCGCGGACGGCCGTGGGCGTTTCTGAACCCGTGTCTATCGGTGCGTTGAGCGTGGCGGCGTGCGGTGCCTCGCGCAGGTTGTCAAGGAAGTCGAGCGCCTCCTTGGTCGTCTTGAACTCGATCAGGCCTTCATCGTTCAGCGGCAGGTTGGTGAGCGGAATGCCGGCGTCTGCGGCGCGCTGCTCGAGGTTTCCGAGCTGCTCGCGCACAACGCGCGGGTCCATCTCATCGGTCACCATCTGGCGGACGGGGTCAAGTTCCGCGTCGCTGAGAGCTTCGTTGCGCTCCCTCTCGCGCAGCTCTTTGATCTCCTCCGGGTTCATGTTGGCCGTCTTGTCGGCCTCGCGCTCTTCGTCCCAAGGGGCCGATGATGCGCGCTCGTATTCGTCGGGGCGGTAAGCGATGCCGTCGGCTCCGCCCATCGCGGCCTCCTGCTTGAGGGTCATGCCGGTGCGCTCGTCGGGCAGGTCTGCGGCCGCGGCGCCGGGCGCGTTGTTCGGGTCGACTACGTAGCGGCCCGATTCGATTCCTTCCTTGATGTCCTTGACCATCCGCGATGCCTTGTCGCGCGTGCTGGGGAGCGTGATGCCCTGCTCGTAGCGCTCGGAAAAGCTCTTGATGCGCGAGAGCTGACGACGGGTTGGGAGCTGCTTGATGCGCTTGAGCTCGCCGAGCATCGTCTGGTATCGCTCCTCATACGGTGCATCTGCCTCAGCCAGGGTTGCCTGCTCGCCGGTGAGCTTCTGCTGGTGGATCAAGTTCAGCCGGGCAAGCTCGAAGTCGATGTGCTTCTGACGGAACGGCATCTCAAAGCGAGCACGCAGGCCGTCCTGGCGCACGGCCGTGTCGGGGTCATCGCCGTCGACTCCGACGTGATGGATGCGGTCGACTCCGCGAGCTTCCATCGAGGGGTGCGCGAGGATCTTGCGGTCGATCGACGGCGTGATTGCCTCGGCATCAAACTCGGCCGGCGCGACGCGCATCTTGTCCGAGAGGGCGGCGAGCTGGCCGGTTGTCAGCTCGAACTTGTACTCACCGATCTTCATGGTGGCCGCGCTCTTGGACTTGGGCACCTCGGGGTCGGTGATGTTCAGCTGCTTTGCGAGTGAGTGGAAAAACTCAAGCTGCTTCTCTGAGGGCGGGACGATCTGGATGCTCATAGCGATGCTGCTCCTTTAGAGGCGACGGCCTGCAGCGCGGTCGATGCCTGGTGTTCGTTGATCTGCGTCTTTGCGACTCGGCGAAGCTGCCCGATGCCGTGACGGATGTTTTTTGCGGTGGTTGTTGCGGAGACGCCCGTCTCTTGCGCGGTCGTCTCGAGTGACTTGCCTTCGAGGTAGTGCTTGCGGATTGGGTCCGCGTACTTGGGTTTGATGGAATCGAGCAACGTGTTCACGCGCTCGGGGGTGAAGTGGTCGAGGATTGACGTGTCCTCATCTGCCAGCTGCTCGTCGGGCGTCGTGTCGGCGAGCAGCGTTCCGAGTTCGGTGCCGGTTTCGGTCGGGGTCTGCAGGCTCGTGACGACTCGGGGCGCGGTGCGAACGTTCTTGACCATTGAGAGCGTTGCGCCCGTCATCTCGGAAAGCTGCTCATCTGAGAGCGGCGTCGTGACGCCTCGCAGCTTGCGCCTGTCTTCGATGCGGAAGATCTGGCGCTCGAGCTGCGCGGCCTGCGCCGGTAGCCGGACCTGATCTTCAAGATTGTTCAGCGCCTTGCTGAGTTCGTTCTTGATCGCGGTGCCGGCGTAGACGTCAAAGGGGACGCCGCGCGCGGGGTTGAACATGTTGATCGCGTTGGTCAGAGCGACGTAGCCCTGGTTGAAGAGGTCGGTGTATTCGAGGCCTCCGGGCGTGATCGGGCCGAGCTGATGCTGGCGCTGCTCGTTCGGGATCGCGACGATCGCCCTCGTGATGAGCCGCGTGTTGTGCAGCACGAGCGCTTCACGGGCGGCGGCATCGCCCTTGGCGAGCTGCGCGAAGAGGCGTTTCTCGACCGGCGCGGGCAGGGGAGGCTTGGATACGACGCGGGCCAGGTAGTCGCGGTCTGTCTCGGAAGTTGATGTCGGTTGCTGTTGCATCTTGGTTCCTCGTGAGAGTTGGGCTGTTTGAGGCCATCGCCGCGGCGCGCAAGCGCCGTACCAACCACAACCACCACCGAACCGCCAGCCAGCCCGAAAGAGCTGGCGGCGGCCGGGGGGCTGAGGCGTCGACTAGAACTCGACGGCCACCTTCTCTTCCTGTGAGGCCTCTGCCTCGGACTGGTCGCGGGTTTCGCTGGCGTCCTGCTTGCGGGGGCGCTTCTCGGCGATAAACACCTGGTTGGCGACGATGTCGACGGCCGAGCGCTTTTTGCCCTCGTCCTCCCATGCGCGGTAGCGCAGGCGACCGGAGATCGCGACCGGGCGGCCGATCTCTCCGCGGTCGAGAAGAATCTCGGCCGTCTTGTCGAAGGCGGTGATGTCGAAGTACTCGACTTCGCCGCTCTTTGGGTGATTGATGGCGATGCTTGCGGTCGCCATCAACTTGTCGGACTTCGTCGGCTTCTTCACAGGGTCGGCCGTGAGGTTGCCGCTGATTGAGACGTGATTCATGTCTCGTTCTCCTTAGGGATTGAGTTCGGGCGCGGGCGAAAGACCGAGCGGGTTGCGTGGTGGCCGATCTGGTCCATCACTGCTCCGATAAGGACTTGCTCGCGCTCGTGCTGTACGAGGGCCAACGGCACACCGACTTCAGCGAAGGCGTCGACGTCCTCCTGCGGCAGGGCGGCGCTTTGGTCGATCTGCTTGATGCAGACCTCGATGTGCGCCTGGAGCCGGGTACGGCAGGCGAGCCATTCCATATAGCTGCGGTAATGAGTGCGGCAGTAGTTGAATGGCCCGATGCCGTTGGACGGCGTCGAGCAGCCGGGCTTGGAGCAGTTGACAGGACTCCGGTGCTTGCTGATCGTCGGTGTGTTCATTGGCCTTCACTAGGTAAGTGGGAGGCCAGGGGGTAGCTGTCATCGAGTTGGGCGAAAAAGTTTTTTCACGAACTCGATGACAGGAGGCTCGATTTATCCCGCCTAGGGGGTATGAGCGGTCAAATCATCTTCAAGCACGTCACGGCCATGCAGCGCTTCTCCTTGGCCGGCGAACTGGAACTCTTTGAGAAGTACGGCACTGACGATCGCCGTCGAACGATCGACCTCTTCCAGCTGCTCGCAAGAGCAGGCGACGACGTCTTGGGCGACGGCGACAAGGAGACGCTGCTTCCCGCGCTCGAAGCGCTGAGCGCGATCGGATACAAGCGTGAGGATCTTGAGGATGGCGTTGTGCCGGTCCGTGAGGTCGGCCTTGAGGACTACTACACCGGCACCGAGCTGGAGATCTTCGCTCGCGCGATGCACTTCAGCAAAGACCGGATCGGCGACCGCGCGCTCGTGATGCGCGCTGTCTACGGACTTCGCTGGGCCGAGATCGCTGCTGACTCGGATGTGACGATCAACAAAGCCCGGAGCGCGGCAAAGGCCGCCGCCGGCGTTCTGGTGCGTGGTTACTACGCGAGCGCGCTGACCGGCTGCGGCGAGACAGACGCGGTGCTTCCGCGAATCATCTTTGGCCTCTACGGAGACAAGGACAAGAAGATCAGCGCAGACGTCGAGCGTTTTATGGCGCATGAAGACTCGTGTGATGCGTGCGCGTCTGTACGCACGCATCTCTCACGCGCGTTGACTCTTATGGCGGCGGTTATTCCCCCGCGTGACCTCACGGCCGAGCAGTCGGCCGAGATCATGCGTGGCCGCTCGCTCGGGCTTGCCGTCGCAGCTGACTTTGAGCGCCACACCGGCGCCGAGGTCGAATACCCCCCCGAAGCTGCGGCGGCAAGTGAACCCGTAACCGAGGTGATCGAGGCGCAGCCCGCCTTCGCGCCGGAGGAAAACTTTGACGTTGCGCGCGAGCGCGAACTGCGAGAGCTTGTAACCGCTGAGGCCGAGGCTGCAGATTGGCCGGGCGAGGAGTTTCTACTCGACGACGCGCAACTCGAGGAGGTCGAGAGCGTGTCAGCTGCGGCGATCCTTGCGTCCGAAGAAGCGGCCGAGCTTGAGGCCGCCCCTGCGGCCGTCGCAACTGTCGGCGCGCCGGAGCCTGTCGCGACGGAGGCGCCCGCGCCTGTGAGCACGTCGCTGGGGTTCGTCGACCCCGGCCCAGCTCCCCCGATCGACCTCGCGGCGATCGAGGAGGAGGAGATGCTCGACGACAACGACGAGGACGGCGACGACCTCGATCTCTATGCGTCAATGGCGATTCTGGAAGACGTGATCGACCCGACGATCGTCGTGCCGGCGCTGATCCGAAACGACGAGCTGGACGAAAGTGCGCCGGCCGCCGGGGAAGTCTTTGATTGGGCTGGCGAGGTGGCTCTCGAGGAAGAGCGGCCGACTGCCGAAGAGCCTGAGCTTGCTCAGGCGGCCGAAGTCGAACAGATCCCGGTCGCCTCCGCAGATCCCGAAGTCGTGGTGGCCGAGCAGGAGACTGATTCCCCCGCCGAGGCGGATTCGGAATCCGAACTGAGCATTTCCGAGCGCGCTCAGGCAATCGACTTCGCCGAGCGCGCTGTGCCGGTTGCCCTGGTGCTGGATCTCGCCACAGAGGATGACGCCGAGCTCATCGGCAGTGTCCCGCCGCCAATCGTCGTTGAAGAGGAGCCGGAGAAGCAGGGCGCGCCGATGAGCGTGCTTGAAGTAGCTCCGGCTGCGGGCGCCGCGACGTACCTGACAAAGTCCGCTCCTGCAAGTGAGGAGCGCGATATCGCCCGCTGGGTCGACGCCGACGAAGACGACGACTTCGACTACGTGGAGCGCGACGAGCAGAAGGACTCGCGCAAGAAGATTGCCGGCGTCCTGATCGCGGCCGTGGCCGCGCTGCTGCTCCTGGTCGGCATCACGTTCGACGGTGGGGGCGGAGGCGACCCGCAGGTGGCCGCCGCGCCGAGCGCGCCCGCCGCTGCGAAGCCCAAGCCCAAGAAGCACAAGCGCAAGAAGCACCACAAGAAGCAGGCCAAGGGGGCCCAGCCGGCCCCGCAGCCGACGACGACCTACGTTCCGGCAGCTGCGCCGAGCAACCCCGAGCCAGCGCCGAGTTCAAGCGGTTCATCGGGCGTCGATGATGGATCCTCCGAGTTTCTTCCTGAGGAGCGCGGCTGATGCGCGGTCCGACGACGTCGCTGGGCCAGGACACGCAACCGATGGATCGGGAATTTCGAGTGATCTGCGTCTCGGCCGTCCGTGCTGCGCGGATGCTCGTGCGGAGGGTGGTCGTCGCGATCGACGAAGGCAACGACGAGGTCGCGCGCCTGATCGAATCAGCCAGCACGAACGGCTCGCTGGAGATCACGGCGCGGCTCGAAGGATTCCACGCCCATCTCGATCAGACGAGCGAGGGCAACGGCATTTTGAGGACGCTGGTGCTGGGCTCGACCGACAGTGAGGTCGTCCGCATCGGGATCGTGCTCGGACGAGCTGGCCGCACCTACATTCGCATCGGCGTAGGCCTCGTGCTTGGAGATAGTGGCTGGCAGGTCGCCGAATTTGCGAGCGCTCGCGCAGAGAGCAAGGCGTGAACAAGTCCATGCTGATCGGAGGCCTTGTCCTTGTCCCTTTGCTCGTGCTTATGGGACTGGCAATCATCATCGCCCAGGCGCAGGCGACGTGCTCGCCTGACGGCGACCTCACCGCTACCTCGGACGCGCCGGGATCGCTCGGCGGGGTGCTGGGCACGGGCGTTTCAAGGGAAGAGATCGAGCGCGCGCGCCGCCACGTCTATGGCGGGACAACGGTCGTTGAGAACGAGTACCGCTCAACGGCGTATGCGCCTGCGGCGGGAGGGATCAACTGCGACACCGGCAACCGCTGTGATTCGACGGCATCGGGCATTCGCGTCAAGAAGGGGCAGCTCAGGAAGTACCTGATTGCGTCCAACCCGCAGCTGAATAAGTACGGCGCATTGGTTTACCTCTGGCCGAATCCGTACAACTGGCGCGGCCCGTTCGTGGTCGCAGATACGGGCGGCGATTTTGACGGAAGTGATGGCACCTACAGAATCGACTTTTACATCTGGGGCGACGCCGACGAGAAGAAGTCGAACGAGTGGGGCAACGCCCGGATGGTCAAGCTCTCCAAGGCGCCGATCCAGGGCAGTGGCGGCTCGCAGCGGCTAAACGCGCAGACCACGACGGTTGCAAGCAGAACCGTCGCAACGAGAACGGTGACGGCCGCGCAGGTGAGTCAATCGGCTCCGGTCAACGGCGTGAAGTTCCGCCGCCCGACAAGCGGGCCGATCACTTCGCCTTTTGGCCAGCGATGGGGACGGCTCCATGCCGGCGTAGACATCGCGCCGCCAGCTGGAACGCCGATCGTCGCTGCGCTCGCTGGCCGCGTCATCTGGGCCGGCCCGATGGGCGGATACGGCAACTACATCTGCATAAAGCACTCAAACGCGCTTACGACTTGTTACGCGCATCAGCAGCGTTTTGCTACCGGCATCAAGAATGGTTCAGTCGTCTCTCAATCACAGCTGATCGGCTACGTCGGCAACACGGGTAACTCCACCGGGCCGCACCTTCACTTTGAGGTCCGCAAAGGCGGCGCGGTGAACTCGCCTCCGACCGACCCGATGCCCTACCTCAATGGCAGCGAGAGCATCGTGCCAAGCGACACCACGAGCGCCGATGCTGCAGCGGCCTGCCCGGCCGGCGCGAGCTCGTCGGTCGTTGGAGCTTCTGGCCTTCACTATCCGCTCGCCGAGAAGGGCAAGAGCATCGGCGGCGTGAGCGCGCACAAGTCACGCCCCTGGGGCAACTGGCAGAGCGATCAGGCGGTGGACATCGGAATCAAGCAGGGCGTTCCGGTCTATGCGGTTGCCAATGCTCGCGTGACCAAGCTCGGCGGCTCGTGGAGCGGCGGTAGAGGAAACCCAGACGGCTTCAACGTGACGCTCCAGACGGGAGATAACCAGTGGTTCTACACGCACCTGAAATCGCGCGTAGCCCTGCGCGTTGGCCAGAACGTCACGGGCGGTCAGCTGCTTGGAACCTCGGGCGCGGCCAACGGCGTGAACCACCTGCACATCGCCTGCATGACAGGCGATCCAGAAGCGCTCCTGGGGGTCCCCAAGTGAGCGCGCTGGCAATCAATTTTGCTCACCAAGCAAGCGCAACCGGACGCGGCGGGCGCCATCTAAACGTTCTCGAGGATTCCCTCGAGGCGAACGTGGCGGCGACGGCCGCCGTCAATGAAACGAAAGAGAGGAACTAGTGATGATCGAATCACTCGCTTCGCTGAAGGCGGCCACGATCATTTTCGCGGCCGACGCCTTTGGCGCAAAACCAAATGACTCGTTGCCCGGTGGCAGCGTGATCGAGAAACTGGTCGGCGGCGCTATGCGCTGGGGCCAGTATGCAGTTGTCACGGCGCTCGTCGTCGGCGTGATCATGTGGATCGTCGGCAGCAAGGGCCACAACCCGCAGCACGCCGCAGGCGGCAAGATGATCCTGCTGGCAGCCTGCGTCGGAGCAGTCGTCATCGGCGGCGCGAACGCCATCGGTGAGTCCTTCTACAACCTCGGCACTGAGGTGAAGTAGGGATGGCCGTGACTGCCTACACCAAGACGCGCTCTGGCTCCCGGTCTCGCACCAGTGCGAACACAGATAAGCCGTGGCTCGTGCCAGCCGTAATTGGTGTGGGCAGTCTGGCTGCCCTGCTGTTTCTGTTTGCTGCCGTAAAGAACCCCGCCCCGCGGGCGGGGGCGAAGGCTCCGGCTCAGGCCCAGGTAACGGGTCTGCCCGCCTACGCGCAAACCAAAGAGGGCGCGGTCGCCGCGGCGACGGCGTTCGAGAAGTATTTCCTCGTCGCAGATCTCGATGAGGCGGAGGTTGCGCGAGCGAAGGTCATGGCGCAAGTTGCGCCAGAGGGAAAGGCGCAGGTTTCCAAGCAGTTCGAAGAGCTGATGGCAGCGCAGGCCGAAAGCCCGCTGTATGCGGCAAAGGACGCGAGCGGCGTCTACATCGCCGACGTCGTGCCGTTGAAGTTCTTTGTTGAGTCCTACGCGGACAACAAGGCATTCGTCTCGATTTGGTCGATGACCGTCTCTGGCATCGAGGGGCAAGCCGTGCCGCGCGTCTCCTACGTGCGCGACCGCATAGGCCTGGTGCGAGATGCGAACACTTGGAAGGTTTCAAGCTACGCCCAGCGCCCGGCGCCGGTGCCGTATGTCAGCGCCGCTCAGCGCACAACAACTGAGTCCGGTTTCTACGAAGAGATGGAAGGCGGCGAGCTTTATGAGCAGGCTCCGTAGGACGCTGATCTTCGCTCTGGCGGCGACCGCTCTGACGTTCGCGTTCAACGCGAATGCTTCGGCTGCTGATTCACGAGCGAAAACAATTCCCGGGGCGGGATGCAAGGAGACGAACTTTGGTCGGCCCTCGCAGGCCGTCTGCGCCAAGTCGCGCACAATCAAGGCGCAGGCGGCAGCTGGGCTCGGTTGCATCACCGATCCGCTGGGCTGCGCAGAAGATGCCGTTGGCGAAGTAGTCGAGCAGGTCGGAAATGGCGCAGCGGCGATCGGCGAGCAGGTAGTTGGCGGCATTGGCGAGCAGGCGATGGACGGGGTTGCGAAATGGGTCGCGGGCGGCGTCGCCTCGATGATGGTCAAGGTTCAGGAACTGATGGTCAAGTCTTCAACGCCGCAAACGACCAAAGCGTGGTTCAAGAAGCGGTACCAGGCGATGATGCTTCTCGCCGGAGCGCTCTCGGTGCTTGCGCTAGTTGCAGCGGCGATCGGCGGCATGATGACGGGCCAGCTGGGATCGACTCTTCGAGCGAGTTTTTTATTCATGCCGATTGGATTCATCGCGATCGGCGCAGCGGTGCCGATCTCCCAAACGCTTGTGACTGCCGTAGATCAATTGAGCCTCGGCATGGCAAATACGTTCGGCGGCGACACCAAAGAAATCACGAGAGGCCTGGTCGATTTCTTGACGCCCGGCGCCGACACGGCGGCAGTCGCGGTTGGCTCGACGTTCGTTTTGCTGGTCGTTGCGGTGATCGCGGCGATCGGGACTTTCTTGCTGATGATCGAGCTGATCATCCGAGAGGGTCTCGTCTACATCGTGATCTTCTACTTGCCGCTCGGCATCGTTGCCTCGGTCTGGCCACCAGCCAAGAACGTGGCGCGAAAGATGGGAATCATCCTGTTCGTGATTATCGTTGCGAAGTTCTTCATCGTCACGATGTTTGCGTTCGGCGCGACGATGATCGCCAAGATGGGCGGGGCCGGCGACGTCACCGGCGTGATCGCAGGCGTGGTGATCATGACGCTTGCAGCTTTTAGCCCGATGGTGCTCTTCTCGCTTCTGCCGTTTGATGGATTGGGCGACGTTCAGGGCCGGCCAAACACCCCGGTCGGCGCGCAGATCACTGGATCCCAGATGATGCGCCAGTCGCTTACCTCGCGCCTTGGCGGCGGCGGCAAAGGAGAAGGCGAAGGACAGAGCTCGGGCGGAGGCTCATCGGCAGCCAAGGGCAGCTCGGGCGCAGGCGGCGGCGGTACTCCTGGGGGAGGCGGCGGTGGCAAACCGCCCGGAGGCGCTGGAGGCCCCAAACCGGGCGGCGCGCCTGGAGGCGTAAGCGGCGCATCTAGCGGAGGCGCTTCGGGCGGAGCTGCTGGAGGCGGGGCGGCTGCTGGAGCCGCTGCTGCGCCAGCGGCGGTTGTAGGCGCTGGCGTCGCCGTTGGAGCTGCAGCCGGGCAAGGGATAAATCAGCAATCAGCGGGCCGCGCGGCCGGAGCGTCTGCTCCAGCGCAGGGCGGCGGAGAGAGCGGAAGTAGCTCCCCCGGCGGCGCTTCAAGTGGCGGCGGATCAAGTCAAGGCCAACCCGGCTCAGGTGGCGGGTCAAGTGAACCTCCCGCGCACCTGGCCGCGCGGCAGAACGTAACGAGGCAGGAGGTCTCAAGTGTCTAACTACAAGTTTGGTCCGCTCGAATCTACGGGCATTTTCGGTGATCTTTCGATGCGTCAGCTGGTCGCAGCTGCGATCGGCTTTATCGCCAGCCTCATCGCGCTGACCCAGCTCGGCAGCGGGCGCTCCTTGATGGTCGCCCTGGTAATTGCGGGAGTGACGTTTGCGTTTGTGACGATGCCGGTGCTTGGCAGGCCAGCGGTCGATTGGACTGACATCGCGATTCGTTTTGGCATCCGGCGCTTTCTCGGCCGTCTGCGTTACGAGTCTCAGGCGATGAACTACGGCCACATCGGCGAGATCGACGGCGAGGCAGAGCTTGAAACTGACCTGCCGCCAGCAATCGAGTCGATCGAGATCCTCGGCGCGATGCTCAATGGCCACGAAGTCGGCGTTGCCTATGACGCTGATTGGGGCGCATACACGGCCTCGATCGCGGTTACGGCTGATTCGTTTGCGCTTCTGGATGATGAGGAGCAGCAGGCAAAGCTCCAGGGCTGGGCCGCCGTGCTTGCAGACCTAGCGCGCGACGATTGCCCGGTCTCGCGGATTCAGTGGATCGAGACGACGCTGCCGGCCAATCAGGACGAGCTGCGCGAGTACCTGGTGGAGAACGTTGACACCGAACTTGGCGCCAATGACCCCAACGTCATGTCCTACGTCAAGCTCCTCTCGGGTGCCGCGTCAGTGCAGCAAGAACACGAGCTGCTGCTCGTGCTGCGCCTTGACATGAAGAAGCGCAGCGTGCGCAAAATGGCTTCGCGGCTTGGCAAGCATCACGATGGTTACTGCGCGCTGCTTATGCGCGAGATGGAGCATTTCATCACGGCCTTGGGCCAGGCCGACGTTCGCGTGGTCGGCCCGCTTCGGCCGCGCACGCTCGCTCGGGTCGTGCGGGGACATTTCAATCCTTATGCCGTGACCGATCAGATGAAGACTGGCGTCGCCCCGCAGTCGATGGGCCCGATCTACGCCGAGGAGGATTGGGACACCTACGAGTGCGAAGGCGTGCTGCACACGACCTATTGGGTCGTGAACTTTCCGCGTATCGGCGTCGGGCCGACTTTCCTGTCCCCGCTGCTCCTGAACACCAGCGTGCTTAGAACCGTGAGCATGACCGTTGAACCCGTCCCGCACATAAAGGCGATGCGCGACGTGCAGTCTGCGGCCACAAGCGAAGAGGCCTCAGCCGACGCGCGCGAATCGCGCGGGTTTCGCACCTCAGCGAGCAAGCGCCGCGTCTACCAGGGGATCATGGAGAGGGAGCAAGAGCTTGCCTCTGGCCACGCGGAGGTTCGCTTCTCCGCGTTCGTGACCGTCTCTGGCCGCACGCGCGAAGAGCTCGACGCGGCCTGCGCCGAGATCGAACACGCGGCGTCCCAAAGCCACCTCGAGCTGCGCCGGCTCCTCGGCGAGCAGGGCACGGCTATCAGCTACACGATGCCGCTCTGCCGCGGCTTGAAGTCAGGACTGGTGTAGCTCATGCGCGACGTAAACGAGAAGCGCGGCCACCGAGTGACAACCGCGAATTTCAAGGCCGCATACCCGTTTCAGGCCGAAGCAGGCTTTGGCTCTGAGGGCGTCTACATTGGCCAGAGCAGGCTCGGGTCTGCCTTCTGTTTTGACCCTTGGGTGCTCTACAACAAGAAGGTTCTAACCAACCCGAACGTGATGATTTTTGGCGAGATCGGTTCGGGAAAGAGCGCGCTTGTGAAGTCGTTCCTATCTCGTGAGCTGATCTTCAAAGACCGTCGAGCGGTGATCGTTGACCCCAAGGGCGAGTACGGACCACTTGCGAACGCTTGGGGCGCCGAGCCGATCAGGCTCGAGCCAGGCGGCAAGGTGCGCCTGAATCCCTTGAACCCTCGCGGCGGGCCTGAGATGCAGCTGGGAGTTCTGCTCGCGGTTGCGGCGGCGGCGCAGAAGAAGCCGCTCGCTCCAGTTGAGCAGCGCGCGCTCACGGTGGTGCTCGGCGAGACGGCCGCAAAAGAATCCGAGCCGACGATCCCGATGATCGTCCACGGCCTGCTGCACCCGACGAAGAATCTGTGCGAAGCGTTGAAGCTTGACAAGAGCGGCACGATCGACGCCGTCCGCGGATCCGCGCTTGCGCTTCAAAACCTCTGCGAGGGACCGCTGCAAGGAATGTTTGACGGCCCATCAACGGGCGACGTCGACTTTTCCAAGCGCATCGTAGTCTTGAATCTCGAGGCTTTCTACGGCGGGGAGTCGATCGGCATTTTGATGGCCTGCGCCTCGGCCTGGTTGCGCGCCGAGATCGCAATGCAGCGTAAGCACGATCAGCGCATCAAGAACTTCTGGGTGATCGACGAGGGATGGAAGATCATCGCCCACGAGGGGGTGGGCGAATGGCTCCAAGACTCCTACAAGCACTCACGTTCCTACGGCATCTGCAACATCATGGTGCTGCACCGAGTGAGCGACCTGATGAGCGCCGGCGACGGCGGATCGCGCATCGAAGCGCTTGCGCGGGGGCTTCTTGAGGACACCGGAACGCACGTGATCTATCCGCAAGGCTCCGAAGGGGTGCAAGGCGTGGAAAAGGTCTACCGCCTCACAAGCGTCGAGCGCGACGTGATCGCAACTGCCAAGCGGGGAACGGGCCTCTGGCTTGTCGGCCGCACCAAAGCGATCGTCCACCACGACCTCTCGCCGGACGAGTGGCAGATCATCGACACCGACGCTCGCATGGGCGCAGAAGACTCGATCGCCGCATGAGCGCGCTGGTGAAAACCTTCGGACTTACCTCGCCGGCCGAGGTGAAGGCGCGGCTTGGCGTCGTGATGGGAAGCGAGATCTTCTACCCGGCAGAGCTAAACCGCGAGGACGCGGATCTCGTGCGCCTTCTCTGGCGCAAGGGCAACGCCGGCGAGTGGGGGGAAGCGGCAAAGGCAAACGCCGAGCAGCTGCTCGGTTGTTTGAAGAGCGCCGGGCTCGACGCGCCCGGGGAGATGCAGCTTCAGATGACCTACCGCGATTTCGCCGCGCTCGCCGAGCTGCTGCTCGATGGAGCAGAGTTCGCGGATTTCAGTCAGGCGGCGAGCCTGCGTATTGATCTGCTTTCGAGCATCGGCATCGAAGAGATCTGAGGGCGGCCTTCGGGGGCGTCCAGCGAGACGGTCGCGCGCAAAAAGTTTTTTGCAAACGCGATGACAGCGAGGTCGTTTTATCCCGCTTACTTCTTAGATGGCACAAAGAGGTAGACAACCAATGAGGAGCACCCTGGGCAAGCGCTGCGGCGCTACGCCCGGGTGTTTCACCCTCCGCCCGCAGGTGACGCGATGAACCCGCAGTCGGCCCAGCTGCGCGCTATCGCGACTCCGGAAGCTACTCCGCTCCCGCGGCGCCGTGGCGTCGATGAGTGGGGCCTTGTGCTGCTCCCGGGCTATGTCCTCTTTCACGTCGGCAACGGCTCGCTGCGAGCAGCCGCTGCTTTTGCGCCGGGCACCGAATGGGTGCTTGATGATCTTGTTGAGTGGTGGCGCTTCGCGCTGCGCGACGCCGAGGTGCGCCTCGATGCTGACGTGATCACCAGCATCGCGTTCTACACGCGCGAAGCGATCAGCGAAATCGTCGAAGGCGACGCCGGCGACGAGGCCGGTCGCACGATCGCCGCCGCGCTCTGGGCGCGCCTGGACCGGATCTCGCGGACTTCAACTCGGATCGCCGCATGAGCGGTTCTGAGACAACGCAGTTCGCGGCCGCCGACTTTGGCGCGTACGTGTCTCGGTATGAATCCTTCTTTAAGACGCTTGAGCCTGCGGAGCTGCTGGCGATCGTCTCGGCCGAGCGCGAGACAGACGAGATCGCCGCGGTGCGGATCAAGCTCGTTGACTTCTTTGACCCGTTCAGCGGAGAGTGGGAGGTAGGCGACGCCGAGACCGCGCTGCGCGAAGTTGGAGCAGCAACGGTGCGCGCCGTGACTGAGCAGCTGTGCGCGTGCTGCGAGGCACAGCTGGCCCGCTGGGCCGGGGAGCGTTGGGCGCAGCTTCTCGCCTGGTACCTGGAGACGAGGCTGGCCTACTTTGAGTTCGCCAAGGGCGAAGCGTCGATGCGGATTCCGCTTTGCCCGGTTGTGAGTATTGGCGGTGCTGGGTGATTCCGCAGAATCAGCCCCAGCGCGAGATAAACATCAAGCTCGTCCTCTTCGGGTTTATCGCTGTGATGAGCTTCGGCGTGATTTGCTTTTTTGTTGGGGAGCTGCTGAATCTTCTGGCCAGCGGCCACTTCACTGGCGCGCGGCTCTTGGCAGCGCCGGCGCTCGGGATTAGGATGCTTGCGGCGCTCGCCGATCCCGCGACTGCGTGGCCGGCCGAGCACCGTCCGTACATCAACGAGACGGTCTTCTGGCTCGGCGTGCTTGCGGTTTATGCGCTGATCGCCGCGCTGGCCTACCGGCACGCCCCGACGATCGCTCGCGTGATGAAGGGAAGAAACGCTCCCCCAGAGAGCGCCACCTGGGCGGTCAAAGGCGACCTCTCGGATCTGGTGGTCTCAAAGCCGGGCGGAAACCGCGTCGTGCTTGGCAAATCAGGCCGCGCGCTTATTGCTGCCGAGGTCCGTCAATCGACCTGCGCCTTTGGCCCGACTCAGCAAGGTAAGTCGACGGCGATCGCCGTGCCGGCGATCTGCGAATGGGAGGGCTCGGCTCTGATCACCTCGGTCAAGAGCGACCTGCTCGAGGACACGATCGCCGTAAGACGCCAGAAGGGGCCGGTCTATATGTATGACCCGGCCGAGACCAACGAGATCGAGCGCCGGCACACCTGGACTCCTCTGTCGCGCTGCAACACCTTCGAGGGCGCGCAGACAACTTCTAAGTCGCTCACGCAGACTGCAAAGCAGGCGCTCGGCGGGGGAAATGACAACGGCTTCTGGTACGAGCAGGCTCAGATGCTTCTCGCGCCGCTGATGTACGCGGCAAAGCTTGGCGACTTTGACATGGGCAAGGTCGTCAACTGGCTTTCGATCGGCGTCGATGCAAAGGACGAGATCACGCGCGAGCTGGTCGACGTCTATGACGGCCTCGACGACTTGCCGCTGAACACGCTGCGCGGCGTCTGGGCGATGGCAAATGAGCAGCGCGACTCCGTGTATCTGACGGCGCGCAGCGTCGTTGAGGCCTACCGCTCGCCGCGCGTCCTCGATTCGGCGCGCAGCTCGGAGATCACGCCGGACAAGCTGATCGGAGACAAGCCCGCAACTGCCTATCTCTGCGCACCGATCACCGAGCAGAAGCAGCTCGCCGCGCTCTACGGAACGCTGATCAACGAGATCATCGACTACGGCTATCAGGAGTACGCAAAGACTGGCCGGCCGCTTGACCCGCCGCTGCTGGTCGTGCTTGACGAGGCGGCAAACATCGCGCCGCTGCCGGACCTCGACAAGCTGGCCTCGACCGCGGCCGGCGTAGGTATTCAGCTGGTCACGATCTTTCAGGACTTCGGCCAGGTGCGCGAGCGCTGGGGCCACGACAAGGCGCAGACGATCGTCTCAAACCACAGAGCGACGATCGTGCTGCCGGGCGTCAAATGCGAGCACACCCTGAAGTGGGTCGGCGACGTCACCGGCGAGCAGAGCATCCGCCAGGTCTCGTTCACCGACGGCCATCAAAGCAAGTCGACGACCGAGAGCGACACCTACCGCAGGATGCTCCCGAGCAACCTCGTGCGCGAGATGAAGACGAACACGGGGCTGCTGATCTACGGAAACATCAAGCCGGCCATGCTCGATCTGCGTCCGTGGTATGCCGAGCCGTCGCTGAAGAAGATGATCGAAGACGCGAAGAATTCGGATCCCGAACGCTTCAATCCGATCACCTACGAAGTCACCACCCCCGACCACGACTTCAAGCGCAGAGCGGCCAGTCAGCCCCTCAGGGTTGGCGAGATGAACGAGGACGATGAGCGCGAGGTATTGCGTCTCACGAGCGATGAGAACCCCGGGGGAGCTGTAGTTGCAGAGCGCCCCGAGGTTGCCACGGGCAGAGCGGCCCGCGAAGTTATCGAGGGTCAGCAGAGTCTTCTTGACCCGGATGACGGACCGATTTTCAGGCTGCCCGAGGATGGGTTTGCGGGCGAACCCGGTGGTGACGAGCCGGACGTCGATGCACGTATGAGATTCGAATTCGATGAGGACGGGGAATGAGCGAAAACCTAAGACTTGCCGAATCGGCCTTCGCGACGCTTGAAGAGCGCATCCAGATCTTGAGCAAAGAAACGGTCGCAGGCTTTGTGCACGGCTCGCGCGGGTGGCGGGATGCGATGAGGGTCACTGCCGACGAGCTCGCGGTTGCAAAGCTTTTTGGTGGCGAGAATGGCTTTGACTTAGGCGAGCTTGCAAGGAGGGGCTACGAGTCGTGGGAGCGGGGGCTTGCTTCGCGCGGTGACGAAGATTTGGTTGCAGCGCTGGACAACGGTCATGCGCGGGAGATGATCGGCGACATCGCCAAGCGCGTAAACGCCCAGGTTGTGCCGGGCGATATGGGCAGAAAAATGGACGCCCTCGATGCGATCTCAGAGAGCATCCCCAAGGAGCGCTTCCTGGCCGAGCGCGGGGAAGTGAGCTCCCTACTTGAGGGCAAGAATCCGAGTGTTTTGCTGTCGACGATCAAGGAGACGCTGATTAGGTCGCGCCTAGACGTGGAGTATTCGGGAGCAGTGCAGCTGGAGCTGCTTCGTATCAAGTTCGAGCAGGTGAAAACAGGTGGATCATTGGAGTCAGTTCGCAAGCAGTTGGAGCTGCCGAGCGGGGGCGCAGATCAGTTTGAAAGTCAGTGGCTTGAGCGGCATTGGAATGATCGTTTCGACTCTCTTGCGGGTTACATCAAGCCCGCGCGTCGAAGCTTTGGTGAGGAGTTTGCTCCGGAAGTTCTAGCCGGCGAGATTGCTGCCGCAGTGCCGCGGGTCGCGGCGGGCGAAGATACATGGGGCTTCAGGACGCGAGCGATGGGGCTGCGCCCCGAAGACTGGTCGCAAGTAGAGGTTGCGGGTGAGCCGGCACGTGTCAAGGTCGACCTTGCGAGCGATTCTTATCAATTTGAAAGTTACGGCGCAGGTCAAGCTTTGCAAACGGATCTCGTAGTCGAGCTTCACATCCCCGCAGGGAAGCTTCCGCCCAACATCGTGCAGAGCAGCTTTGACATTGTGGATCATGCTGCGATGCAGCTCAGGTTGGATATGAGGTCGGGGCGCTTTGGAGATCGCCCTGGCTGGGAGTTGGGATCAGTAGTTCCTCGGTTTGGCGGTGAGGGAGTCGGACGTATCGGGCAGAAGCTCGCGCGCGATCTTCAGCGGACTGCAGGGCTGGAGTCTGCAGTGGGTATGCACCGGCCAACAAACAGGACGGATCAGCTCTCGCTCGCGCGGGCAGACAAGAAGTTTGGATTGCTCGCCGTAACCAAGGCGCGTCAGGTCTCAACTGGCGCGAGCGTGGCTAAGGGAGCGGGCATCTGATGTTCGGAATCGCAAGGCGTGTCTGGATGATCACGATGATCTGCGGAATGCTCGGCATCTCGCTCGCGTCGGTGGCGAGCCTCGGCAACGGGCTGTCGCTTGGAAGCGTGTCCCTGGGCGATTTGGATCTCGGCGAGAAAGTGCGCGGCGCCTTCTCTGGGATCTTGCCGCGCCCGAGCGAGACGGTGCGCGTTCAGTATGTGATCGACGGCGACACGTTTGTCGCCAAAGTGGACGGCCAGCGCCAGAAAATGAGAGTGGTCGGGATCGACACGCCTGAATCCGTAAAGAAGGGCGTGCCGGTTGAGTGTTACGCGAAGAAGGCGAGCCACTACTCGAAGGATCACCTGACGGGCAAACAGGTGAAGCTCATCTTCGACGTCGATCGCAAGGACAAGTACGAGCGCATGCTGGCCTACGTGGAGCTCGCCGGCAAGGATTACGGCAGAACTCTGCTGAAGAAAGGCCTCGCGCGGCCGCTCACGATCCCGCCGAACATGGCGCGAAGTGTGTCTTATGAATCCGCCGCGGGGAAGGCACGCAAAGCCGACCGCGGTCTTTGGGGAGCGTGCGAGGGCTGATGGGAGACGCCGCGAGTAAGCAGGCAGGGGCTTCGCCGGACGTGACTGCAACCGGCCATGTGATCGGGGCGGTCTACCGGTCTGACTATTGGGGCGGCACGTACTTGGTGGTTGGTCCGGCCGCGGCGAGCTACGGAGCCTGGAGGGTGGACGGTGTTGAGGTTGAGTGCGTGACGCCCGGAGGCGGTGCTCATCAAACCCCGGGTGAGCGGTGGGTGCACATGACTGACGTGGGGAAAGACGTGATCGTCGGGACGTCGGGAAGCTCCTAGGCAGCCGGCCGCGGCGCGCGTATTGTGCGCAGTGTGAAGTGACTTGCGCCAACCTTGGATTGCCCAGCTTGCGGGGTAGCGCTCGACGAGATTCGTTCGATCTATTCGCTCCCCGGCGGGAAAAGTGAAGTTCGAGGATTCGGGTTGGCGCCCGGAGGTTGCCGGCGACGTGCTTACCCGCGAGGAGAGGCATGTCTTCGAGGCGATTTATGAGTAGCAATCGCCGTGGATACGGAGGCTCGTGGGAGTTGGTGAACCAGTGAGTCCTAATTCGAGGTGGTAGGTAGCGGCTGGCGCAAAGACGATTGCAAGGGAACTGGCCCGGGGGTTAGGGTTGGGCGAGATGAGCGGCGTGCAAACCGGCGGTGTGGCGAAAACCAAGAGCGGCTTGAAGGATGCTGCGCGCGCGTTCTCGGCTCGGTTCGCGGATGCGACTTCCGAGCAGGCAGAGCGGCAAACATTCTGGAATGAGTTTTTGTCGATCTTCGGCATCGACCGTAAGCAGGTGGCTGTGTTTGAGCAGCTTGCCGACCGGGCCTCGACCGGGAATATCGGTTGGATAGATCTCCTCTATCCGGGTCATCTGGGGGTTGAGCACAAGTCGGCCGGCGAGGATCTGGAAGCGGCGATGGACCAGCTTGTGGATTATTTGCCGGGGCTTGACGCGGCGACGCACCCTTGGCTCTTGGTCGCGTGTGATTTCCAGCGGTTCAAGTGGAAGAACCTGGACAGCGGCGAGGCGGGAGAGTTCGCACTTTCCGAGCTTGCGGACAACCTCGATCAGTTCTACTGGCTTGCTGGTTTTAATAAGCCGGGGGAGTCCTACGAGAATGTCGAGGACGCGAACCTCAAAGCAACGGAATTGATCGCGCGGATTCACGATGAGTTGAAAGCGGCTGGATATGCAGCCCACGCGATGAGGGAGTGGTTGACGCGGATTCTGTTCTGCTTGTTTGCCGACGACAGCGGTATCTGGGATCGAGCTGCGTTCCACGCTTATCTGGCAGCTCGAACGCGCGCAGACGGAAGTGACGTTGGCGCGGCCATCGCCTACCTGTTTCAGATCCTCGACACTGAGGATGAGAAGCGGCCGGATGGATTGGACGAGGAACTGGCGCAGTTCACCTATGTCAATGGCGACTTGTTTGAAGAACAACTGCCGATCCCGACGTGTTCCGCCGGGGTGCGAGAGGCGTTGCTTGCAGCGTGTGCGTTTGACTGGAGCGTGATCAGCCCGGCTGTGTTCGGGTCGATGTTCCAGAACGTGATGACGGCGGCCGAGCGTAGGGAGATCGGCGCGCACTACACGACTGAGGCGAATATTTTGCGGACGATTCGGCCGCAGTTCTTGGATGAGCTTGGGAGCGACCTCGAGCGCGCGAAGACAAAGCCGAAGCTCGAGGCTTTTCTGGCGCGCCTGGGCGAGCTGCGTTTTATGGACCCCGCTTGCGGTTGCGGAAACTTCCTTGTGGTGGCCTATCGCGAGGTGCGTGCTCTGGAGACGGAAGCGCTCCGCAGACTGCTGGAGCTGCAAGGGCTGAAAGGACAGTGGACATATGACCTTGAGCTTCGCTTGCAAGTGAAGGTGGACCAGTTCTATGGGATTGAGCTCGAAGAGTTTCCGGCGAAGATTGCCCGCACGGCGCTCTACCTGATGGATCATCAATGCAACCGGCAGATCAGCCAGGAGTTTGGTCACCACTATGTGCGCTTTCCGATTCCGGCAGCGCCGAATATTGAGATTGGCAACGCTCTTAAGGGCAGCTGGAACGACGTGTTGCCAGCGGGCGAGTGCGATTACGTCTTTGGAAATCCGCCGTTTGTCGGAATGTCGTACATGACCGGCGAGCAGCAGCAAGATAGGTCGCGGGTGTTCGCGGAAGTGGGGGAGAGTGACCTGCGAACGGGGCGGCTCGATTACGTTGCCTGTTGGTACGGACAGGCGGTCCTCTACGGGGAATCTGGAGGGCCAAGCTTTGCGTTCGTCTCGACCAACTCGATCGTGCAGGGTGAGCAGGCGATCACGCTTGCGGCGCTCCTGGCGCGCCGCGGGTTCGCGATTGAGTTTGCGCATCGGACATTCAAGTGGACAAGTGAAGCCAAGGGTACGGCCGCTGTCCATGTTGTGATCGTCGGCTTCTCCGCCAACGAGCGCGCCGGGAAGAGTGAGCTGTTTCTTTATCCGGACATTGCCGGCGAGCCGGAGGTCGAGCAGGTGGCCGAAATCAACTGGTATCTGGTGGCGGCGCCGTGGGTGGTGCTCGGGAAACATAGGCTGCCGCTAGGTGATGTCCCAAAGTTGACTGAGGGGAGCCGGCCGGAGGACGGGGGAGGGCTGGTTGTGAGCGCGGCCGAGCGCGCGGAGCTGGAGGCAAGTGACCCGGTCGCGTTCAAATATGTACGGCGGTACATGGGTTCAAAAGAATTGATGAATGGCGGCGCTCGTTATTGCTTGTGGTTGGTTGGCGCGGATCCCGCTGATATCGCGTCGTCGGAGTTCCTTCGGAGCCGGCTAGAGATTGTCCGAAAGGCGCGCGTCGAGATGGTGGATAACACGAAGAACGAGGTGAGAAAGCGAAAGCTTCGCGAGCTTGCGAGTAAGCCGTCGCTTTTCTCGGCTATTCGCCAGCCAGGTGTCCGTTTTGTTTGTGTCCCGGTCGTCTCATCTGAGACGCGAATGGTTGTGCCGATGGCGTGGCTTGAGCCTGAGGTAATTGCGAGCAATCTGACGATGGTCGTGGCGTCTGAGGAGAAGTGGCTTTTTGGGACGTTGCAGTCACAGATGTTTATGGCGTGGGTGCGCACAATGGCCGGCAGGCTGAAGTCGGACATTCGAATCACGCCGGATATTTCTTATAACGCCTTCCCGTTCGTGAAACCCGAAGGCGCGCAGAAAAAGGCGATCGAGGACGCGGTTGACCAGGTACTCGAAGTCCGAGAGCAGTTTGCGGGGACGCCGCTGGGAACTTTGTATGACCGAGCAGCGTGTCCGCCGGCGCTCGTCGACGCGCACAAGGAACTGGATCGTGAGATTGACAAACTATTCGGGGGCGGTCGACGATCTCTTGGGGAAGTTGAGCGGTTGGCGTTGCTGTTCGAGCGCTACGCGCAAGTGAGCGCAGACCAGCAGCTGGTGTCATAGCCCGAGTTGGCTGCTCGTTGGCGCGGCGTTGCGCGGACGACGCGCGGTGAGATCGGGGGCGGGGTTCTGGAGTCCTTGCTGCCGGCTGGTGCGGCTGGGTCTTCAGGGATTGAATCCATCAGAGATGGGCAACGGCGGCCCACAAGTAGAGGGCGAAGGGATCTATGGGTTCTTCAGCGCGCGATCGATGTCGGCGGCGTCTTCTTGTCCCCACTCGTGCGTGTTCTCGAGCGTGCCGGCGATGTCTGAAAGTGCTTGCCTGGTGGTGCGGTTGTCGGTTGAGTCAAGCGTCGTGTTCGGGTGTGCTCGGAAGATTGTGATTGCCTCAGGCACGAGCTCGTCAAGCTCCGCGTATTGTCCTGGATCGTCGGTGCCTTCTTGGTGGTCGGTCTCAAGGTTTACGGCCAAAGAATCGAGGTCGGTGAAGGTGCTGGCCTCGTCGTAGCTGAGCATCGGTGGCTTGTCCGCGCCGCCGCAGCTGCTGGCGCCGAGGTAAGCGAGAATTATCAGGATGATGCCGAGGGTTCGCATGTTGACTCCGTTGCAATACTTGGTAGTAGCTGGGGACTATAGATGCGCGGGCGGCGCACCGTCAGGAGCGGCCGTATGCTTGCCGGATGCCAACTCGCGAGGAGATCTTGTCGTTCACGCGGGCTGCAAGCGAGCTTGAACAGCCGTTTGAAGTCGACCGCCTGGCGGAGCTTGAGGGAGTGCTCGACTGGAGTGCCGGCCGAGTTCTCGCGACGTTCGCGCGGGCCGAGACTTTTGGCCTCTTTCACGCTGACGAAGTCCTTGACGAGCTGGGACGTAGCGTGGTCGTGGTTGAGCTTTCGGACGCCGGCAGTCAGTTCCTAACGGAGCCTTCTCGCTTTCCGGATTCGGTACTGGGCTTCATGGGGCAGACGGTGTTTGACCTTCATGCTCGTTCTGCCCTGGTGCGAGCTGGGCGCGAGTTCGCGCAGGAGTATCAGGAGCAGCTGGGGTCAGGCCGTGGCGCCGAGTACGTGAAGGGCTTGCTGCCGGAGGGATTTGCAGTTGTTGCCGACGAGCAGATGGCCGCCGCGTTGTTCGGATCGTTGACGGCGCTACTTGCGCGCCTGTCGAGCAATGAGCCCGCGGCGTGTATCGCTGAGGAGATCGTGGCGGTAACCCTTCTGGAACGAGCGTCGGACGCGCTTGCGAGCGACAAACAGGCCGGGGTTATCTCCGAGCAGGAGTCGTGGAATGCGCTCGAAGAACTGGGCGGAATCTGGATGCTGTTCGGGGATGATGACGTGCTTGAGCTGTTCGGGATGCGCGAACCCGCCGACGCGGCGATTGAGCTTCGGCGCTCGCTTGAGGAGCGTGAGTCTCGGATCGACAAACGCGTGGAAGCCTGGTTCGACGTGATGCAGGGTGCGGTGCCAACTGGGCTCTTGCGAGAACAGAAGAACCCCGTAGGCCCGCCGAAGTAAGCGAGCGGACGCCGTCGCGGCGGGGCAAGCTCGGGGGTCTTGGCGATCAGGGGAAAGATGCAGCGGGGGAAATAACCCAAGCGCCGAAGCGCGTCGCCCGCGTAAGGTGCGCAGCGTGAAGCTGCTCGCTCCGATATTCGAATGTCCGACGTGTGGGGGAGAGCTTGACGATGTGCGATCGGTGTACGCGCTCGAGGCCGGCCGGGTGAAGTTTGCTGATTCGGGGTGGCAGCCGGAAGTAGCCGGCGAGGTTTTGACGTGCGAGCGCGGCCATTGCTTTCGAGCCGTCTACGACCAAAAACATTCGTGGTTGCGGAGTCTTGTCGGCGTTGGGGAAGCGGTGGATCCGGGCTTTGTGGACTGACTACTAGTTGTAGTAAGTCAGCCTGGTGGCGCAGCTGTTCTTTGTGCAGTTGAGGATGGTGATCTCGTCGGCTCCTGGAAAGCGCGAGTCGCGGCCGCGCCAGAAGTCGCGGCGTTTGAAGGACATCTTCGCCTCTTCTGCGACTTGGTATGAGTGGATGCGGATCACTCCTGAGTAGATGAAGACGTGGCGCACGAATCCGTAGCGGCATGAGACTTCGACGCGGGTCTTGCGCCAGCAGTCGAACCACTCGTCGTCGTTCTTGTTGAAGCGGGCGCCGTAGTAGCGCGACAGGCCTTCGCCGGCATACTCGGTGGCGTCGGAGAGCGTGATTCTCGGAGCCTGCGTGAGCTGCTCTGTGGTGGGCGTGTCGTCCTCGCAACCGATGTCAAGGTCGGAGTATTTGCCGGGTGATCCGGCGATGTCGGTTGTGCCGTCGCCGTCGTTGTCGATCGAGTCGTAGCACTCGTCTGCGACGGGGCTAACTGGATCAGCCGTGGCTGTCGCGGCCGGGGCGAAGGGGACTGCGAAAAGACAGATCAATGCGATTGCGGCGATGGTGTCTCGGAGGGGGATGGTGCGCCGTGACGTTGCGGCGGAGCTGTGGCTGTTCAATGTGATCGGGATCCCGTTGTTGTCATCGCGCATTATGGGGTTCTACCTGTGCAGATCAAAGAAGCCGGGGCTTGGCTTGTTCAGCAGATATGCAGAGCTATACCGGGAAGCCAGTGCGATCAATAATGCTGCGCCCAGAAGGGCCAGGCAGGTGGTGATGTTGATCTCGGATACGGCAAGACCGACGGCCGCAAGACCAGTCAGAAGAATCGCCGCGAGGCAGGCGACGACGAACAGCAATTCGAGAGCGTGTCCGATGAGGCGAGCGGGCAGCGAGGGTGGAGATGAGTTCGCCAGGCGACGCGCGAGCTCGTTGGCTTCGAGTTTCGCGAGTCGGCCGTTGGCGTCGAGCCAGAAGACCGTGGAGAGGCTGCCGTCGGTCGTGAGTGCGGTGGTGACGTCGGCAACGCCGGCGCTGGGCTCGCGAAGGGCGTCGGCGCGGAGTTTCTCGAGCTGCTCCCGGTCTTCGGAGAAGACACGTTGGCCGTCCTTGCCGTCGATGCGGGTTGTCAGGGAATAGAGAAAGGGTGTGTACATGCGAGGGCTGGTCGGGCGACTTGGGTGTCGGAAAAGCGGCGGCGGCTATTGGGCCGAGTGGAAGTTTCCGTCGCACTCGCCCCATACGCCGCGGCCCGCAGATTTGGCGCGCGCCTCGACTGCTTGAAAAGCGGAGACCTGCTTGAAGGGGACGTTGTTGTAGACGTAGACCATGCCCCAGCCGTTTGTTATTTGGTTGCGGGCGAAGTTGGTGCCATTGCGGGTGACGTAGGCGAGGAGCCGGCCGTACTTGTCCGTTTTGTCCTGTGTGGGGTCGGTCTTGAGCGTCACTTTGCGGCCCTTCTTGCCGGCGTCATAGATTCCGTCGCCGTCCTTGTCGATCGCCTTCTTGAAGCCCCATTTGATCGCGGCTGAGGTTGCTTCCTTGGCGCCGCACTCAACGGGAACACCGGGCTTCTTCGATTCGGGCGTATCCACCCCGATCGCCCTCACGGTTTTCACGCGGCCTTTGACTTTGACTTTGAGCGTGTCCCCGTCGACCACCTTGGTGATCACGCCGTGGTAGATGAACGTCTCGCCGTCGCTCGCTGAATCGTCGCTTGATGGGGTGCTCGGCGTGGTGGGCGGCGGAGTAGAGGGGGGAGGGCTGGTGCCG